>NZ_JBKVQF010000005.1:25074-181520 GCF_046969025.1 Waltera sp. | reverse complement strand
TCGACTGACCTTTCTTTTTTACCCAACAATATCTTTAATTAAGGGAGACGGGCGTGTGTCTGCCGGATGTATCCGTCTATTCGGAACTCTGCCAGATCCTCGGTATCAGCATCAATGAATTCCTGGCAGGAGAAGATATTGTCCGGGAAAATATTGCCAAAAAATCGGAAGAAAATATTATCGGGCTGGCAACGGACAGTAAGCAGAAGCAAAAACGATTGAAATACATTATAGATATTCTGCTTGTCACGGCGGCGATTGTTGTTTTGACGGTCGGAATCATGATATTCCGGAAAAATATGCCACAGAACTTTATCGTTCCGGTGGACAAGGACAGTATTGAAATGAAAACGGCGGAAATGCTGTCAGGCGTAGACGGTGCCTTTATGTATAAATACACGGCAACGAATGAATTTAAAACTCTATATATTCATATTTGGCAATACCGGGAAGGAAAGCTGGTAGACAGACAAAGGGCAGGGCTTTCGTATGAAGGAATGGATTCACCGCAGAATGGAACGATTATTATTGTACCGCAGTTTAAGGATCGTACCGTGAAAATTATTATTGCAGATGATGAATCGCAGGGAGATATGCTAATCCCAATCCTGGAGGATGTTCCGGAAGGAGAGCACTATGGATATGGAAGAGCTGCAACGGAAATTCAGGAGAAAACAGATATTGTCTATGATGAACAGCAGCCGCTTCTTGCGCTGATCTATGATAATGACGAAGCGAGAACTTTTGATTTTGGTTATATTGTGAACGACCAGCTGGATACCCTTGAAATGGATGATTATGTGTACTATTTTTCTTTTGAGTTCCGAACGGAATAGATAAATAAACCCCATTCCGTGAAAACAGAATGGGGTTCGTTTTTAGTTTGCTGCTTTTGCCTTTTTCTCTCTCTTTAAAAACAGGTACACACAGATACCGGCAAAAGCAATCGTTGCAGCGATCAGTATCGGCAATACCGGGATGGAACGGACATCTGTATTGATGAGCTTCAGTCCCTGATACAGTGTGAAGATGCCGAATACAGAGAAGATGGTGAAGGCTAGAGTATTGAGCAACCCTTCCGGTGTCTTGCTCTTTAACAGATAGCCTAAAAGCATTCCCAGGATATCTGCTAAAAACAGTCCCAGAGAACAGCCAATCCATACGATCAGTGCGGAACTCATACCTTCATTGGCGCCGAAGGTGATGGCGGTAAGCTGTGTCTTATCTCCAAGCTCGGCTACGAAAAAGGTACAGAAAACTGCAAGCGGTGCGAACCGGATCCTGGATTTGCCGCTGCCTTCCTCTTCCTCATCATTGCTGCCTGCATGTGTTGATGCGGCAAAATACAGAAATGCAAGTGCAGCAATGATCTTGATGAGCCAGCCGGGAATGAATTCGCTGACGAGCCCGCCGGCGAGGACAGCCAGACCGTTCAGTACCAGGATTGCGGCAGCGGTTCCCAGTATAATATCTCTTAATTTGTATTTTGAAGTAAGGGCGATCAGCATAAGCTGTGTCTTGTCGCCCATCTCAGCGATGAATTCCGTGAGAAATACTTTAAAAAACAATATCATTTGTATATCCCTCATTTATCTGATTATAATATAAATTGCATATACTGCATAAAGTGCAACCATACAGAAGCCTTCGACTCTTCCGATTTTCTTTTTGCTTCCTGCGAAGATCCATACACATACAGTAAATGCGATCAGTACACACAGATCAATGATGTTTTCCGTAATGATGCTGATAGGACTGATGGCGGAAGCGATACCCAGTACCATCAGGATGTTAAATACGTTGGAACCGATGGCGTTACCCAGTGCCATATCGACTTCATTTTTTCTGGCTGCAACGATGGAAGTCACAAGCTCCGGAAGAGATGTACCGATGGAAACGATGGTAAGTCCGATCAGCGTCTGCGTCATTCCAAGGTCGCTTGCGATTCTGGATGCAGCATCGACAGTGAGATCCCCACCGAAGGCGATCGCAGCAGCACCGCCGACAATGAAAACAATGCTGAGCGGTACGGAGATCAGCTTGATCTCTTCATCGGAACTGCCCTCAATCTCTACTTTTTTTCCTTCTTTATTTGCCTTTAAGGCAATTCTGATCATGTAGAAGATATATCCGGCAAAAAGACCTATGAATATTACACCATCGAAATGTCCCAGTGTCATGTTGGCCTGATCACCAAGTCCCATGGTCCCCAAAAGCAGTAAAAGACCGGCGCAGATCAGGGAAAGGGGGATATCTCTCCGGATAGTTTCCCGCGCAACCTCTACGGTGGCGATCATTGCACATACGCCGATCACGACCATCAGATTAAAGATATTGGAACCGACGACATTACTGACCGCAAGCTCATTGTTGCCTGTGATAGAAGCCGATACACTGACCGCTGTCTCGGGGAGAGAGGTTCCCATTGCTACGATGGTAAGACCGATGATGATGGACGGAACATGCAGTCTCTTCGCTACACTGGAGCTTCCTTCTACGAAAAAGTCCGCACCTTTAATCAGCAGTACAAAACCGATTACAAGGAATACAAGAACAAGGGCAAACGGGGCATTGTTAATAAGTTTCTCCATGTTTTTCTCCTTTGCGTGATCCATTATAGTGTTGTCAGCCGAAGGCTGTGCGATGATAAGTATCGACAGAGATGAAAAAGACTCATGTATATCAATTATCTGCCAGTGTGTATTATACACAGACCGTTAATAGATATACATGAGTCTCATTATTTAAGATTTGCCAGATTATACTCTAAAATTATAATCAGAATGTTGACAAATCACACCTTCGCGCTAACTACTCCCTCATGGAATATTCATTTCTTGATAAATAATATCAAAATCAATTGCCGGTGTCAACAGGTGAATGAAGAATTCGTAGGGAGTGTTTTGCATTATTGGTTTGCGCTGTCTGCATCAATTACCGATTGAATCTGCTGCATCAGAGAGTCGTAGTTATCCTGGTTATCAATTCCCCCAAGGATCGGATCCCCTACAATATTGCCATTTCTATCGACAAGTATGGTTGTAGGAAAAGCCATAATATCAGAGGCATATTTACCCGCATCGGAAGCAGAGTCAATGGAAATATTGCGGTACTTTGCACCCTGGCTTTCAAGAACGGCGGCAGCTTCCTTCATGGCAGCTTCATTGCCGTCGAAGGTTTCGGTATTGATGCCGATGACTTCGCCGCCCATTGCTTTGAGCGTATTGTTTAATTCGTTCAGCATAGACAACTCAGCAACACAGGGCTTACAGCCGGTAAACCAGAAATTGACAACGGTTACTGCATTGCCGGAAAACAGACTTTCATCGACAGAATTACCATCAAAATCCTGACCGGAGAAATTCCGGAAGGGAGAGGCATCTTCGGAATTGTTTCCCGGAGCAGTATGATCGGCTGCGGCAGTTCCCTGTTCCAGTTCTGCGATCTGTTCTTCGATTTTCCGTATGGTTTCCATATCATCCGTAAGCGTTTTCAATTCATCCTCTGTAAAGGAGTCCTTGTTTGCTTCGACGGTATCAGCCAGATAATCAGCATAATTTTTGCTGGGATCAGCACCACTTTTGCTCATCATGCCGAATACCTTGTTCCATACAGCCTCATGATCTGCAAAAATCTGGTTCTCCTGCTGATACAGATCATCCAGTGAAGTGTTGGAGCTGTCTGTGGATACTGTGCCGGTTTCCGTCAGAGACTCATTGGTTTTGTCTGTGCCGGCAGCATCCGTTGCGCCGCAGGCTGTAAGCAATAAAGCTATGCACAGTGTTAAAATAGTAAGGAATTTTTTGTTTGTTTTCATGGTTAAATTCTCCTTTAAGTAATAGTAATATGATTATTTTCCCATAAACCGGTAGTGGATCGCATCCGTGGGACAAGCCTTGATGCAGGCACCGCACCGTATGCATTCCGGATGGTCTGGATGCCTGCACACATCCACATCCATTTTACATACCTTTGAACATCGACCACAACCGATACATTTGCTGTCCTCCACCTTAATATTAAGAAGGCTGACCTTATTAAACAGCGAGTAGATCGCACCAAGAGGACAGATCCATTTACAGAAGGGTCTGTAAAATAAAATGCTTAACACGATAACTGTGATCAAAATAAAGCATTTCCAAGTAAAGAGTTTTCCAAGTGCGGACCGTATGGCTGCATTGCCCAGGGAAAGCGGGATAGCTCCCTCCAGAACGCCCTGTGGACAAATATATTTACAGAAGAAGGGGTCGCCCATTCCTATAGAGTTCGTTACGAGCAGCGGCAGAAGGATAACGAAAACGATAAGAATCATATATTTCAGATATCTTAGCGGCTTCAGTCTGGCTGTGGAAAATTTTTTCCCTGGGATTTTATGAAGTAAATCCTGAAACCATCCAAACGGACACAAAAAACCACATATAAATCTTCCAAGTGTCACACCCAGTAAAATAAAAAATCCCGTGACGTAATATGAAAATTTAAATCGGGAGGATCCGATCACCGCCTGAAATGCGCCAATGGGGCATGCTCCCGTGGCAGCAGGACAGGAATAACAGTTTAATCCCGGTACACATACGGTCTTAGCGTTTCCCTGATATATTTTGCCCTTAAAAAAATTAGGGATGTGAATGTTAGTAAGCAGTGTGGCAGCAGCCTGTATCCATCCGCGTATCCCGGCTACCTGCCCTGACAATGATTTTTTTCTCTTATCCAATTCCGACACACTCCAGACATAATTTTATTGCTTTACCAAGCACGACAGCAGCTTCGCCTCTGACTGCACCGTAGCCGATCATAGTGATCCCGGTGACGAGCAGAACGATCTGAGATATTTTCCTGCACTTCAAGTTATTGTTACTCCTTTCGATCGTGGTATTTATTGACCAGTTGACTTCTCTATTATACAATAATTGTTGTAAAATCTTTGTTAAGGGCGGGGAAGGAATTTTGAGATTATTCATTGTTGAGGATGAAAAAGAAATATGTGATACGGTTGCGAAAAGTCTGTATGACGCAGGATATGAGGTAGATACCTGCTATGATGGGGAAGAAGCTCTTGCAGGTATCCTGACGGAGAACTATGATCTGGTCGTTCTTGATCTGAATCTGCCCGGTATGGATGGGATGGAGATCCTGAAAGAACTCAGGCAGGAAAATGAGGAGACGAAGGTTCTTATATTATCTGCAAGAGGGCAGATAGCGGATAAGGTTGAGGCACTGGATGCAGGGGCGAATGATTATATGGAAAAACCATTTCATTTACAGGAGCTTGAGGCACGCATCAGAAGCCTGACCAGAAGGAAGTTTGTACAGAAGGATGTATGTCTGGAAAGCGGGGAGATAAAGTTCGATACCGTAAGGCGTGAGGCTTATGCAAAAGGAGAAATGGTATCCCTGACAAGAAAAGAAAATGGTATTCTGGAATATCTGCTTCTGAACATGGGCAGACCGGTAAGTCAGGAGGAATTGATGGAGCATGTCTGGGATGCATCTGTGGATAGCTTTAGCGGAGCGATCAGAGTACACATGTCTTCCCTTAGAAAAAAGCTTAAGGCTGTGCTGGGATATGATCCGATTCTGAACAAGGTGGGAGAAGGGTATAAAATACGAGAGGAGTCCGATAGATGAAAAAAATGTCGCTGCAATGGAGACTTACCTGCATCATTACATTATATATAGCGGTGATATGTGGATGCGTGACGATGCTCGTCTATAAAAACGGTGTATATTATATGGATTCCCTGCAAGAGGCTGTGGATACACGGGGAGATGATCAGCCGGACGATGCGGAGGAAATATATATCAGCATTCCGGAGGACAAATGGGATGAGTTCGCCAATGACTTTTCTGTCCAGGTGTATAATAATAAGGCGGATTACAGGAAAAACAGCCTGATCATTTCAGCAGTATTGGCTCTTCTGGGTGGAGTGGCTACCTATTTTATAAGTGGGCATGCACTCAGACCGATCAGAGAGCTTTCTGACAAGATCGAAAAGGTGCAGGCGCAAAATCTGGCAGATTCACGGATAGAAGAAAACCAGGTGAAGGAACTGAACCAGCTTAGCGTTTCGTATAACCGTATGCTGGAACGCCTCTCGGATGCATTTGAGATACAGAGACAATTTACTGCAAATGCAGCCCATGAGCTTCGTACGCCATTAGCCCTGATGCAGGTACAGCTTGATCTGTATCATTCCAACAGTCATCCGGACAATGATGCAGACACGGTACAGATGATAAAGATGGTTACCGAACAGAACGACAGACTCAACAAAATGGTAAAGACACTTCTCGATATGAGTGAGCTTCAGACGGTAGGACGGGATGATGAAATTATCTTAGATGCTCTGGTGGATGAGGTATTGGAGGATCTGGAACCTCTTGCAGAGGGAAAAAATATAAGACTGATCGGAAAATGTAAGGATATAACGATGGTCGGAAGTGACATCCTTATTTACCGGCTGGTATACAATCTTGTTGAGAATGCCATAAAATATAATCATTCGGGCGGGCAGGTCACAGTAACCGCAGACCGGAAGGAAAAACATGTGTATCTGTCAGTGGAGGATACGGGAACCGGAATCCCTGAGGAACTTAAGGAGCGCGTGTTCGAACCGTTTTTCCGGGTGGATAAATCCAGAAGCCGGGAGCTTGGTGGAGTAGGGCTGGGACTTGCCCTGGTCCGTGAAATTGTAAGAGTGCATGATGGCAGTATTACAGTGAAGTCCAATCCATCCGGAGGGACGATCTTCGAGGTGGTTTTGTAAATTGTAGTAGAACAGGGTGTTTGAAGAAGTATGATCAGAGTATTACAAAAAGCAGATATCGAACGAGTTGTTGATATATGGTTAGATACCAACTTAAAAGCACACTATTTTATTCCGGGTCAATATTGTTTTTCCAATATTGATTTAGTGAAAGAAATGTTGCCACAGGCAGAGGTCTATGTGTATGAGAATGACTGCCAGATAGAAGGTTTTATAGGGTTAAACGATGAATATATGGAAGGTATTTTTGTCCGTGATGAAATGCAGTCGCAGGGTATAGGTAAGCTCCTGTTGAATTTTGTAAAAGAAAAGAAGACGAAATTATACTTAAATGTTTACCAAAAGAATACACGTGCAATTCACTTTTATCAAAGAGAAGGTTTTGAAATCCAACGAGAAGGATTGGATGAAGTTACCGGGGAAAAAGACTATGTAATGGTATGGCAGCGTGGAAATTCTTTGTAAAAAGAGCAGGGAGCTGATAGAAACTGCCGGGGTTATTCGGAGAAGAGAAGCAATGAAAATCTACATAGATTTTGACGATGTACTATGTGAAACCGCAGAATATTTTACGAAAATTGCAAAAGAATTGTTCGGCATTGATGTCCCTTACCGGCAGGTTCAATTTTTCAATTTGCAGAAATCCTTTGACCTGAATGATGCACAGTATGAAGTCTTAATGAAGGCGGGGCATTTACCGGAAAATTTGTTGCATTATGAGGAGACGCCGGGGGCTTCCGAGGTAATTAATAAGTGGGTGGATCAGGGACACGAGGTTTTTATCATTACCGGAAGGCCGTTCAATTCCTATGAACCATCGAGGCAATGGCTTGATGAACATCATTTGGAAAGAGTTCCCTTGTTCTGCGTAGACAAATACGGGCGCGAAACAGCGAAACAGGATTATAGATATAATATGACATTGGCGGAACTTTACAACATGACCTTTAATTTTGCGGTAGAGGATTCTCCGGCGGCATTTGAGCATGTAATGCATTTTGACAACTGCAGGATAGCCGTGTTCGACCGGCCATGGAACAGCCGGGCAGAGCTTCCCAATGACAGATTTGTGAGATGTGAGGACTGGCAGGAAATTGACCGGGCATTTGAAATTGAAAAAACGGAGAATGACCTATGATAAATTTTTTAAAGGCAGCGCCTGTCGTGTTCCTGACCGGAACCATTGTAACGGGTATTTTATATCAAAAAACTCTTTTAGGAATCTGGCTGACGATTGCCATTACCTGTGGAACCACGGCTTATCATTTTATCATGCGATGGGTGGTAGCATTTATCTACAATTCTATCATGCATAACAGGGCAGATTACAGAAAACACTGGTATCAGGTAAGTAAATCCGAAATGAAATTATATGAAAAGCTGCGTGTGAAAAAATGGAAGAATTGTATGCCTACCTATAATCCCAGCCTGTTTGATCCGAGACAACACACCTGGGAGGAAATAGCGCAGGTCACATGTCAGGCGGAACTGGGGCATGAGACGATCGTAGTGCTCAGCTTTGTACCGATTCTGGCAGGCCATTGGCTGGGTGGATATCCGGCATTTATCATTACATCGATCCTTGCGGCCGTGTTTGATATGATGTTTGTGATCATGCAGCGATATAACAGGCAAAGGATTCTGAAACTGATAAAATAGAATGGATACTTGATAGAAAAGGATATTTGATAGAGAAAGAGGACGGCATGACTAAATATAAGTATGGGAATCCGGAGGCTCCCATTGTTTTGATCCAGTCCGTGGGAGATCATGATCTGACGGAAATAGAGGGCGAAGTGGCACAGATCCGGAAACTGACAGCATTGGATTTTCAAATGATTGCGGTGAAAGTGGATGACTGGAACCTCGATCTGTCTCCGTGGAGATCACCGGCGGTGTTCGGAAAAGAGGACTTTGGCGGGGGCGCAGCCTCGTTGTTAGAAGAAATTTTGCGGTTATGTCCGGATGAAGGTAAAACCTATTATCTTGGAGGATATTCACTTGCAGGGCTGTTTTCTCTGTGGGCATCTTATCAGACGGACCGGTTTGCGGGGATAGCGGCGGCATCGCCCTCGGTATGGTTTCCCGGGTTTCTGTCTTATATGAAGGAGCATGAGAATCAGAGCCAGGCAGTTTACTTAAGCCTGGGGGACAAAGAGGAAAAGACGAAAAATCCTGTTATGGCTACTGTAGGTGACTGTATCCGGGAGGCTCATGCGTGGCTGCAACAGTGTGGGATCCGCAGTACGCTGGAATGGAATCCGGGGAATCATTTCAGAGATCCTGGGCTGCGGACCGCGAAGGCATTTGCCTGGGTAATGAAAAACTCATAAATTTTGCTTATTGGATCGGAGGAGAGGGATATGGTAATGGAAGCTCTGGTATACATATTGACATTATTGTTTGGAGTATCTACCGTTATCATTATAAAAAATAAGAGATATAAGGTTGTACCTTTTATATGTCTGGACATCATCCTGACATTTGCTGGTTTTGCCATCACATCATTTGTTATTTTGTTTGTAGGGAATGAAGCTCTCGAAGCGCTGCTGATTATGAGCGTGTTTGGAATGTTTCTGTTTTTACTGGGTGTGAATGATATCTATGCTGTATTTTGCTGCAATCAGAAGATAGAAGCTATCTATTGCGGATATAACAGCTACCCCGGACGCTATGGTATTACCAGCTATGCACCGGTGTTTGGATACGTCTGTAACGGCACGGCTTATCATGAGCAGACCACATTGACGGTACCCTATCGCCTGCTGCGGAGGATGACAGAAGGGAACACTTATCCCATCTATATTCATTCAAAACATCCGGGAGTATGTGTTTTGAAGAGAAGAATCAGGTTCACGACAGTGATTGAATTTGGTTTTGCAATTATGTTTTTGGTAGTAGCAATTTTGTGGCAGCAATCCTGAAAATGGTACATAGGAACCCTCGGAACATGTGGACAATGCCGAATACCGGAGAAACCGGCAAATCAGTAGAAACGCTGAGGTTTGCGGAAATGTTAAGTTCCTTTGCGCAAATTCCCGGAGATGTTGATAGTACTGCATAGCTATTGCATGCTATACTTCATGCGAAAGGAGAGGTGACGGATGCAGTTAGGAAACAATATTCAGACCTTAAGAAAAAAGAAGGGGCTTTCGCAGGAGAAGCTGGCAGAAAAAATCAATGTTACAAGGCAGACGATATCAAACTGGGAATTAGGAGAGACTGCGCCGAACCCGGAGCAATTAATTCTCTTATCAAAGCAATTCGACATAAGCATTGATGAATTGGTGGGAAATGATGCGATGTCATCCGGGAGTTCGAGGGAGAATAAGAGTATAAAGGATATCTATATCGGATTGATCGTTTTGTGCGGCATCGTAGCATGCGTATGGGCATTTTCGGCAAACAGATTTCGCTATGTGGAAATACTGGGAATCACCATTGCCGGGGCAGTGGTGGGAGCATGCCTTGGCAGAGTGATCCATGGAATTTTGATGTATTTGCGAAAGGATAAAAAGTAGGAGGAAGTTCAGCTTTTTTCATAATATTTGTACACCATAGACCTTTCAGCTGCTTTGATGGTAAAGATTGCAAAATTGAGAGTTAGTAAAGAAATGCTATCAAATCCCCGTAGCCCTTGGCAGGGTATAAGAAACGCGGCACGCTCGCGCTCTGTCGCAGAGCGTAGCGGTACATAAGCGGTCACAATACGACCGCTAAGTACCGACGTCTGCTTACGGCACTGCTTATTCTTATACCCAGCCGGGGCTACTGGTTTTTTTGAAAGCTTTCCAAAACGCAGAACTCCCGGCGTATGCGGTGCCATGTCGAAGATGTTTGTCGGAGGATGTTGATATTTTCTAGAAAAGTGCTGAAAGGCAGGGGGAAAGCGGACACGATGTCCGCGTCAGCCGATTGTCGACATGGATGTCGACTGTAGGCGGCCCCGTCATGACGAGAACTACTCATCACTTTTCGTAGAAAATTCACATCCAGAGACCTTACATCGAGACATGTGTATCGCATGCTCCGGGAGTTCGTGGATTTTATGGCAATCCTACGTTACGAGCCATGCACCCAATTCATAAATGTGTCGCAAAGGGCGCTCCACATTTATTTCATTGACGGCTGTCACCGTATAAAGTCAAAAACAAAAACAGCGACTTGTGAGCAAGCTCCCAGATCGCTGTTTCTGTTTTGACTTTGCATGGTTTGTAACTCTCAATTTACTTCCGATGCTTATTCTCCAGAGCTGCTTCCACAAATCCCTTGAACAACGGATGGGGTCTGTTGGGTCTGGACTTGAGCTCGGGGTGTCCCTGGGTGGCTACGAAGAAGGGGTGCTCGGTAAGCTCGCACATTTCCACGATACGTCCGTCAGGGGACAGACCGGACAGACGAAGCCCGTGTTCGGTGAGGACGGCACGATAATCGTTGTTGACCTCATAACGATGACGATGTCTCTCGGAGATATTCTCCTGTCCGTAGAGCTGATAAGCACGGGAATCCTTATCCAGTACACAAGGGTATGCACCCAGTCTTAAGGTACCGCCGATATCCTCAACACCGTTCTGGTCCGGCATCAGAGCGATCACAGGATGTGTGGTGTTAGGATCCAGTTCCACACTGTGGGCATCCGTATACCCGATGACATTTCTTGCATATTCCACGATTGTCAGCTGCATTCCCAGACACAGTCCCAGGAAGGGAATCCCATGGGTTCTTGCATACTGGATCGCCAGGATCTTGCCTTCGATACCCCGGGAACCGAAGCCGCCGGGTACCAGGACACCGTTGCAGTCACCTAACAGTTCTTCCACATTTTCAGGCGTTACCGTCTCAGAGTCGATCCATTTGATGTGTACGGTCGCATGATTGGTGATACCGCCATGCTTCAAAGCCTCTACGACACTGATATAGGCATCATGCAGAGAGACATATTTTCCGACCAGAGCCACCTGCACTTCATCGGTTGGATGACGCAGATCCTCTACCATCTTCTTCCAGTCTGTCAGATCCGGCTCCGGACAATCCAGATGCAGACATTCACAGGCTACCTGTGCCAGATGCTCTTTTTCCATAGCTAACGGAGCCTCATACAGATATTCCACATCCAGATTCTGCAATACATGGCTCTGAGGTACGTTACAGAACAGAGCAATCTTGTCCTTGATGGACTGATCCAGAGGATGCTCACTTCTGCAGACGATGATATCCGGCTGGATGCCCATGCCCTGCAGATCCTTAACACTGGCCTGGGTAGGCTTGGTCTTCAGTTCCTGAGAAGCGCTCAGATAAGGAATCAGTGTTACGTGGATCAGAATGGCATTATCATGACCGACCTCATGCTGGAACTGACGAATGGACTCCAGGAAAGGCTGGCTCTCGATATCACCTACGGTACCGCCGACCTCGATGATGGCGATACGGGTCTCATCATCCGTAAAATTGCGGTAGAAACGGCTCTTGATCTCATTGGTTATATGAGGGATGACCTGTACCGTACCTCCGCCGTAATCACCACGACGCTCTTTCTGCAATACGGACCAGTATACCTTACCGGTGGTGACATTGGAATTCCTATCCAGGTTCTCATCGATGAAACGCTCATAATGTCCCAGATCCAGATCGGTCTCCGTGCCATCCTCCGTGACGAATACTTCGCCGTGCTGGATCGGGTTCATGGTGCCGGGATCAATATTGATATATGGATCGAATTTCTGCATGGTTACTTTGTAACCTCTTGCTTTTAACAGTCTTCCCAGGGAAGCTGCGGTAATTCCTTTTCCGAGGCCGGATACGACTCCTCCGGTCACAAATACGTACTTTACTGCCATAATTTTCTCCTCCTTTTGATATAGTAACTATTCAGTCTCCATTCGCAAAATCGCTCTTTCAGAGCTTTCCTGAATAACATGCTTGCATGTTATTTGCTCATGGTGGTTACTTCGCTTTTTTAATAGTTATGCATATAAAAAGAGCGAAGAACTCCCCTTGGGGAGCACCTTCGCTCAATAACTGCCATAATTTATAGTAGCATGACAAAATGTTTAGTTGTGATAAAGCTTCTGGTTCTGGTAATGAGGTTCGCATGTCAGATTCACACCTAATTTGCGGAAGGTATTCATGTCAATCTGGGACAGGATCACGCTGGAGTGCACTTCGGAACCTTTCAGGTTCTTCAACTGCTCCACAGCAGCCTTCGCGGTATCATCCGTAGCTGCACAGATGGAAAGGGCGATCAGCGTCTCATCTGTATGAAGTCTGGGATTGCGGTTCCCCAGATAGTTCGTCTTCAGATCCTGGATGGGACCGATGGCGGTAGGTGAGATCAGCTGTACTTCGTCCGGAATGCCTGCCAGAGCTTTCAGGGCATTTAATAATAATGCGGAAGAAGCACCCAGCAGAGTACTGGTCCGTCCGGTGAGGACTCTGCCGTCCGGAAGCTGGATCGCAGCTGCCGGTTCCCCGGTGGTCTCTGCTTTGATATTGGCTGCACTGACTACTGCGCGATCGTCGATGGTGACACCTGCCTGCTTCATCAGAAGCTCAAGCTTTAAGATCTGGTCGTCACCGGCGGTACCCTGGCGCTTCTGGCACAGAGTGTGGTAGTAGCGGCGGATGATTTCCTGTTTGGCGGCGTCGCGGACAGCTTCGTCATCAACAATACCGAAGCCTGCCATATTGACACCCATGTCAGTAGGAGACTTGTAAGGGCAGCTGCCCATGATCTTCTCGAACATAGCACTGACTACGGGGAAGATCTCCACATCGCGATTGTAATTGATCGTGGTCTCACCGTAAGCTTCCAGATGGAACGGATCGATCATATTGACATCGTTCAAGTCTGCGGTAGCGGCTTCATAAGCCAGGTTTACCGGATGCTTTAACGGAATATTCCAGATTGGAAAGGTCTCATACTTGGCATAACCGGCCTTGATGCCTCTCTTGTATTCATGATACAGCTGGGAGAGACAGGTAGCCATCTTGCCGCTTCCGGGTCCTGGAGCAGTCACCACCACCAGAGAACGGGTGGTTTCGATATAATCGTTCTTACCGTAACCTTCATCACTTACGATGAACGGAATATTGGAAGGATATCCGGGAATGGAATAATGACGGTATACCTTCATTCCCAGAGACTCCAGCTTTTTCTGATAAGCAATGGCACTGGGCTGTCCGGCAAAACGGGTCAGACACACACTGCCTACATACAGGCCGTAGCCGCGGAATGCATCGATCAGACGTAACACGTCCAGATCATAGGTGATGCCTAAGTCGGAACGGACCTTATTCTTCTCGATATCTGCTGCATTAATGACGATGACGATTTCGGCCTCGTCCTTTAACTGTGCCAGCATATTGATCTTGCTGTCCGGATGGAAACCGGGCAGAACGCGGGAAGCGTGATAATCATCAAACAGCTTGCCGCCGAATTCCAGATACAGCTTGCCGCCGAATTTCGCGATACGCTCCTTGATCTTCTCAGACTGCAGACTGAGGTATTTGTCATTGTCAAAACCTATCTTGTACATTGCTGACACCTTTCTCTATGGATCTTTGCAACTAAAATCCCATGATGTTCTATTATAGTTTAGTGTCTCCCAAAAATCTACTGAAAAGTTAAATTTTTTTTGGAAATCATTATTATATCTAACAATTTTAAGCAAATAATCACATAATGAGCAATTTTAAACAAAGCGTTCCTTTTCTATAATGAAATTGTAACTATTCAGAACCCCATTCGCAAAACCGCTACTTCGTAGCTTCCTTTTGCTCATGTGGTTACTTCGCCATATAAAACTGCTTATCTGCCTGAATGCAAGCATTCGCAGAACGCAGTTTTGCATGGCTCTGAATAGTTACATGAAATTACAATAAATACAGAACAAAAAAGTTCTGAAAAAGCAAAAAACTATATACGGGAGGGACGCGTTTTGCAATACGGTTATTTCGATAATGAAAAAAGAGAATACGTCATCGACAACGTGGCTCTGCCCTGTTCCTGGACAAACTATCTGGGTGTCGAGGACATGGCGGCGGTCATCAACCATACGGCGGGAGGGTATCTGTTTTACAAAACACCGGAGTATCACAGGATCAGCCGGTTCCGTGGGAATGGGGTACCCATGGAGCGCCCGGGATTCTATGTATATATCAGGGATAATGAAAAGAAGGATTACCATTCCATCTCCTGGCAGCCGGTAGCCAAGGATTTATCCAAGGCAAAATACCGTTGCCGCCACGGACTGTCTTACACCGCCTACGAGAGCGAATATGACGGACTGGCATCCTCACAGACCATGGTTATTCCCCGCGGGGAAAATGTACTGTTGTGGGATGTAAAGGTGAAAAATACCATCGATGCAGTCAGAAATCTTTCCTTATTTATTTACATGGAATTTTCGTTCCATCACATTATGATAGACAACCAGAATTTTCAGATGAGTCTGTATTGTGCCGGTTCTTCCTATGAAGACGGCATCATCGAGGAGGACTTGTTCTACGAAGAAAAAGGGTATCAGTATCTTACCGCCAACTTCACACCGGACGGCTATGACTGCATCAGAGAGAAATTCCTGGGAGTCTATGGTACCGAAAATCATCCGGCAGGCCTGGAGAGAGGAACTCGGGAAGGTTCCACAGAACTTGGTGGCAATCACTGCGGCAGCTTGCAGAAGAACTTCAAATTACAGCCCGGCGAAGAAGCCCGTTTTGTGATCATGCTGGGAGAGGGCAATCGTGAAGAGGGCAGACGGATCCGGGTAAAATACAGCGATCTGAAAAGAGTGGACGCAGTCTACACCGATCTGGCAGCCTACTGGAAACAGAAATACGCTGCACTGCAGATACAGACACCCAACGAAGGTATGAATATCCTGATTAATACCTGGACTTTGTATCAGTCGGAGATCAACGTTATGTTTGAAGGGTGTTAGTATATAATTGGTTGTTGTGAGTTGTTTGTTGCTGGCGAATGCCCGGAAACTGTAGAAAAAACATGGTTTCCGGGTATTCGTTATTTCCGGGAATAGTTCAGAGTTTTTTCATATTTGAGCTATTGATTTATCCACAGGTTATCTCTATAATAGATATGATTGCTCAGATTTCAACTGTGCAGTTGAAATAACGGAAGTGCAATAGCGTATAAAATAGAAAATGGAGATGACATGAGAAAATTAATTGAGTCATATAATAACGGCTATGGCCCCGGCAACGGAGGCAATGGCAACGGAGCTCCCGGCAGCGGTAACAATGGCGGGAACGGTAATAACAGTAACGGAGGCAACGGCAATGGTTCACCGAAGCGCCCCAGCATCCTGATGCTGATCCTGTCGGGACTGATGACAGTGATCGTTGTACTGATGCTGTATAATGCGTTCTTCGGCACCAATACCGGAACGGAAGTATCTTATACCGATTTCCTGAAGGATCTGGAAGCGGACAAGGTTGCTGCGGTGGAGGTAAATAAGGAAAGCGGCATGGTGACGGTACAGCTGAAGCAGGAAGCTGCAGCCACCCCGGCACCGGGCAGTTATGTCAGCTTCTATGGAATTACCCAGAAGGTGACACAGTCCCAGACTGTATATTATACAATGCTGATGGAGGATCTGGATACCCTGACAGCCAGATTGCAGGAGCATGATGTGCAGGGGAATCGCGTGACCAGCAATACTTCCAATTTCCTGATGGAGATTCTGGTAACCGTGGTATTGCCGGTGGTACTGATCTGGATCGTGGCAGGTTTTCTGTTCCGCAGAATGGGCGGAAGCGGCGGACCCATGGGCGTGGGCAAGAGCAATGCCAAGGTATATGTACAGAAGGAGACCGGCGTTACATTCAAGGATGTGGCCGGTGAAGACGAAGCAAAGGAATCTCTGGTGGAAGTCGTGGACTTCCTGCATAATCCACAGAAATATTCCAAGATCGGTGCAAAACTGCCCAAGGGAGCATTGCTGGTGGGCCCTCCCGGAACCGGTAAGACTTTGCTGGCCAAGGCAGTGGCAGGAGAAGCACATGTACCGTTCTTCTCTCTGACGGGTTCTGATTTTATTGAGCTGTATGTAGGTGTGGGCGCCAGCCGTGTCCGTGACCTGTTCAAGGAAGCGACCAAGAACGCGCCCTGTATCGTATTTATTGATGAGATCGATGCCATCGGACGAAGCCGTGATTCCAAGTACGGTGGAGGCAATGAAGAGAGAGAGCAGACGCTGAATCAGTTATTATCCGAAATGGATGGCTTCGACAGTTCCAAAGGTATCCTGATCCTGGGGGCAACGAATCGTCCGGAGATCCTGGACAAGGCGCTCTTACGTCCCGGACGTTTTGACCGCCGTATCATCGTAGACAAGCCGGATCTCAAAGGCCGTGTGGAAATCCTGAAAGTACATTCCAAGGATGTGAAGATGGACGAGACCGTGGATCTGGATGCGATTGCACTGGCTACCAGCGGAGCGGTCGGTTCCGATCTGGCCAATATGATCAACGAGGCAGCTATCAATGCTGTCAAGGAAGGCAGAGAATTTGTAAGCCAGAAGGATCTGTTCGCGGCTGTGGAACAGGTGCTGGTAGGTAAGGAAAAGAAAGACCGCATCATGAGCAAAGAGGAACGTCGCATCGTATCCTATCATGAAGTGGGACATGCACTGATCAGCGCTTTACAGAAAAACTCCGAGCCGGTACAGAAAATTACCATTGTTCCCCGTACCATGGGTGCGTTGGGCTATGTGATGCAGGTGCCGGAGGAGGAAAAATACCTCAATACCGAGGCAGAACTTCGGGATATGCTGGTAGGTCTGGTGGGTGGACGTGCCGCTGAGGAAGTAGTATTCGACACTGTGACCACCGGTGCAGCCAATGATATTGAAAAAGCTACTTCTATTGCCCGTAACATGATCACACGATACGGTATGAGCAAGCGCTTTGGGCTCGTGGGCCTGGCTACCGTAGAGAGCCAGTATTTGGAGGGAAGAACCGCGCTGAACTGTAGTGATGAAACGGCAGCAGCCATTGATGAAGAAGTCGTTGCCATGATCAAGGAGAGTTACGATCAGGCATTGCAGATGCTTCGCGAGAACAGAGAACTGATGGATAAGCTGGCAGCGTTCCTGATCGAGCGTGAGACCATCACCGGTAAGGAATTCATGGAGATCTTTCGCAGAGAGAAGGGACTGCCTGACCCAGAGGAAGAGAAGAAAGATGTGACAGAAACAAATGCTGCGGGCAGTGCAGTAAAGGGCAACAGCGTGGATGTGACCATTGGGGAACAGGTCATGACTTCTACCGATTCAACTTTCCAACCCCTGACTTTCGAAGACAGCCTGCAGGAAGCAAAGGAGCAGACTGCACCGGCGCAGGATACCGCAAAGCAGCCTGCAGAATCCGCAAAAGAAGAGACTTCCGCACAGGAGAAGCATGAACAGGAATCCACAGAGCAGAAAAGCGATGCTGCCGAGGAGTCGAAGGATCCTAAGGATCCTCCTCAGGGACCGGTAGGACTGTTCTCCCATGGAACATTATAGATGTCGAGAACTTTTGAACCCGACACCTATAAAATAGAGTAATTAGCAAAGAGCATTAGTCAAATGCGAACTCCGAGTTGATTATTTTGTAATAATGCTTTATCATATTAAAGTGTCGGAAGTTTCCGACAGACTGCATAACAGTCAGATTGCAATGAGGAGGTAATACCGAAATGTTAAAACAGTTATCTATTTATGCTGAGAATAAAAAAGGAGCCCTGCAGACTATGACCAATGCGTTGTATGAAGCAGGCATCAATATCTGGGGTTCTGTTACCAACGACGGTGCGGAGTACGGCATCAACCGTATGGTTGTCTCCGATCCTGACAAGGCAAAAGAGGTCCTCACAGAGAAGGGCTACCTCTGCCGTTTCGTGGATGTCCTGGCTGTAGAGATCGAGGATAAGCCCGGTGCACTGAATACCCTGCTGACAGCTCTCTTAGACAGCAATGTCAATGTGGACTATACCTACTTGTCCTTCAACCGTGATTCTTCCACCCCCGTCATGATCCTGCATACCGCAGATCCTGAGGAAGTGGAAATCTGTCTGAGGGCAAAGGGATTCAAGATGGTATAGCACATGAGTCCATGCAAAATCAAAAATAAGAGTCATTTGAGGAAGCTTGCTTACGACAAATGACTCTTATTTTTGATTTTATACGGCGAAAGCCGCTACTGTCTTTTTATATTTGCTTTTTTGAAAAATTCATCTATTGTATCAACTTTTATGGCAAGTTTGAACCATTCCGTCTGTTTTTCCGGACGGGTTTCGCGCCGAATGCTATTTATTTGGTCTTCAGAGAGTCTTCCTTTTTCTTCTAAAAGCGATATTACGCCGTCAGCCAGTCCCATGGCTTTTCCATAATCGAATTCAGCTTTGCGAATTAATTTTTCTTCTTTTTCCTTGTCATATTCAAAAATGCTCACCTTCAACACCTCCGCGCGGTTATGCGATAGGAACTCTGTCAAAATTCCCTCCTGAATACATTCTGTTATAGCCAAATTTACTGCATCATTAAGAGACATCATAGTAGCATATTTACGAACTCTGGTTACATATTGAGAATATTCCCATAAGACATGGCAGTTTTTCAAAAGCTCGAAGTTGTGATCGGAATTAATGTTCAACATAGTAACTTTTAATTCCAGATCTGGATTTTCGGAGTAGTTTTCATAAGCATCTGATAAACGTAACTCTAAACGATCCGGAATATTTTCGTCAGTACCATTATAAAATACAAGAAATTTTGGAGTCGGTATGGTCTGTAAGGTAGATGAATACAGGGTTCTCTGATTTATAAGAGACTGATATTCGCTTGCAATATAAAAAAGATCACGCAAGGGAATATTGGGGTTGTAAGTAGACTGATGTTCATACAAATAGAGACCGGTTTCCAACACAAAGGCAAGGTCGTTTTTCATGCCCATATAGACGGCATTTTCCAACGTTACAATGTTAAGAGCTTCCGGATTCTGATAATGTGCTCCTGCTATTGCATTATACAGTGAAAGCAGATTATTTTTGTCGGAAAAAAGCCATCGGAAAATAGTATCCTTATAGTTCCGGTTTGCCGGGAGAGAGCGATTGTCATGTTTATTTTTCATAGGGACCTCCTGTTCGTATGGTTAGTACATGAAAACAAGAGGAATGATCCTACTCCATATCCGCTATCCTTCAATGTACTATGCGCGTGAAAGTGGTGTAAAAGCATAGAATCCATTGAAACGATAATAGATAGGAAGAACAGCTTTCGCTGTCTGAATTGTAGAATATATGCTTTGAATTGATTATAACAAACGATTTTGGAATTTACAAGGTATAATAAAACAATAAATGTTGTCTGTAAATTTTGTGAGAAAGAATATTGACAAAGTAATAGCTACATGATAATATCAAATCATAGTCAATGCAAACGTTTGCATTATTTTTTTACAAGATTATGCAAACGTTTGCATGACAAGTGACAATCATAGAAAACGGGTGAGGATAAAATGCCAGCAACGATTAAGGATATCGCGAAAAAAGTAGGAGTAAATCCGTCAACAGTATCAAGAGTAATTAATGGAACAGCCAGTATTTCAGAGGAAACGAAGCAGAAAATTAAGGATGCTATGAGGGAACTGGATTATCACCCGAATAGTCTGGCAAGAAGTCTGGTAAATGGCAGTACTTTTACAATAGGATTGGTTATTGATGCCGGCAACAGTGATGCTTTTTCTAATGCATTTTTTATTCGAAGCGTATCAGCAATAGAGGCTGTAACGCAGCAGAGAGGCTTTAATTTGTTAATAACCAGTGATACCGACAAAGAAAACAATACAGCTGTGAAGAACCTGGTTTTAGAGAAAAAAATAGATGGTATCATACTTCCTGTTTCCGCAGCAACGGATGAACTGATAGAGATTCTGCTTTACAATCATTTTCCGTTTATTGTTTTGGGAGAGCCCGATAATGTGCGGGAAGGTATTCACTGGATCGATATGGATAATAAGCAAGGTGCAGAAGATGCAGTGACCTATTTGTATCAGGCAGGGTATAAGAAGACTATTTTACTTGTTGAAAATAGAATTACCATGTTTGAAAGGAAGAGAATTCAAGGTTTTCAGTCTGCAATTGCTTTGATGAATAAAGATATAGCAGAGAATTTTATTGTGGAATGTGGTACGGAGAGTATTCAGATAGGTGATGCATTAAAAAATGCATTCGATAAATGTGCAGATATTGACAGTATCATATGCACCAATAATGTAGTGGCTTATGAGACCTTGAAATTTTTAAGAAAGGAAAAAAAGAAGGTTCCACACAATATAGGAATTATTACATTTGATAATTATCCATTGGCAGAATATATGGATCCGCCACTCACGGTAGTAGATATCGATACATACAAGTTGGGAGAAGAAGCAGCAAATACATTATTTTCCATTATTCAAGACCCGAATCAGGACAG
Organism: Waltera sp.; assembly: GCF_046969025.1. Lineage (NCBI taxonomy): Bacteria > Bacillati > Bacillota > Clostridia > Lachnospirales > Lachnospiraceae > Waltera > Waltera sp. The sequence goes on along the minus strand of NZ_JBKVQF010000005.1, from coordinate 160,279 downwards.
AAAGGAGGTACTACTTCCGACAAGAATTATTGAAAGAGAATCTACAATGAAAGGAGAAAATCGGAAAAAGTGAAAAGAGAAGCAATACAGCATTTCAATACGGAAGAATATGTATATCCGATAAAAAGAAATGAACTGGTATTCAAGATTCGTGTTGCGAAAAAGGATATTTCGAAATGTGTTCTGATTTATTGGGACAGAACAAAACCGGAAAATCGAAAGAAATGCGAATTAAAGTGTAAGTACAGAGAGGAACTGTTTGACTATTTTCAAGGAAATATAATTTTTCACCAGATTGCACGATATCAAAAATATTATTTTGTGCTGACAGACAATAGTGGAAATATTATCTATTACACTGCAAATGGTGCACAACAGGTACTTCCCAAGTCAGGTTTCTTTGAATATTTGTATGTTAACGGAACTGATGTTATTACTTCTCCGAGTTGGGCAAAGGGAGTAATTTATTATCAAATCTTTCCGGAGAGATTTTGCAACGGCAACCGGGGAAATGATCCGGAAGGATGTAAACCATGGGGGAGCCTGCCTGACAGAGAACATCATATGGGAGGTGATTTACAGGGGATTATCCAGAAAATTCCCTATTTAAAGGAACTGGGGATAGAGTGCATATACTTAAATCCTATATTTGAAGGTGATTTTAATCATAAATATGCAACGACAGACTATTTCAAAATAGATTCCCAGTTTGGAGATGAAGAGACATTCCGAGAACTTGTGGATATATGCCATAGCTGTAAAATCAAAATTGTTCTGGATGGAGTATTTAATCATACGGGAGTTCACTTTGGACCATTTCAGGATGTTTTGGAAAATCAGGAAGAATCTCGTTATGTAAAATGGTTTCATATTAATCATTATCCGGTGGAACCCAGCCATCACAATTATGAGTGTGTAGGAGCTTATAAATGGATGCCTAAACTTGATACTTCCAATCCGGAAGTCAGGGAATTCATTTTAAAGGTAATGTTTTACTGGATAGACAACTTTCAAATCGATGGTTGGAGACTGGATGTTGCAGATGAGGTAGACCCTTCCGTGTGGGAAGAAGCAAGGATGCGTATAAAAGAAAAATACCCTGATAAGATTTTGCTGGGCGAGACTTGGGGGTATGCAGGAAAAATGCTTCGGGGAAATCAGATGGATTCGGTCATGAATTATGTATTTCGGGATGCTGTCAGAGATTATATAGCTGAAAAATCCATTTCTGTAACGCAACTGGATAGTCGGCTGAACCATATGCTAGCCTATTATAAAGACGAAACAGACAATCTTTTGTACAATCTGCTAGATAGTCATGATACGGAACGATTCTTATATTTGTGCCATGAAAATAAAAAACTGCTAAAGCTTGCAGCAGCATTTCAGATGTTGTTCCCGGGTTCCCCCGCAATTTACTATGGGGATGAGGTAGGAATGACGGGAGATAATGATCCGGATTGTCGAAGGTGTATGGAATGGGGCGATAATGCAGACCAAGATATGCGCAACTGGTATCGGAAATTGATACAGTTGCGAAAAGATAATAGCTGCATCAAGTCAGGAAGTTTCAGAAGTATTATTGCAGATGAAATGAGCGACACATATGGATTTGTCCGAAAGGATGCCATGGGCAGCTGCTATGTGGTATTGCATGTCGGAGCAGATATGCAGAAAATATCGTGTCCGGTATTGGAAAAAGGTATCTTTACAGACCTGTTTTCGGGAGAAGTACTGGTCGAGGAAGATGCAGGAGATCTGAAATTTTTAAATGAGGACATAACAGAATACGTGGGGAAAATTACGTTGCAAATGGAACCGTATTCTGTAAAAGTCATAATGAGTTCAAGGAACTCGAGCAAAAAACAATAGGAGGATGTTTACAATGATGAAGGTGAAAAAGAACAAAAAATTACTGGCAATTCTACTCACAACCGTAATGAGCCTGGCAGCCTTAACAGGATGTGGAGAATCACCAGTAGAATCTGAAACTGGCTCAGAGAGTCAGGTATCAGCAACGGTGGAAGCTCCTGCAACTACAGAAAATACATCGCAGGAGGATGTTACAATTAATTTCTGGCATCATTATAGTGCACAGTCGGCAGAAAATGAAACTCTGATGAATGTACTGATTCCGGAATTTGAAAAAGAAAATCCGGGAATCAAAGTAAACGCAGTATCTCATGAGTGGGCAGATCTGCACCAGAAAATTCTGATCAGTGCACAGTCCAATACATTACCCGATGTAGCCAGACTGGATAGTGCATGGGTTCCGGAATTCCCAAAAATGGGAATACTGACAGCACTCGATGAGGAAATGCCTGATTTTGATGAGGTATCCGGCGGCTTGTTGGAAAGCGCTATGAGTACTGCAAAAGTGGATGGCCATTTTTACGGACTTGCACTGAATACGAACACCAAAATTCTCTTCTATAATGTGCAGGCATTTAAGGATGCAGGAATTGAAGCTCCTGAAACAATGGATGAATTCATCAATGCAGCAAAGAAATTAGCAGGAACCAATGCAAACGGTCAACAGGTATGGGGATATGATGAGCCTGCACTGGCTGGTTGGAATCTCTGCCCGTTCATTTGGAGCATGGGTGGTTCCATTACAAATGAAGATGAAACCAAAGCATCCGGGTATATCAATAGTCCTGAGACTGTAAAAGCAATTGAGACACTGGCTGAATTGTATCAGGCAGGTGCAATCACCGGATGGAATGCAGGTGACATTCCGATGACAGATGGATTCGGAACCGGAAGATACATGATGCTCCTGGAAGGTCCTTGGAAAGTTGCAGAAATGCAGGGATCTTATCCTGATTTTGAATATGCAACCACAGAAATGCCTGCCGGAGATGCTGGCTCCATATCTGTTCTTGGTGGTGAAGATATTGCCATGTTTAACAGTGCCAATAAAGATGCTGCTTGGAAATTTATCAAGTTTATGACCAGTGAATTTGCAGAAGAGGAAATGGCAAAATGTGGTCAGATCCCTGTAAACAAAGAAGCACTGGAAAGTGATACCGTAAAAGCAGCAGATTATGCGCCGTTCCTGGAAGCTATCAAAACGGCCAAATCCCGTCCTACCGTAGCATGCTGGTCAGAAATGGATAGTGAATTATCTGTAGCAGTTACGGATGTAATGAACGGAAAGAAGACGGCACAGGAAGCTATGGATAAGCTTGCAGAGCGCTTTGATGAACTTCTTGCTGAATAATAATTATTATAACTTGCCATATGTATAAAGTCAAATAGCAGTCTGGGACAGTACTACTAGGTACTGTCCCGAACTGTAAAAGAGGTATTTCTATGAAGATATCACGGAAAAGCAAAATACAGATTGGACTATTACTTTTACCCGGATTACTTGTATTTGGTATTTTTACAATTTATCCTATTTTGAAATTGTTTATCATGAGCTTTTTTGAGTGGGACTTTGGCAGCATGCTGAGTCACAATTTTATTGGATTGGAAAATTACAAAGAAGTATTGCAAGATGAATACTTTTGGACTGTTTTTATAAATTCGTTGTTATATACGCTGGTAACCGTACCGGGGCAGATGCTGGTGGGCTTTTTTGTTGCGCTTTTGCTTAACCAGATTACGCGATTCAAAGTAGGATATCGTGTGATGTATTATCTGCCTGTAATTACGTCATGGGTAGTTGCTTCCCTGATTTTTAAATATGTGTTCAATACGGAAGGATTGCTGAACTATTTCCTCATGAATGTAGTACATATTACCAGCGCAAATGTAAGATGGCTGGATACCAGATGGGGCGGTATGACTGTTGCTATGTTGTTGGGAATATGGAAGGGAATAGGATGGAACATGGTTGTATTCCTGGCAGCATTACAGACAGTACCGACAGATCTTTATGAAGCAGCTGCAATAGATGGAGCTACAGCATGGGAGAAAATGTGGAATGTTACGATTCCCAGTATTAAAGGAACGATTTTGTTTGCACTGGTAATGCTGACGATTGGTGGATTTAATGTGTTCACTTCGGTCAAGATGATAACAGGCGGTGAACCGGGGCATCAGACAGACGTGATTTTGACATGGATGTACCACAAAGCATTTAGTACAGGAAAATTTGGCTATGCAGCAGCTTTATCATTTATTACAACGGTGGTACTTGCGTTACTTGCAGTAGTACAGTTTAAACTTATGCAGCAAAAAGATCAATAAAATAGGTGGGTGCGCATATGAAAAGAAAAACTTGGACACAGATATTTCTTCATTTGATTCTGATTGTTGGATTGGTTATTGTTGTGCTTCCCATGGTTTATATGATTAGTACCTCTTTAAAACCGAATGGAGCATTGTATGAATATCCGCCACGATTTTTACCTTCATTAGACGAAGTGACTTTAGAAAATTATAGATATGTTTTAGGACAGGGAAAATTTTACCGCAATTTTTTAAACAGTATGTGTGTATCTGTGGCATCGGTGTTAATTGCAGCTGCTATTGCATCGGCACTGGGATATGTAATTGCACGCTTTGAATTCCCGGGAAAGAATTTTTTGTTTGGATTTATTGTTTTAACAATGATTGTTCCCGGGCTGACATTGATCGTTCCACAGTATGAACTGGCGGTAAAATTACATGTAATCAATACTCTTTCAGGATTAGTACCTTTTTATACAGCATGGACAATTCCTTATTCCACATTTATGATAAAGGGGTTTGTGGAAGGGATTCCCAGAGAATTGGATGAAGCAACTTATATGGATGGTGGAAGTGTTTTTACGGTTTTCGGAAGGATCATAATTCCCCTTGCAAAACCCGGAATCGCTTCGGTATCTATTTTCAATTTTTTGACTGCATGGGAGGAATTTCCTTGGGCGAATACGGTTTTAAATGATAATTTGAAACGGACAATGCCAATTGCAATCTCCGGATTTTTTGGAGAACATCAATTTACACAGTGGGGCTATGTCTTTGCATTGTCAGTATTTAGTCTTTTACCCATACTTATCGTGTTTATCTGCTGCCAGAAATTCTTTGTGGCAGGTCTGACAAGTGGCAGTGTAAAAGGCTGATACCATATATTACCTTTCCTTTGCGGTGTTTGCAGTTGCTGGCAGACACCGCTTTTGTTTTGTACAAGATAAAAATCCCTTGTTGTATTTTTCTCAAGAATCGGTATGATAGAAGCATGCGAGGAAATATTTATGTTTAACGTGGAAGAAGAGTTAAAAAAGCTCCCCCGCAAGCCGGGAGTGTATATCATGAGGGATGACAAAGATGTCATTTTGTATGTGGGAAAGGCAATCAACCTGCACAACCGTGTAAGGTCTTATTTTCGTGAAAATATCGGCAGAGGCCCCGCCATTGACCAGATGGTGTCACTGATCGCCCGATTTGAATATATTGTGACGGATTCGGAACTGGAAGCGCTGGTGCTGGAGAATAACCTGATCAAGGAGAATTCGCCGAAGTATAACACGCTGTTAAAGGATGACAAGACCTACCCCTATATCAAGGTGACAGTGGGGGAGGATTATCCCAGGATCCTGTTTTCCAGGACCATGAAAAAGGATAAATCCCGCTATTTCGGTCCCTATACCAGTGCCGCGGCAGTGAAGGATACCATTGAGCTGCTGAACAAGCTGTACCAGCTGCGGACCTGCAACCGGGTGCTGCCCAGGGATATAGGAATTGAGCGCCCCTGCCTGAATTATCATATCAAGCAGTGTCTGGCACCCTGCCAGGGATATGTGAGCAAAGAGGAATATAGACAGCAGGTGGCAGGTGCACTGGAATTTCTGAATGGTAATTACAGTCCGATCCTGAAGGATCTGGAGGAGAAGATGAAGAAAGCCGCGGAGGCTATGGAATTTGAGGATGCCGCAAGGTACCGTGACCTGCTCTCCAGTGTACGACAGGTATCCCAGAAGCAGAAGATCACCGAGGGCGTCGGTGAAGATAAAGATATCCTGGCACTGTACCAGGATGAGACGGAAGCGGTGGTACAGGTGTTTTTCGTCCGGGATGGCAAGCTGATCGGCAGGGAACATTACTATATGACACATGTGCCGGAAAATAACAAACCAGCGATTTTACAGGATTTTGTAAAGCAGTTCTATGCGGGGACCCCATTTATTCCCAGAGAGCTGATGCTGCAATATGAGATCGAGGATGCGGAACTGATCGAGAAATGGCTGTCGGAGCGAAAAGGCAGCAGGGTCTATCTGAAGGTGCCTAAGATCGGCAGTAAGGAAAAACTGGTGGAGTTAGCAGCGCAGAACGCAAAACTGGTACTGTCCCAGGATAGAGAAAAATTAAAACGCGAAGAAGGACGAACCATCGGTGCGGTGAAAGAAATCTCGGATCTGCTGCAACTGCCGTTAACTGGCACAGCCCGGATGGAAGCCTATGATATTTCCAATATCAACGGTTTTGAAAATGTAGGATCTATGGTGGTCTACGAAAAAGGAAAACCGAAACGCAGCGATTACCGTAAGTTCAAGATCAAAAGCGTCTCCGGTCCGGATGACTATGCCTGCATGCGGGAAGTACTGATGAGACGGTTCCGCCACGGTATGGAAGAGAGCAAAGAACTGGAAGAACAGGAGATGGATCAGGAGTACGGCAGCTTTACCAAGTTCCCGGATCTGATCCTCATGGACGGTGGCCGCGGACAGGTGAATATCGCGCTGTCCGTACTGGAAGAACTGGGAATCGACATTCCGGTCTGCGGTATGGTCAAGGATGACAATCACCGTACCAGAGGTCTGTATTATCATAATATTGAGCTTCCGATTGACACTCATTCGGAAGGGTTCAAGCTGATCACCAGAATCCAGGACGAGGCGCATCGTTTTGCCATTGAATACCATAGGTCTCTGCGCAGTAAGACCCAGGTGAGATCTGTATTGGATGATATTCCGGGAGTGGGGCCCGCCAGACGAAAAGCCCTGATGCGGCACTTCAAGTCTTTAGAGGAGATCCGGCAGGCATCGGTGGAAGAATTGATGGAAATTCCCGAAATGAATGAGCGTACGGCAGAGGAAATCGTGACCTTTTTTGCTTCACAGACAGGACAACCTGTGGTACACTAAAAGATAATGAAAAGGGCGGGGAACCGGGGCGGTTTTTTCGCGGAAAGGTATGGAGATTAGTATGGCAAGTGTAAGTTTAACCCGTGTTATCGAAAAAATGAAACTGGAAAATCTCACACCGGAGATTGATGTGAAACATGTGAAGATCACACAGCCGGATATCAACCGTCCGGCACTGCAGCTGGCAGGATATTTTGAGCATTTTGATGCGACCCGACTGCAGATTGTCGGATTTGTGGAATACACTTATATGGAAGGCATGACGGATGAGACTCGTAAGGAAGCTTATGAGAAGCTGATGGCTTATGATATTCCCTGTATCGTGTTCAGCCGTGACCTGAAACCGGATCCTATTTTCCTGGAGACGGCGATCCGACATCAGATTCCGTTATTATCTACGAAAAAATCCACCTCTGACTTTATGTCTGAGATCATCCGGTGGTTAAATGTCAAGCTGGCTCCCTGCATTTCCGTGCACGGTGTACTGGTGGATGTCTACGGTGAAGGTGTCCTGATCACTGGTGAGAGCGGCATCGGTAAGTCCGAGGCAGCACTGGAGCTGATCCGAAGAGGTCATCGTCTGGTAACCGATGATGTGGTAGAACTCCGTAAGGTCAGTGATGATACGCTGGTAGGTTCTGCACCGGATATCACAAAACACTTTATTGAATTGCGTGGTATCGGCATCGTGGATGTCAAGGCACTGTTTGGTGCATTGTCCGTAAAAGATACCCAGACCATTGACCTGGTCATCCGTCTGGAAGATTGGGATAAGGACAAAGAGTACGACAGACTGGGACTGGAAGAGAATTATACCGAATATCTGGGCAATAAGGTGGTATGCCACAACATTCCGATTCGTCCCGGACGTAACCTGGCAGTTATCTGCGAGACGGCAGCTATCAACCACCGTCAGAAGAAGATGGGATACAACGCAGCAAAAGAGCTATACACCCGTGTACAGAACTCTCTGGCAAAAAGACGTGAGGAGGACGAGGACGATGAGTAAATATGCATTTGGGGTAGACGTGGGAGGAACCACGGTCAAGTTAGGACTTTTCAATGATAAGGGACAGGTGCTGGATAAGTGGGAGATTCCCACAGTAAAAGATAACGGCGGAGAAAAGGTATTGCCGGATATTGCAGCATCTATCAAAAACAAAATGCAGGAGAAGAATATCTCTGTAGAAGAACTGGTAGGCGTAGGAATTGGAGCTCCCGGTGCAGTGAACGCTGACGGCTATATGGTCAACGGTGCAGTGAACATTGGCTGGGGTGCCTTTGATCTGGCAGAGACCCTGAAAAAAGAACTGGATCTGCCTGTAACTGTGAAAGCTGGAAATGATGCCAATGTAGCAGCCTTGGGCGAAATGTGGCAGGGCGGTGGTAAAGGCTATTCCAATCTGGTAGCCGTTACTCTGGGAACCGGTGTCGGCGGAGGTATCATCATCGACGGCAGGATACTGACCGGTACCAACGGTGCCGGCGGTGAAATCGGACATATCCATATTGAAGATGCTGAGACAGAGACTTGCGGCTGTAAGAACAAGGGCTGTCTGGAGCAGTATGCATCCGCTACTGGAATTACCCGTCTGGCCAACAGACGTCTGGCCAAAGATGATGCTCCCAGCATGCTCAGAGGTGGTGAAATCTCTGCGAAGACCGTATTTGATGCGGTGAAAGCCGGAGATAAAGTAGCAATCGAGATCGCAGAACAGTTCGGCGAGTATCTTGGCAAGGGACTTGCCGCAGTAGCCAGCGTAGTTGATCCCCAGATTTTTGTCATTGGCGGTGGTGTGTCCAAGGCCGGAGACATTTTATTCAAATACATAGAGCCTTCTTATAAGAGATGTGCTTTCGGTCCCTGCAAGCAGACGAAATTCGCCCTGGCCAAGCTGGGAAATGATGCCGGAATCTACGGTGCGGCAGCACTGGTATTAAAGTAGGCTTTCGCGGCATAATTATAACAAAAAGAAAGAGCAGCCTGACAACATGATAAGTGCAGCAGTGATAGAAGCATTAAAAGAAATTGTACCGGCAGATAAAGTTCTGTTACAGGAACCGATGAAATTGCATACCACCTTCCGGATCGGTGGCCCGGCAGATTGCCTGGTCTATCTGGAAAACGAAGAGCAGCTCTGTAAGATCCAGAAATACCTTCGGCTGGTGGATGTTCCCTATACCGTGATCGGCAACGGAAGCAATCTGCTGGTCAGCGACCAGGGATATGCAGGAATTGTTCTGGTGGTTGGTAAGCATATGAGCCGGATCGAAGTGAAAGACTGCTATCTGGAAGCAGAGGCAGGGGCCCTGATGAGCCAGGTGGCAAAAGCAGCGAAAGAGCATGGCCTGACAGGCCTGGAGTTCGCCGCGGGAATCCCCGGTACCATCGGTGGCGGAGCTGTAATGAATGCCGGAGCCTACGGCGGAGAGATGAGCCAGGTGGTGACCACTGTTACGGTAGTCAACCGTAATGGAGAGATCATGGAACTGGACAACAGTACCATGGAGTACGGTTATCGTACCAGCGTGATCCAGAACCAGTCGTTTGTCGTGACGAAAGTGACTTTCCGGCTACAGCCCGGAGATCCGGAGCAGATCGCAGCCAAAATGGAGGAACTGGCAATTCGCCGCAGAGAAAAACAACCTTTGGAATATCCCAGTGCCGGCAGTACTTTCAAACGTCCCGAGGGACATTTTGCCGGGCAGCTGATCATGGAAGCCGGTCTGCGGGGATACTCCGTAGGAGGCGCAAAGGTATCGGAAAAGCATTGCGGATTTATTATCAACACCGGCAATGCCACTGCAGAAGATGTAAAAGATGTGATCTGGGAAGTACAGAGAAGAGTGAAAGAACGTTTTCACGTGGAGCTGGAACCTGAGATCAAATTCCTGTAACTATTCAGAGCCATGTAAATTTGTTTTCTGCGGATGCTTGCATCTTCGCAGAATCGCAAATTTATATGGCGAAGTAACCACATGAGCAGAGAACAGGAAGACCTGTTCTCCAAGGAAGCCTCGAAGAGGTGATTTTGCGAATGGGATTCTGAATAGTTACGATAGAATAACGAGGTGCATATGAGATTTGTAGTAGTAACAGGCATGAGTGGCGGAGGAAAGAGAACCGCATTAAAGCTTTTGGAAGATGCTGGATTTTACTGCGTGGATAATCTGCCGGTATCTCTGGTGGAGAAGTTCGTAGAACTGATTGCCATGCCGGGCAGTGAGATCAGCAAGGTGGCCCTGGGACTGGATGTCCGGGCAGACCAGAATTTCATGGATGCGACCCGGATTTTGGAGCAATTAAAGGAAAAAGGCTACAAATTCGAGATTTTGTTTATGGACTCCGACGATGCTGCTCTGATAAAACGGTATAAGGAGACCAGACGTGTGCACCCTCTTGCAGCAGACGGCAGAGTGGAGGACGGCATTCACAAGGAGCGCAAGATCCTGGAGACAATCCGCAAAAATTCGGATTACGTCATCGATACCTCCAATCTGTTAGTCAGAGAACTGAAAGAAGAGTTGGATCGTATTTTTGTACAGAACGAAGAATACAATAGTCTTATGGTAACGGTCATGTCCTTCGGGTTCAAGCATGGAATCCCCGCAGACGCCGATCTGGTCTTTGATGTAAGATTCCTGCCAAACCCTTATTATATCGAGGAACTGAAGCCCCAGACCGGTAATGATAAAGGAGTGCAGGATTATGTGATGAGTTTTCCGGAGACCGGAATATTCCTGGACAAGCTGACCGACATGATTCAGTTTCTGATCCCGAATTATATTAAAGAAGGCAAATACCGTCTGGTTATTGCAATCGGCTGCACCGGCGGTAAGCACCGAAGCGTTACTTTGGCAAATAAATTGTACGAACGTATGAAGGCGGAAGGTCATTATGGTATCAAGCTGTACCACCGTGATGTACCCAGAGAAGGAATCTGACATGTCATTTTCGAGTGAAGTAAAGGAAGAACTGGCAAAACACATCAGCCCGGCAAGACATTGCCAGATCGCTGAGCTGGCCGCACTCATGAACTTCAGTGGACAATACGGACGCTCCGCAGAAGGAGATTTCATGATCGGTTTCCAGACGGAAAACGAGGCGGTTGTCAGAAAAGGCTTTACATTATTGAAAAAAACATATAATATAGATACTGATGTTAAAATCAGCGAGGAACAGATGCGGAGTGTGATCGATAAGATCGGGGATCTGTCTGAGCCTGTGAGCCCCTTGTTGATTAAAAATTCCTGCTGTCAAAGAGCATTTTTAAGAGGAGCTTTTCTCTGCATTGGTTCTATGAGCGATCCGCAGAAAAGTTATCACCTGGAATTTGTATGCACCGATGAGGATAAAGCGAGACAACTACAGAGTGTGATACAGGGATTTGACATAGAAGCCAAGATTGTGCTTCGGAAGAAGTATTACGTGGTCTATCTGAAGGAAGGATCCGGTATTGTGGATCTTCTCAATGTGTGCGAAGCACCCATTGCCCTGATGAAGCTGGAAAACCTGAGGATTGTGAAAGAAATGCGCAATTCTGTGAATCGGAGAGTGAACTGTGAGACCGCCAATATTACCAAAACGGTAACTGCGGCGACCAGACAGATAGAGGATATTATTTATATCCGGGATCACTACGGACTGGAGAATCTGCCCGAGCCCTTAAGCCAGATGGCAGAGGTCAGGCTGGAGAATCCGGACGCTCCGCTGAAGGAACTGGGAGAGTATCTGGATCCGCCGGTGGGAAAATCCGGTGTGAACCATAGATTACGTAAACTCAGCGAACTGGCAGATAGAATCCGGACGTAAAAGAGGAGGAAAATTATGACAAAGAGGAGTATTACGGTCAGACTGGAAGATGGCCTGGACGCAAGACCGGTGGCACTGTTAGTACAGGAAGCCAGCAAGTACGAAAGCAACATTTATTTTGAAGTAGACGATAAGCGGATCAATGCCAAGAGTATTATGGGTATGATGAGCCTGGGACTTTGTGCAGGCGAAGAGCTTACAGTAACTGCAGAGGGTGCAGATGAGCAGACCGCTGTGGACAACATTGAAAAGTTTTTGAGCGGTCAGGTGGCTTAAGAACATAACATGAGAAGAAGCGGGGCTGATGGAGAATTCTGTTAGTCCCGTTTGTTGTATCTTGAGGGCAGTATTATGAAGAAGATGTTATTTATCTATAATCCCAAAGCTGGAAAGGCACAAATCCGCAACAAACTGGCGGATATTCTGGATGTATTCACCAAGGGCGGTTATGAGATCACCGTATATCCCACGCAGAGAAGTGAGGATGCCATGGAGAAGACCGAGAAGCGCAGCAAAGAATATGATATCGTGGTCTGCAGCGGCGGAGACGGAACGCTGGATGAGGTGGTCACCGGCATGATCCGCAGTGGCTTCCGTACGCCTATTGGCTATATCCCGGCCGGGAGCACCAATGATTTCGGAGGAAGCCTCGGGCTGCCGAAGAATATGGTGAGAGCTGCGGAAAATATTGTAAATGGGAATGATTTCGCCTGTGATGTGGGATCCTTTAATGAGGATGTGTTCGTCTATATCGCAGCTTTCGGACTATTCACGGATGTCTCTTATGAGACCGGACAGGATATGAAAAATGTGCTGGGGCATATGGCATATCTGCTGGAAGGAATGAAGCGGCTGTCCGCGATCCGTTCCTATCCCATGCGGATTACTTATGACGATACTACGATCGTGGATGATTTTATCTTCGGAATGGTGACCAATTCCGCATCGGTAGGAGGATTTAAGCGGATCACCGGCAAAAACGTCAGGCTGGATGATGGCGTTTTCGAAGTAACGCTGATCAAACGTCCGAAGAACCCGATTGAACTGAATAACATTATGGTATCCCTGCTGAACCGGGATATCGATACCGATGCTATGTACTGCTTCCGGACGTCAAAGGTGGAGATTACTTCCGCAGAGCCTCTTTCCTGGACTCTGGATGGAGAATATGGCGGAACCCATACAAAAGTAGTGATTGAGAACATCTGCCGGGGCGTAGACATCCGGGTGGAGCAGAAGGAATCTTAAAATTTGGTAAAAATTTAACAATAAGCTGTTCCATTTTTGAAAAGAATGTGTTATAGTTTGGATAGTCACAAAGTGATTATTCGAAATGTGTTTTTCGTGCTTTTACGAATGTATAACATTTCGTATATCGTAACAAGAATGAGTATATAAAATGGAGGTATTAAAATGTTAGTATCCGCAACAGAAATGCTCAAAAAAGCGAAAGCAGGCCACTATGCAGTAGGTCAGTTCAACATCAACAACCTGGAGTGGACAAAGTCCATCCTTCTCACCGCTAAAGAACTTCGTTCCCCTGTTATTCTGGGTGTATCCGAGGGTGCCGGCAAGTACATGGGCGGTTATGATGTAGTCGTTGGCATGGTCAACGGACTGTTAAAGGATCTGGACATTGATGTTCCCGTTGCGCTGCATCTGGATCATGGCTCTTTTGAAGGCTGCTACAAGTGCATCGAAGCTGGTTTCTCTTCCATCATGTTTGATGGTTCTCACTATCCTATCGCTGAGAATGTAGAGAAGACCACTGAGCTGGTTAAGGCTGCTCACAGCAAGGGACTTTCTATCGAGGCAGAAGTTGGTTCCATCGGTGGTGAGGAAGACGGCGTTATCGGTATGGGCGAGTGCGCTGATCCTAAGGAGTGTAAGTCTATCGCTGATCTGGGTGTTGACTTCCTGGCAGCAGGTATCGGTAACATTCATGGTAAATACCCCGCTAACTGGAAGGGCTTAAGCTTCGAGACTCTGGCAGCTGTACAGGAGCTGACCGGTGAGCTTCCTCTGGTTCTGCACGGTGGTACCGGAATCCCTGCAGATCAGATCAAGAAAGCAATTGACCTCGGAGTATCCAAGATCAACGTTAACACCGAGTGCCAGCTGGCATTTGCTGATGCTACCCGTAAGTACATCGAGGCTGGTAAGGATCTGGAAGGCAAGGGATTTGACCCTCGTAAGCTTCTGGCTCCCGGTGCAGAAGCTATCAAGGCTACTGTTAAGGAGAAGATGGAACTGTTCGGATCTGTTGGCAAGGCTGAATAATTCTGGAATAAAAATGCAAAAGTCTCTCGCAGCGATGCGGGAGACTTTTTTAATTCATAGGAAATTTCTTCCTATGAATTAAAAAAGCTCCGCGGGGATCGCACTGCGGCGGTTATGAAGTATGTCGCAAAAGCGACCCGCCGCAGGCGGAGAATCTCGCAAGCAAGATTCTTGTTTATTCCGATTCCGACCATTAAGACAAAAAAATAACTATTCAGAGCTTCATTTGCAAAATAGCATCTGTGATAGTTGAAAAAACCCCTAGAAAGGGAGGATGCCAAGGATCAGGATCCTTGGCATTTATTATGAAAAAGTTTTTTAAACAAGAAACTGTTGTGTGCTTAAGTTTTTGTTTTGTTTGTTTGTTTCTATGGTTATAGTATATGAAACAGAAATGTCCAAAACGTGTTATGGAATTGAAGATTCCTTGAAGGATTTGTAAACAAAATATGAACAGCTATTCAGAGGCAAACAAATATGTTCCACTGTACGTCGAATACTTGTATTCGTAAGAACAGTGGAACATATTTATTTGACGAAGTAACCACATGAGCAAAAGGAAAGCATCGTAGATGCGATTTTGCGAATGGGGTTCTGAATAGCTGCGGTCTTACGGTTCCAGCATTGACTTCACATAATCCTTCGGTGACAGCCTCGTATATTTCTTAAAGATCTGGCTGAAATACTGGGGATTATTGCCGAAACCGACCATTTCCGCTACCGCATAGGGAGATTCTTCTGAGTGCTCCAGTAAAAGTTTTTTCGCCTCCTGAATGCGGAGCTCTGTTACATAGGCGGAAAATTTGCTGCCAGTCTGTTTGACGAACATTTTGCTGACATAATCCGGATTCATAAAAAGATAATTTTCCGAGATCCATTTCAGTGAAAGGTTGCTGTCACTCAGATGCTCTCCGATGTACTTTATGACCTTTTCCACACAGTCTGTGTATTTGTGCTGCGGTTCCACAGAGAAGATCGAGGTCATGATCTGCTCCGCAGATGGAATCAGGTCATTCATGGTGACACAGACGTTGACTGCCATGAGACTGTCTGTGGTCTGCAGTTTGCTGAGCGGGTAATATTCCTTCTTGGAGGCCTCCATTACCAGACGGATCATCTGGGTCTTGGCCAGATCCACATCCTGTTCCCCGGATAATTCAGTGAAAAATTTCCTTTGCAAAAGTTTTTCCGGAGGCGTATCAGTGAAGAACAGTTGGGTCAGCAGGGAATCCACCCGGGAAGCACTTTTGCTTTTACAGGTTTCAACACAGGACATAATAACCTGTGTGATTTCTGTTTCATTGGAAGGTTTTAGCAGATAATGCTTCACGCCATAGCGCATGGCGGTCCGGGCAAATTCAAATTCACCATATCCTGAGAGGATGATAAACTCTGTGTTCAACTGGGCAGCACGAACCTTTTCAATCAGATCCAGTCCGGATAAGCCGGGCATCTTAATATCGGTCATGACGATATCCGGATATTCATCCAGAATACAGTCAAAGGCTTCAATACCGTCTTTGCAGACAGCAGCCACATCAATTCCCAGAGAATTCCAGTCGATCAGGGAATGGATCGTTTCACGTATGATCTTCTCATCATCCACGATAATCATCTTTAACATAAGGTATCTCCATTTTTACTACAGCAAAATCATTTTCGTTATAGAAGTGCAGCCCGTATTGCTGGCCGAACATCAGCTGGATGCGTTCTTCAATATTTAACAACGCAATGCCCAGACCCTGTTCCCGGATCTTATGTGTCCGGAGATTCTCCAATAAATCATCGGGGAATTCAGATCCGCTGTTTTTCACATAAATCTGCATCAGCCCCTGGGAATACACACAGGTGAGATTGATGATACATTCATCCGTGATCTGCTCCAGCGCATAGTGTACGGCATTTTCCAACAACGGCTGAATGGAAAGCTTGGGAACCTGTGCATCCAGACAAGCATCCGGAATGCTTTCCGTAAAATTCAGACGGTTGTCAAAACGAAGCTGCTGTATAGTCATATAATAATGTATAATATCAAGTTCCTGCTTCAACGTAAAGCGTTCTTTTTTGTTCAGCGTCATCCGCAGAAAATGACCCAGGGAGTCTGCAATCTGTGATATTTCCGGCTCTCCGATGGCCTTGGCCCGCCAGTTGATGGCATCCAGCGTGTTATACAGAAAATGCGGATTCATCTGGGATTCCAGGCTTTTTAACTGTGCATCTTTGGTCAGAAGCTGTTGACGATAATTCTCGACCACCAATGTCTGGATCCGTTCCGCCATATGGGTAAATTGCCGGTGTAGGATACCGATTTCATCGGTTCGATCGGTGTAATCGTAGGGAACCGGTGCCAGTACGGTGGAATCTTCACCGAATTGCTGCATGCGATAGAGCAGCAGATCAAAATGCCTGGTGATCTTGCGTACGATTACGTGAACCATCAGAATGGAACACAGGAAACCGCAGGAAAGCATCAGTACATATAGAAATGCGGTCATCTGCTGGGATTTTGCCACTTCGTCATAAGAGATCAGATGCAGATAATTCCATTCGTTGATGTCCATGGTACCGCGGATGGCAAAATATTTTCTGCCATTCAGGGTGACAACAGCATAACTTTTGATTTTATCATTGATTTTCTGTACTTCCTCTGTATCCAATTCCGGAGAAGAGAACAGCAGCTGGTCTTTCTCATAGATGATCCAGTAGGAACCCTTATATTCATTGCTGATCTTGGACATTTCCGTTACCAGATCTCCCAGATTTACATTGATGATCAATGTTCCGAGATTATCCAGTCGTAAGTTCTTGATCTTTTTGATCTCCCGGACAAGAAATATACCGTGGTCTTCCGCATGGGAAGTTACCCATACTGGGGAGCCTTCCCCGGCCTCTGCCAGAGCTATCAGTTCTTTAGTCAGATCCGCATCCGGCCGACAGGCAATATTTTCATTGGTATAAGTGATGAATCTTGGGCAGGAAATTGCAGCCATTTTCAGGTAGGGCTGGCGGTATTCCAGGTAGTGTTTCTGTAAAGCAGAATAAATATCAGAGTAATAATGTACAGCATAGTCTTCCTGGGGCTGGTAGATTTCATCCAGTGTTGATTGGACGGTAGAATCTGAACGGACGATATTGGTCATGGTCACCAGATCCTCCAGCCGGTTAGTAAATTCATAGGAGACTAACGACGAGGAAGACTGCATGGACTGATACAGCAGCTTATGATAACGCGATGTAATAATGGAAAAGGCAGCTACCAGGAAAAAGAACAGAAAGAGAAGGTCAATCCCTATGGTAGAGAGCAGTAACTTGGTTTCTAACTTCTGATTTGCTATTTTTCTCGAGATATTCTTATTAAAAAATGACATGATATACAAGCCTCCATCAGTTCTTTATTGATTATATACACAACATGCACATGTTTTCAACAATGATATCGGTTTTTTGGTGCAAATAGACGGAAAAGTATATTCCTGGAAAAAATAAGAACTGTTATAATTAGAACATCAAAAAGAAGTAAATCCATAGCGGATTTACCTTTCGATACCAAAAGGAGGGTTATATTAATGAAAAAGAGAGTTTTATCCCTGTTAATGGCATCCGCCATGATCGTCGGACTGACTGCATGTGGTTCTTCCAATGAACCCGCAGCTACTGCTTCCACCGACAGCGGTAATACCGCAACCACGACTGCTGACAACAGCGGAAGTGCAGCAGCTGGAAATGTATCCATGACATTCACCTGGTGGGGCAACCAGACCAGAAATGAACGTACACAGGCAGCCCTGGATCTGTATTCTGAGCAGAATCCCGGTGTAACCTTTGATACACAGCCTGCAGAGTGGAATGATTACTGGACCAAACTGTCCACCCTGGCAGCAGGTAATTCCCTTCCCGAGTGCCTGCAGATGGACTATTCCTATCTGGCACAGTATGTAGCAGCAGATCTGCTGGTAGACCTGACACCTTATGTAGAAGATGGTACGCTGGATGTATCTAATGTATCTCAGAGTATTCTGGATGCGGGTTCCATTGACGGTAAGTTATATGCAATCTGTGCAGGAATGAATGCACCTTCCCTGTTCTACAACAAGACCTTGCTGGATAGCCTGGGAATCACTGTAAAAGATAACATGACAATTGATGAGTTCGAGGCAGTGGCACGTGAGGTTTATGAGAAGTCCGGTGTTAAGACTGATCTTCCTTACAGTGCAGGTGACAACTATCTGCCCTATGCAATGCGTTCTCACGATGTGGTGAAGCTGTTTAATGAGGATTCCCTCAATGTAACAGATGCAGCAAGTCTGGTACCGGGCTTCCAGATTTATGAAGATGGTGTCAAGGACGGATGGATCATCGGCGCAGATGTTCACGCTGAACTGACTTCCAACTCTGTAGAGCAGAGTCCTCTGGTATACTTCTCTTCCGAAGCAACCCAGTCCTGGTGCGGATTCTTCTGGTCCAACCAGCTGTCCGCTATGGTAGCGGCCGCTCCCGAAGGCATGGAGATCGGTATCACCACATGGCCTTCCGAGAACCCTCAGAAGTCTAACTTCTTAAAGCCCAGCCAGTTCTTTGCAGTATCCAGAGATGCCGGCGAGAATGAGGCAGAAGCTGTTAAGGTTGTAAACTATCTGTTGAACTCTGAAGATGCTAACAAGATCCTTCTTGGTGAGAGAGGTGTGCCTGCTTCTTCCGTAGTAGCATCCGCCATCGCTCCTCTGCAGGATGAGACTGCACAGGTGGTTACCAAGTATGTAAATGACGTAGTAACTCCCAACTGCTCCGCTATCAGCCCTGCGATCCCTGATGGAGCAAATGAAGTATATGATTACTACAACCAGTTGGTTGATAAGATCCTCTATGGTCAGATGACCGCACAGGAGGCAGCAGAAGATCTGTTCAAGATGGGCAACCAGATCATGTCCAGATAAGCTGCCAGGGCTTACATAAGCAGTAGCACAGTATAAGTATTACAACATTTTTAGAAAGACCAAATGGGTACTGTGGAAGATCCCACAGTACCCATTCTGAAAAAAGGCTGCTTCTATGAATGCTGCAGCAACGGAGGTAACGTTATGAAGACAACAAAGCATATGACTATCCGTCAGAAGCTGAATACGGAAAAGGCTGCAGGTATCGTATGTACTATGCCATTTATCGTTGGATTTCTGGCGTTTATGATTATTCCCATGTGTATATCGCTGTACTATTCCTTCTGCGATTACAACATTTTACAGCCCCCTACATTTACCGGCTGGGCGAACTTTAAGAGAATGTTTTCCGATGCAACGTTTTATCAGTCGTTGGTGGTAACTTTCAAATTTGCCATCATTTCGGTTCCGTTACGACTGATCTTCGCATTGATCGTTGCGCTGCTTTTATTTAAGAGTACGAAAATGACAGGCGTTTACCGTGCACTGTATTATCTGCCTTCCATCATCGGCGGATCTGTAGCAGTAGCAATCCTCTGGAAGAGACTGTTTGCGGTAGACGGACTTGTAAATAAACTTTTGATGGTGTTCGGAATGAAAGAGCCGGTAGCCTGGCTGGGAGATACCAGAACCGCAATCTGGACTCTGATCATTCTGGCAGTATGGCAGTTCGGTTCTTCCATGCTGATCTTCCTGTCTGCATTGAAACAGATTCCTGTCAGCCTTTATGAAGCGGCAAGAGTGGATGGTGCCAACGGATGGCAGCAGTTCTGGAAGATCACACTGAAGCTTCTGACCCCCACGATCCATTTTAACCTGGTAATGCAGATGATCAACGGCTTCCTGGCATTCACACAGTGCCTGATCATCACACAGGGTAAACCCATGAACTCTACTCTGTTTTACACGGTATACATGTACCAGCAGTCCTTCCTCTTCGGAAGTACCGGCTACGGCGCAGCACTGGCATGGATCATGTTGGCATTGATCGCATTTATTACATGGATCCTGTTTGCAACCAAAAAACTGTGGGTATACGATGGCGGTTTATAGAATCGGAAAGGTACGCCGCAATGCGTAAGTGGGTGTTATTATGAAAAGAAAAAAGACAATCAGTAATATTATATATCATGTTTTAGTATGTGCTTTCGGACTGGTAATGATTTACCCTCTGGTATGGATGGTAATGAGCTCCTTTAAGGATACGAACACCATCTTCACTACGGCCACCAGTCTGATCCCGGAGAAGTTCACATTACAGAACTATGTGAACGGCTGGAAGGGTTTTGCCAAAGTAGGATTCGGCACCTTCTTTAAGAACTCCCTGTTTATCTCCATTACCGCCACCATTGGAACCGTACTTTCTTCCTCTGTGGTAGCCTATGGATTTGCCAGATGCAAATTCCCCGGCAGAAAGCTTCTCTTCGCAGCAATGCTGGCATCTATGATGCTGCCGGCACAGGTACTGATGATCCCTCAGTATCTCTGGTATCAGAAGCTGAACTGGGTTGGAACCAATCTGCCGCTGATCGTGCCTTATTGCTTTGCTATTCAGGGTTTCTTCGTTTATATGATGACAAACTTTATTGAAGGCATTCCCAGAGAGCTGGATGAGGCAGCAAAGATTGACGGCTGCTCCTATTATACCATTTTCACCAAGATCATCTTCCCGCTGATGGTTCCTACCATGATCACCGGATGTATCTTCTCCTTTATGTGGAGATGGGATGATTTCCTTGGAGCATTATTGTATGTCAACAAGACAGAGAAATATCCTGTCAGCCTGGCACTGAAAATGTTCTGTGACCCCAGTTCTTCTTCCGACTACGGTGCTATGTTCGCTATGGCAACCTTGTCTATCCTGCCTGCAGTATTGATCTTCTTCTGCCTGCAGAGATATCTGGTAGAAGGAATTTCGACTTCCGGCCTGAAGGGCTAAGAGAGGAGCAGAGAGATGATATACGATGTATTGGAATACGGTGCAAAAGGTGATGGCGTGACGAATGACGCTGCAGCCATCCAGAAGGCGATTGATGCCTGCAGCCAGGCTGGCGGCGGTAAAGTCCTGCTACAGGGAGGACATGTCTTCCGGAGCGGAACCATTTTTCTGAAATCAAATGTAGAATTTCATCTGGAGATGGGGGCTGTCCTGAAAGCCAGTGACCATCTGGAAGATTTCGATATGTTGAAAGTGGGAACCCCACAGATCAGCAAGGTAGACACTCCGACCTACAATGCCTGTGATTACAATGGAAAACCGACGCTGAATTTTGTATACAGCAAGGATGCCGAGAATGTGGCTATCACCGGATTTGGCAAGATTGACGGCAACGAGGAGATATTCTATGGAAAAGTGACCAAATGGCATATTGACGGATATTTTTATCCAAGAGTACCGTTGCTGTTCTTGGAAAATGTAAGGCATCTGACCATCCAGCAGGTAACCCTGACCGGCAGTGCATTCTGGACCACTCATCTGGTGGGATGTAAGGAAGTATTGATTGAGGGAATCCGTATTATCAATAATCTGCGTCTGGCTAACTGCGATGGCATTGATCCGGATCACTGCAGCAATGTGAGAATCTCCAACTGTCATATTGAATGCGCAGATGACTGTATTGTATTTAAGAATACGGCGGCTGCCATGGAATATGGTCCCTGCGAAAATATTGTAGTGGATAACTGTACCATGATCTCCACCAGTGCCGCTATCAAGTTCGGCACGGAGAGTGAAGCACCTTTCCGGAATATTTCCGTGACCAACTGTAGTATCCAGCGCACCAACCGTGCTATTTCCCTGCAGTTACGTGATAAAGGCTGTATAGAAAATGTCACATTCTCCAATCTGAATATCGATACCCGCCTGTTCTCCAAGGTACATTGGTGGGGCGAGGCAGAACCCATTACCATCACTGCGGTGAAGAGAAATGCACAGACGAATGTGGGATATATCCGGAATGTCCGTTTCCAGAATATCAACTGTGTCGGAGAGAATGGCATCCTGATCTACGGTGACGATTCGAAAAATATCCGGGATATCACATTTGACGGTATTCATGTCCAACTGGAGAAGAAGACGGACTGGCCGAAGAATTGCCATGATCTGCGTCCCAATGAGGGGAATGTGATCCTGGAGGATTCTCTCAGAGTGCTGTATGCCCGCAATGCGGAAAATATCCATTTCCGGAATTTCTCCTATGAGATTACTGAGGACATGAAGGGCGAAGTGCAAGATCCTATTTTTATTGAAAACTGTGAAAATGTGGAATACTGATCCATAGATATGAAAGCTATGGACATAAAAAGACCTCCGGAGATCAGAGAACATCTGACTTCCGGAGGTTATTTCTTGAAATCTTATCGATCCAGCTTGTTGGGTTCGGGATAGGTCTCGCCGAAAGTATCTACGGTAACGCTTTCCATTACCTGATCCTCCAGGGGACGATCGCTGTAATCGGTGCGGGTCTCAGCAATCTTATTTACCACATCCATACCCTCGATGACTTTACCGAAAGCGGCATAAGAGCCATCCAGATGAGGGCTGGTCTTGTGCATGATGAAGAACTGGCTGCCTGCGGAATCGGGATGCATGGCTCTTGCCATGGACAGAACACCTTCGGTATGCTTCAGATCATTGGTCACACCGTTGGCAGCAAACTCACCCTTGATGCTGTAGCCGGGGCCGCCCATGCCGGTGCCATCGGGACATCCGCCCTGGATCATGAAACCGCGGATGACACGGTGGAAGATCAGACCATCGTAAAAATGCTTGTTGATCAGACTGATGAAATTGTTAACGGATTCGGGTGCAACTTCGGGATAAAGCTCACATTTGATCACACCGCCATCCTTCATGGTAATAGTAACAATAGGATTCTTTGCCATAATAATTTCCTTTCTTTCTTGACAGAAATAGAATAAAATGATGTCGGGGTCAAAAGCCCCCGACTTTGATGCCTACGAATTGCTTCGTGCTACGCACTCTCACAATTATACCCAATATTCGCATATCGTGGGATTATCATCCCACTTTTATGCTCATATCGGAGCGGGTCCTAAGGTCTTTCACCCACCTATGAGCAAGCTCATGTGGGCTTAGACCTTTTGACCCTGGCATCATAAAATATAAATATTATTGTAATGGATTCCCGGGGAAACGTAAAGAGGAGAATTGCTGCAGATGGATTTTTTGAAGCAGGTGTCAATAGAAATATATCCGGAAGGTGCATCGGACGAGGAACGAAAAAGCTACAGTAAAAAATATGGTGCGCAGATGCACGCCCTGCTGGATGCGATTCGCAGACAGAGACAGGAAAGAGAATTTTCCCAACAAAGAAACGGGTCGGGAAAAGAGTGCTTCGAAGAGAAAAGCGTCCGGGATAGCATGATGTCCGGGTATGAAAGCGGGCAGGGAAAACTCTGGATCGTAGATAACGGTATACGTGCACAGGAACTCTTGGAGCAGGGCTGCCCGGTGCTTGTCTGGCTCCATGAGGACAACGGGGATCAGGATTTTAGCGGTGTCCGTTATGCCTGTGAAAATATCAGTGAACTGGATTTTGATTATCTGGAGAAGGTCTATCGCAGATACGTGGGCATTCCCTGGGAGATTCTGACCACGGAGAGGTGTCTCATCCGGGAGACCGGTGCGGAGGATCTGGATGCCCTTTATGAGATTTATGCGGATCCTTCTGTGACGAAGTACACAGAAGGACTCTATCCGGAGCGGGCGAAAGAAGAGGCCTATCTGAAGGATTATACGGAAAATATGTATTATTTTTATAATTACGGCGTCTGGACGATCTGTGACCGGATGACCGGACAGGTGATCGGCAGAGCGGGATTCTCCAACCGCGAGGGTTACGAGGATCCGGAGCTGGGCTTCGTCATCGGTGTCCCGTGGCAGCGGCAGGGGTATGCCACGGAAGTATGCAAGGCATTATTAAAATACGGGAAAGAAGAATTGGGATTTGAGCGAGTGCAGATGTTAGTGATGCCAGAGAACGAAATATCCCTGCACCTTGCGGAAAGACTGGGATTTTCCCAACTGGATCAAGTCACCTGGGAAGGAACTTGCTATGAGCGACTTCTTATGGAACTGTAAAAATATAAAGAAAATATAAAAAACATGTTGACACTCTAAAACCACGGTGCTATACTCTCAACATAGCAAAGGCGCTACAGAATAAAACTGTAGCGCCCTTTTTGTTATGGCGACGAGGAAAGTAAACATCGTGCTGGCACGAATGGTCACTTGACGACCGCTAATCATACCGGGATGTATATCCCGGGTATTGTCCGACAGTATCACAACGCGCGTGGCCGGACAAAAATAGCGTATGGGTATGTGGAAAACAGTTTAACTGCTATACCCTAAGGATGCGATGCAATGGGGCTTCGAAGGATGAGACCATAGTATCGCATATTTTTTTACACCGGTGAAGTATGGTGGAAGATATTTCACGAAGAGTGAGGAGGAAAATGTTATGACAGAAGAAATCTTAAGTGCAGTAGACGGTCAATTATTTGCAGTCTGGTTTCTGATCGGTGCGGCCCTGGTGTTCTGGATGCAGGCAGGATTCGCAATGGTGGAGACCGGATTTACCAGAGCCAAAAATGCCGGTAATATTCTGATGAAGAATCTGATGGATTTCTGTATCGGTACTGTAGTATTTATTTTGATTGGCTTTGGATTGTTACTTGGTGAAGATGTAGTAGGTCTGATCGGCAAGCCGGGACTGGACATCTTTACTGCCTATGAGAATTTTGATTATTCCAATTTTGTATTTAATCTGGTGTTCTGTGCTACCACAGCTACCATCGTATCCGGCGCTATGGCAGAGAGAACCAAGTTCTTATCCTATTGTATTTATTCCGGTGTGATCTCCGCATTGATCTATCCCATTGAAGCTCACTGGATCTGGGGCGGCGGCTGGCTTTCACAGCTTGGCTTCCATGATTTCGCAGGTTCCTGTGCAATTCACATGGTAGGTGGTATTTCCGCACTGATCGGAGCAAAACTGTTAGGACCCCGTATCGGTAAGTTTGATAAGGATAAGAGTGGTAAGATCGTAAAAGTAAATGCATTTCCCGGACATAACCTTCCGATTGGATGCCTTGGTGTATTTATCCTGTGGCTTGGCTGGTACGGATTCAATGGTGCTGCTTGTACTTCTGTAGAGCAGTTAGGTTCTGTATTCCTTACCACTACCGTAGCTCCCGCAATCGCAACTGTAGTATGTATGGTATTTACCTGGATCAAATATGGCAAACCTGATGTATCCATGTGTTTGAATGCATCTCTGGCAGGTCTGGTAGCGATTACCGCTCCTTGTGATGTGACGGATTGCTTCGGTGCTATCGTGATCGGTGCAGTAGCAGGACTTCTGGTAGTATTTGGTGTATGGCTTCTGGATTATAAGCTTCATATTGACGACCCTGTAGGTGCTGTTGCAGTACATTGCATGAATGGTATCTGGGGTACTATCGCAACCGGTTTATTTGCAACCACTTCCGCACCCGGCAATGACAGTGTGGTAGGCCTGTTCTATGGCGGTGGCTTCAGGCAGCTTGGTTTGCAACTGTTAGGTTTTGTAAGTGTGGCGGCATGGACTGCAGTAACTATTACCATTGCTTTCCTGATCATCAAGGCTACCGTAGGCTTACGTGTATCTGAGGAAGAAGAGATTGTTGGTCTGGACTCCTGTGAGCATGGTCTTCCTTCCGCATATGCAGGCTTCAGCATTATGGATATTTCCAACACTATGACCATGGAGGTAAATGAAAATACCAGCCTTGGCGTAAGTGATTATGACACAGCTTCCGCAGCCATGAAGGAAGCGGCAGTAAAGGTAGAGACAGCTCCGGCAGCAATTCCTGCAACCGGAATCTACAAAGTAGTGGTTATTGCAAAGCTTGCCCGGTTCGAGGTACTGAAGAAGGCTCTGAACGATCTGGGTGTAACCGGTATGACCATGACACAGGTCATGGGCTGTGGCGTACAGAAGGGTGCCGGCGAGATGTATCGTGGTGTTGAAATGGATGCGACCCTGCTGCCTAAGGTGAAGGTAGAAGTTATTGTCAGCAAGATTCCCGTAAGCGCAGTCATCGATGCTGCCAAGAAGGCTCTGTACACCGGACATATCGGCGATGGCAAGATCTTCGTATACAACGTTGACAAAGTAGTAAAGGTTCGTACCGGCGAAGAAGACTTCGCAGCTCTGCAAGACGTGGAGTAATAATGCCAGGGTTATAATCCCTAAGACACGACGTGCCTGCACGGGAGTGGCTTGCCCCTAACTTAGCTTTTATCTAATCCCTCAATTTGGTATATACAGGGCTGTGCCCGGATGCTGCGACTCATCCGGGTGCAGACAGGATCCCCGGGTGCTTCCACCACCCGGGGATTTTCCTGCCCTGAGCTGTGGATAAGATTGCCCTCTTGAAAAGGTTCTGTGGAAATGATACTATCATCGTAGAAGTACAGATTTTCAAAGGGCATGATTTATATGGAAGAAAATACAAAGAAAACACAAAAGCAGACAGAAAATGCTATAGGGAAAGAAAACAAGATCGTAACGGGAGTCATCTGGCAGCAGCTGCTCCTGTTCTTTTTCCCTATTTTGTTCGGAACCTTTTTCCAGCAATTATATAATGCGGCAGATGCAGTGATCGTAGGGCGTTTTGTCGGAAAAGAAGCTCTGTCGGCGGTAGGTGGCGGCACCGGTACGCTGATCCAGCTGTTGGTGGGATTTTTCGTAGGATTGTCCAGCGGTGCCACGGTCATTATTTCCCAGTATTATGGGGCAAAACGTGCCGAGATGGTAGGCTATGCCGTACATACCTCCATTGCGTTCAGTCTGGTGGCTGGAGTCGGCATGATGATCGTGGGTATTACGGTGGCACCATGGGCACTGCGTGCGATGTCTACACCTGAGGATATTTTGGGACCGGCGACAACCTATATCCGAATCTATTTCCTGGGAGTCATCGGAAACCTGATCTACAATATGGGAGCCGGCATCCTGCGGGCTGTGGGGGATTCCAAGAGACCGCTATATTTCCTGATCGCCAGCTGCCTGACGAATATTGTGCTGGATATTGCATTTGTCATCGGACTGCATATGGGTGTGGCTGGAGCCGCACTGGCGACCATTCTGTCGCAGGCACTCAGTGCAGTACTGGTATTGTGGGTGCTGATGCGGACGAAGGATATGCATCGTCTGGAACTGAGAAAGATCCGTTTTGATGGAAGAATGTTCCGCAGGATCATCCGGATCGGACTTCCGGCGGGATTGCAGTCGGTGATGTATACATCGTCCAATATTCTGATTCAGTCCAGCGTGAATGCACTGGGAACGGATACGGTAGCGGCATGGACAGCCTACAGCAAGATTGACAGCCTGTTCTGGATGATCGTCAATGCCTTTGGCATATCGATCACTACCTTTGTGGGGCAGAATTATGGTGCGGGGAAAATGGATCGTGTACACAAGGGAGTCCGTACCTGTATGGGGATTACAGCCGGGGCAACCGTACTGTTGTCCGTGATCCTCTATAATTATGCATCGATCTGTTATCAACTGTTTACCACAGATGCACAGGTGGTAGTGATCGGAGAACAGATTCTGCATTTTTTGGTACCTACATATTTTACCTATATTGCCATTGAGATTTTGTCCGGTACTCTGCGCGGTATCGGTGACAGCTGGCTTCCCATGATCATCTGCTGTCTGGGGATCTGCGCACTGCGCGTGGTATGGATCCTGACAGCCGTACCTCTGAAAAATGACATTCTCACCATTGTATTCAGCTATCCGCTGACCTGGACGGTGACCAGTATCGCTTTTATTGTGTATTACCTGTTTTTCAGCCACCTGAAGATCGTGGGACGTAAGAGGTGATTTGTAAGATATTGCACTTTATTCTATAAAATTTGCATAGAAATGGGATGGAAATAAATTTATAATAATGTGTAACTATTCAGAGCCATGCAAAACTGTGTTCTGCGAATGCTTGCATTCAGGCAGATAAGCAGTTTTATATGGCGAAGTAACCTCATGAGCAAAAAGGAAGCCTCGCAGAGGCGGTTTTGCGAATGGGGTCTGAATAGTTACAATAATGTCTATAATGTTCTTTCGGAAAAAGGAGGTATTTAAATGTATCAGGCAGATGAAAAAAGATATGAAGAAATGAAATACAACCGCTGCGGCGCCAGTGGATTGCAGCTTCCGGCAGTCTCTCTGGGATTATGGCACAATTTCGGCTCCAATGGGAATTTTGATAATATGCAGGACATGTGCCACACAGCATTTGACCATGGCATTACACATTTTGATCTGGCAAACAATTATGGACCTGTACCGGGCAGTGCGGAGGAAAATTTTGGACGGATCCTTGCAAAAGGACTGGGAAGGTATCGAGATGAACTGATCATTTCCACGAAGGCCGGCTATGATATGTGGCCCGGACCTTACGGCAACTGGGGCAGCAAAAAGTATCTCGTAGCCAGCCTGGATCAAAGCCTGAAGCGTATGGGACTGGATTATGTGGATATCTTCTACCATCACAGACCGGATCCCAATACACCGCTGGAGGAGACCGTTCGTGCACTGGACGGCATTGTGAAATCCGGTAAGGCATTGTATGTGGGAATTTCCAATTACAATAAAGAACAGACCATTGCAGCGGCAGAACTGTTCAAGGAACTGGGCACACCGTTTATTATCAACCAGAGAAAATATTCCATGTTTGTAAGAGATATTGAGAAGGATGGTCTGAAAGATTACGCTGCATCTCACGGCATCGGTATTATTACCTTCAGCCCTCTGGCACAGGGACTTCTGACCGACCGTTATCTCCACGGTATTCCGGAGGACAGCCGTGTCCGTACCGACGGCAGATTCCTGAAAGAAGCGGCGATCGTAGAAGAGACATTGAAGAAGGTACGTGCACTGAACGATCTGGCAGCCCAGAGAGGACAGACCCTGGCACAGATGGCACTTTCGTGGATCTTAAGGGATGGGGATATTACCAGTGTTCTGATCGGAGCATCTAAGCCCTCACAGATCCTGGATAATATCGGTATTGTACATGCAACCGCATTCAGTGAAGAAGAGAGACGCAGAATTGAGGAGATTCTGGCATAAAAAAGCCGGTGCCTGCAAGAATATTGCAGACACCGGCCTTTATGTTATCTTCCGTAGAAAATCTGTGCGATCGGGGAATCCGGAGACAGGATCACCGTCTTATTATCGCCGGTCATGGAAGCCTTCAGTGCATCCAGGCTTCTGACGAAGGAATAGAAATCCTGTTTGGATTCATCGGAATAAGCTTCTGACAGAATTCTCATGTATTCCGCTTCGCCCTCGGCAATGAGAATCTCCGCATTTTTATTGGCCTCCGACAGGAGAACATTGACTTCCTTATCTGTGGTATTGCGGATCTTCTGTGCCTCAGAGCTTCCCTCTGCGGTATAGGTTGCGGAGATGTTTTCACGTTCGGAGATCATACGCTCGTACACAGCGGCTTTGTTGTCACTGGGCAGATCCAGCTGTTTGGTTTCGAAGGAGAGCAATTCAATACCGTATTGCTCAGTGGTGTTCCCAATGTTTTTCATAATGGCTGCAGCCAGCTCTCCGTCACGCCCGGAGATGACGTCGTTCTGGGTCGTACTGCTTATGATATTTTTCGTAGAGTTATATACGATGGTGTCCAGACGGCTCTCTGCGTTGGAGATGGAGGAGTTCAGGGTCTGGGCAAATTTCAGAGGATCATTGATCTGCCATAAAATGTAACTGTCACAGATCATGGTCTTCTTGTCACTGGTGATGACATCGGAGGAAGACAGATCATAGAGCAGGATCTCCTTCGGAAGCTTATCGACGCTCTGTACAAAAGGAATCTTAAAGGTAACACCTGCAGAACTCACTACATGGTCTACTTTACCGAACTGTCGGATCAGACTGTATTCGTTTTCGTTGGTAACGACAATGCTGGAGGATCCGATGACCAACAATGCCAGTACTAATAGAATCAGAGATATATTTTTCACTTTTTTCATATTTATAAAACTGCCTTTCTGTAGACAATGGTTATTGTGCAGCTTCAGAGGTGCTGCTCTCCGAAGAAGCGGAAGCGGTACCTGTGAAGGATTCCAAAGGATAGAAGGTCTGTGTATTGCCGTTGGGGCTTTCGATGACAACCTTAAGGTCAGGCAGTACTTCTTCCATGGTCTCGTAGAACATACGCTGTTTGGTGACGGTCGGGTTCTTGATATATTCCTCGTACATAGCGTTAAAACGCGCAACCTGTGCAGTAGCCTCATTGATGCGCTCGGTCTTTTGCGCCTCAGCGTCTTTGATGATACCGTCGGCCTGTGCCTGCGCCAGAGGAAGCTGTTCATTGCGGTACTTATTGGCATTGTTCAGGGCAGTTTCTTTTCCCTGCTTGGCGGTTTCTACGGCCTTGAAAGCCTCCATGACTTCGGAGGTAGGCGGCTCGGAATCCTGGATCGTGATGTTCACCAGCTGAATACCGATATCCTGTTCGCTCAGACGCTCCAGAATCATTTCTTTAATAGCAGCCTGAATCTCATTTTTACCGGTGGTCAGTACGTCATCTACCGGATAGCTGCCGATGACAGTGCGGATACAGCTCTGGCTGATGTTACGCAGGATCAGCACAGGATCTTTGGAAGCATAGACTGCTTTTACCGGATCGCTGAAACGATACTCTACGAAGAAATCTACGTTGACAAAATTGTAATCGGAAGTGATCATGAGAGAATCGTCAGTTTCCGAAGAATTGGAATCTACATCATATCCCAGGGAAAATCCCTGAATGGTGGTATTGACCTTGCGGACCTGCTGGATGAACGGTATCTTAAAATGAAGTCCGGGATCCGTAACCGCTTTGGCCTGTCCTAAGGTGATCAGAACTGCCTGCTCCTGCTCACGGATCTGGTAAGTGGAATTAAAAGTAAAAATAGCGATTACCAGAATCACAAGAATGATGCCGGGGATTTTCCACCAGCTTTTTTTCGTTTTTGCTGCTTCCGCGGTGCCGGAACCTAAATCTTCAAAGCCGTTCTGGCGATTACGGAAGGAGTTAAATTTTTTCATAAATAATATGCTCCCTTCTTACTGGAATTCGTTTACTTGTTGTTACTTTACTATATGATGATGCCAGTGGCACATGTCTAGCACGGACCGAAGCGGAGCAGAGACGTGGGAGTGCGTAGCACGGAACAATCCGTAGGCATCAAAGTCGGGGGCTTTTGACCCCGACATCACTATATTAAAGGATGAATGAAAGGAAGGCAATGGAAAGTTCTGCACGTTAAAGATAGTTAATGCAGGATAAATTAATTGCTTAAGTCATAGAGCTATGGTGAATTAACAAGTAAGAAAACATGGAGGAACAAATATGAAAACGAGAATTTTGAAAACGATGCTCATTTTTGAAACCATGGTAATAATACTTATTTTTGTGTGGATTTTTTTCGATGTAGCGACGGGTAATAATAGAACAGAGGTACTTCGTGAAATTTCACCAGATGGGGGTTATGTGTTACTCATACAGGAACTGGGCGAGCCGAGTTCTTTTTACGCAATAGACCGTCTTAAAGTGACACTTTACGAGAATAGTAGTCATGAACATTATTATGCTGAGTTTAGGGTAGACGTATCTACAGGAGGGGGTCCTGCTGAATTTGATATTGAATGGATGGAAGATGGTGTTCAAATAGTTTTATATGGGAATAAAGCTCAGTATTATTTTTTGCCGTTTAAAACTTTTGAGGATGCAAATAGATTTCCACAATGACTTATATATCTTCTTTTAAAATGTAGATAGTATTTCAACATATACCAGTATTCTTAAAAAGGAAAAAGAAAACGGCGAAGAAGCGTCCAATTTGGACGTTTCTTTTGTTACTATTGCTACATCTGACTGATTAAAAATAAGCCGTGGTAGTGTAGTTTCTTTCCTGCATAAAACGGCAGACTGATGATAATCCAGTTCTGTAATAACGGCAGTGATGGTATCAAATGCTGACAGCGAAACTGTGAAGGATTCGTTCCTCGTTTTCATGTCTCTTGCAGTATTCCCAGAAATTTGCAATATACACTTCGACAGACTCTATTGGTTCCGGTGCGATAGGTTCTAATGCATCCAGTTGATGGAGCAGGGAGATTACAACATTGGAGGCAAATTCCTCGTCGGAAGCATAGTCGATATACCAGTCTAGGAACTTATGAAGTTTCGGGACTTCTATCTTTTTATCGTTAGTATTCATATAGTAATCCCTTTTACAAATCAGTTTCAAAACCCCTTCATTATATACATGGCAAAAAAAGTAGTAGAATCTTACAAAAATGTAAAATATTGTCGAACGTATTGTCGAAAAATAGCAGAGTACATAGAAAAAGGTGCTCCGTAGGACACCTCTATGCAGCTTTTCTTGTAGATGCATCAATGACAATCTTTGCAGTTCTTTATCAGATAGCAAAATGACAGCGTAAATCGCAAAGCAGTGCCAGTTAGGGACATTATAGTGCCAAATTTACCGAATAATTGATTGGTAAACATATAATGCAGGTACTGAAGGAACAAAAAGTAATATAAATATGTACAGTAGAACCGTTACATTACCTATGATTAACGATATTTTCAATTCATGGGGAAAGTACATATTAATTTTTTCCTTATAGTTTACATATTTCCACGAAAAATCTTTCTCATTTATATGAGAAAAGAAACTGGGAAACTTTCGGAGAAAATAAGACAAATACAAAAAGGCAATAAAGAAGAAATCGTAGAGGTAATTAATCAGTTCGATCCGCTAATAAAGAAATATCAGAGAATTCTTTATAAAGATGCTGCGGAAGATGTAAATGCTGAAATGGTTCTGGCACTTTGGGAGGCAGTGCTGAGAATAAAATGTATAGAAAGTGAAGCACAATGTGCGAAATACCTAATGAATGCTCTAAAAAATAAATTTTTCGAATTATATAGAAAGAGTCGACACAAGAATGATAATGAAACACAGATAGACGAATTTATAGCGATAGAAAAGGGATATATTGATAAAGACTATGCTGACGTTACTACAGAAATTGATGTAAAAAAATATTTACAACGATATACAGGCATGAAATATGAAATTATGTATTTGATTATGGTAGAGCATTTATCAGATATAAGAATTGCGGATAGACTCGGTATATCAAGGCAATATGTTAATAGACAAAGAAGAGAATTACAGAAAAACTATATAGAAATGAGGAATAAATAAATGGATAACATAAAACATAAAGGTATTATTATCGCTATGGGGATGTGGATTGTTGAAAAATTTGGATTGCTTGGTCCGCTACTGTTCGTATTATGTATTTTGATGCTTGTAGATTATTTCTCAGGTATGCTGGCCGCAAAAAAGGAAGCGATAGAACATCCGGGAAATAGGAAGTATGGGTGGAATAGCAGAAAAGGAATTATTGGAATATATAAGAAAGTAGGCTATATACTGACAGTATTAGTGGCAATGTGTACGGATTATTTGATTTATGAATTATCTTATAAATTGGATATAAAAATCGGAGTCAATACGTTGTTTGGAGCGATAGTATGTATTTGGTTTATTCTGAATGAGGCTCTTTCCATATTGGAAAACGCTGGTAGAATGGGCGTAAAAATTCCGACATTTCTATACAGAGTGATTTCAGATCTACAGAAAAAAGTAGATGATAATAATTTACAGTGAATTCTGTGAAAAATAGTCTTATATAGGTGCAAAATAGGGAACTACACTAACTTAAAATGGGTATAGCGGAGTTGATTAAGGGAGTATACCCATGAATGGAACATATGATGATTTTTTATGTAGATTGAAAGAGCAAAGAAAACAATTAGGTCTGTCGCAAGAGCAAATGGCTCAGAGAGTTCATAAAACACAGAGTAATTACAGTAAGGTAGAGCTTGGGCTACAGAGATTGAGTTATGAAGAATTAAAATATTTGTCTGAGTCAGGGATAGACATTTATTATATATTTACCGGATATCGTGGTAGTGGAAAATATGTGGATTTTTTTGAAAGAAAAACATATGCGGAGATTTGTAGTTATTTAGGTATTATTTATGCTGTCTTATCTTTAGGCAATAATATAGAGAAAAAATTTTCTAAAGTATCTGAGGAAATGTTGTATATACCGTTAATTATTTCGAAGGAAAAGAGCATTAATGCCTTTTTAACACTACGCCGCATATCAGGATATCAACAAAAAGTAATGGCAGATAAAATAGGGGTAGATGTTAAAAAGTTAAGAGAGTTGGAAAAAGATCGTTGCCTTCCAGATAGTGAAATACTTTGGAAAACATATCATGAATTTGGAATTTCACCAATGTACATATTAAAAGATAAAGAAGGGATAATTCATGAAGTAGATGCGCTTCTGGAAATATCAGAAAAGAAATGTACAGAAAAGATACTGGAAATTGTGAGCTCGTTAGCAGAAGGCAATAAAGAATGAAAAAAATACTCATTATAGAGGACAACCAGCAGATCTTGACACATCTTAGTTATATTGCTCAGGAAATAAATAGTTCCAATAAAATATATGCATTCAAAAACTTAGATGAAGCATACAGATGTGCGCTAGAAAATGATATCGATTTGTTTATAGTCGATATCATTTTGGAAAAAGAAAAGCCAGGAGATATATCTGGACTTCAGTATGTGGAAAATATCAGAAAAATAGATCGGTACAGTTTTATTCCAGTAATTTTCGTGACATCGTTAGAGGATGCAAAATTTCATACTTATGAAAAGCTTCATTGTTATAGTTTTATAGAAAAGCCGTTTGATGAAATTAAACTGAAAAATCTGATGAAAGAATGTCTTACCTTTAAGGATACTCATCAGGTAAATAAGACCCTGTTTTTTAGGAAAGATGGTGTTATATTAGCTTTAGATCGAGAAGAATTTTTGTATAGCGAAAGTATTCAGCATGTCATGTATATTCATACAACAAAGGCGGGTATGCTATCAATACCCTATATAACGGTCAAAAAACTCTTAGAGGATCTTGACAGTAACGAATTTATACAGTGTAGCCGAAACGTGATAGTAAATAAAAAATATATAAATAATGTGGATACTGTTAACAGAATCATTGAATTAACAAATGGAGAAAGAGTAGAAATAGGCATCACTTATAAAAAGAAAATCAAAGAGAATTTTCCGGTATAACTGAATTTACAGAAATAAAAGATATTATACGAGGAGTTATGAGATGTGCTATACCATTGTGGGTTGCTTTTTGAGATTTGGACATTAATTATATGTATGCATAGAATGCATAATAAAAAAGTTAGAATAGATTTTTGGACGATCAATTTTTCTTTTATTTCCATGATAATATTGGAAATAATTTATTTTTTTGATTTCAATAATATAACTTCTATGGTGATATACTTGACTATGATGGGGTATAGCTTTGCAAGATTTCGGGAAAATTTTTCGCAGGCAGTAATTACAGTCATATTAACCATAGTAATAATAGCAACAGTACAGTTCGTAAGTGCATTTGTCGTTAACTTGAGTTGTATTTCTAATGTGGAGACAAGATTTTTTATCATCAATTTTAATACTATGCTTATAACATTCTGTATGACTCGCGGCATGTGGATGCATAAGCTATCGACAGCAGTTAGAACCTTTGATCATTTCATAATACTAGGATTATTGATTATTGTTATGATAGTTTTCGCAATGCTAATGGAAAGTAAGATGCGTGGGCAAATGCACTGGATGTTTTATGTTTTCGTAATACCTGCGATAGTGTTAGTGCTTGGGCTGATTGTAAAGTGGTATATGGTTATAAAAGAGAGGGACTGCCTAAAGGGAGAATTAACTGTGGCAAAGGGTGAAAATGGTAAATATGATGATTTACTTTTATCTATAAGAATGAAGGAACATAATTTTAAAAATCATATTGCGGCATTGTTTGCTTTAAGCTATACAACAAAATCATATGATGAGTTGGTATTTGCACAAAGGGAGTATTATGGAAAAATTAAAGAAGAAAACAAATATGTGAAGCTTTTATATTTGGGAGATAGTATTGTGGCGGGATATTTATATGAAAAGTTTTGTGATGTGGAAAGAAAAAATGGGCATGTAGAATATGATATTAGAGGGCAATTTTCTACTAGTGAAGTTCCAGACTATCATTTGATAGAAATGTTGGGAATATTAATTGATAATTCTGTGGAGGCCCAGGATGAAAGACCACAGCTAAAATTTTTCTTTGAAGAAAGAGATAATACACTTATATTTAAAATCTTGAATCCTTATCCGTACATAAAATATGAAGAGATGAATACATGGTTTGATTTGGAACACAGCAGTAAAGGTGCAAAACACGGATTGGGGTTATACTATGTGAAACAAATATGCCAGAAATATAGAGCCAATATCATTTGCAGAAATGTAGAGTGCCAAGGTAAAAATTGGATAGAGATGAACTTAGAAATTGAGAAAGCGAATAGGTAACAGCGACCTATTCGCTTTCTGTTTTACAGAGAAGTCTCATCAATAGAGGGATACGGGTATTCTCCAAATAGAACAATGCTGGGAAGGGAAGTATCCCAAATCCATGAGAGTGCAGCAATTGAGCACAACAAGTTATATATCATTTATACGACCTCCTTTCGCAAGTATTTTCGCTGCGAGTAGTTGAAGCGAATGTAATATAATCATCCAGCTACCGGCTACCATATACCGGTTTTGAGGGATTATATATAAAATCAATGAAAACAGAAAGATAATAGAACAAGTTACATTTCGACAGAAATATAACTGCTTCTTTGGAAAATTAATACGATATTTAGAAAGAACGGGCCCAATAAGGTAACATATGCAGAAACTTATGGATAAAAGAAAAATCTGCATGTAAAGCGGTAATGTAATATTAGGAAAAATAAAAACAAGACTGCTCATATATAATACAGAAGCAAGTAGGCAACTCCAATAAGAATAGAAATGGAAACCTCCTGAAAAACTTCTTAAAAAGC
This sequence comes from Waltera sp., assembly GCF_046969025.1. Lineage (NCBI taxonomy): Bacteria > Bacillati > Bacillota > Clostridia > Lachnospirales > Lachnospiraceae > Waltera > Waltera sp. The sequence continues at coordinate 123,101 of NZ_JBKVQF010000005.1, read as the reverse complement.
ACATAAAGATTAACTGAAAAAGAAATAATAATATTTCATTTCGAAATAATATTCCCATTATAAGCATTTTGCTTAATTCCGATCCAAGACTTTTAATTACGAAGATAATTTGTTCTGCCTGGTAATTACTTATATTATATTTCTGCTTTATATTTGCTTTGAAATTATTCATATAGCTGTTCTCCTATCGTATATGTAATTAGAATATCAACTCTGATGAATATTTACGTATATTTGACCTAAATGAGATATATTTTGCTTAAGCATAGTAAAACTTGATTCTTGAGATGAAAAATAAGATTTAGATGAAGAAAAACTGCAATCAAGTTAAAAATGCATAGTGTTTGATAGAATAATGTATAATAAATAGCTATTACGAAAGATAAAATATGATGGGAGCAAAGATAAATGGAAAGGAAAAAAGTAGGAAATAGGATAAGAGAATTACGAGAAATGCATAACTATACCCGAGAAGGAATGGCTGAGATGGTAGAAATATCGCCCAAGTTTTTGTATGAAATAGAATCTGGGAAAAAAGGATTTTCATCAGACGTTTTGTGCAAAATAGCAAGAACACTTACTGTAAGTTGTGATTATATTATGTATGGTGAAGAACATAGTTTAAGAAATGGTGAAAAAATATATTATATATTGAATCAATTGGAAACTGAACAGGCAATCAAAATACAGTTTATTTTAAAAATATTGATTGAAATATGTGATGCAATGTAATATAAAGGTAAGTCGGTTGAGATGTTATGTGAAGGACTACGGAGAGAAAAAACTTGATCTGTTAAAGTACCGCCGCAACTGTTTTTTCAAGTACAAATTACCTAAAGGTATTTTTATTATACAAGAAACAGAAGGAGCATTGATAGCACCAAAAAAGTATGATACGATTAATTATCAAGATTATGTGTTGTATTAGTGTAAAAATTACATGTAATATTTTATAAAAGACCGTTTTGCCCTTAGAGCCCTTAGAGTTGGACGAATATTTGCCATAATGTATAATGAACAAGGAGAGGTAGGAAAGTTATATGAAGAAATTATTAGATACAAAATTTGCACCTAGAAAAATACTACTATTAATGATGAGTGGTATTTTTTTTATGGGATGTGCGGATAATACCGATGAAAGTGAAGCGGTTTATCAGGCGAGTACCATTCCTATCGAATCTGGAACCGAAATAAGTGTAGATTTAGATGGAGATGGGAAAGAGGATAAAGTGCGCGTTGAAGATAACGGCGATAGCGATGACTTAGCAAAAGATGGTACACGGCTCATAGCGAATGTGAATGGCGTAGATACGGCAATAAAGGATTATGAAGGATATGTTTATAGTTCGAGGATTACTACCGGTGATCTATCAGGAGACGGTAAGGCGGATGTATTATTGAAAAGATATATCTTTGGAAGTAATTATGGCGCTACTGAAATTTATATTCTGCGTTTAGAGGATAGCGGTTGGGTGGAATATCCATATAACTTTATACATAATCCAAATATTGATTTAGAACAGCCGGATAAATTCGGTGATGTTGAGTACTGGTGGGATATAGAATCGTATATCGGGGCAACCTTGTTTGAAAAAGACGGAAAAACGATGGTTCGTTTTATCTCATTACAATATGAAGTCGATGACGAAAACACGGTAAAATGTACAGAGGTATCTTATCGGAAAGATGGATGGTATATAGAAGATATTAGGTTGATTGATAATTATTACGATAAGAGAGAAGAATTACTAGCACCGTGGGAAGGTTGAGCATATTTTTTCCTAAGTTTTGTTATATTAGGTTACAAATCGAATACTTTGAATATTTGTTGACAGTGATCCCAGAACACATGGAAGACACAGATCGCAGTTTTCTGGAGAATCTGCTTCCCTGGTCACCAAAGCTGTCGGAGAACATCCAAAAGTAAATTTACTGCAGGCCGCAAAAGCGGCCTATGGTTGTCAAGGTACTCGTTATGGAACTTTATGATATTCTATTCAGTATGATACCGAATATGAAAGTGTTTTGGGACTTGGGATATATACCCTTACTATTTAAATATTACTGTGATACAGAAAAAGGATGATTCATATTGGGGTGTGGTGAGAATGTGGGTACAGAAGAAAATATAGTGCATGGATCGGAAAGTGATTATTCTATTATTTGCAACTATGAATTTTTTGGTGTGAATAATACAGATTTGATTGTAGCATTGTGTATGCGAAGATAAAGAAAACGGAGGGTATAGCGAAATGAAGTATATTAAAATATTACCAGTATGGTTATGTGTTCTTTGCTTGACAGGATGTTGTGAAACAGAAAATGAAATAGGTGCAACGACAGAAACAAATAGTGAAGGTGAAACAGAAGGAACAGCGTTGCAGGAAGCATATGCAAATGAATCAAAATATGAAGAAATTATACAAATAAATGAGGAAGAAGAAAATTTGGATGAAAGTGATTCCATAGAAAAAATAGAAAAATATAAGATACCGGAACAATCATTTGATGTTTACTTAGATGACTGGGGCGAGGTTACATTTGTATCTTGCAGGCCATCGCCTAATGAGCTTATTGATTGGAAAGTTGCTTCATTTTATTTAATCAGAGATGATGAGATATTATATAAATTTCCCTATCGGTTTGAAAATAATAGTTCAAGGGGGTATATAGGAACATTTTATAGTGTTGGTGCAGTTGGTTTTCGCGATATAAATGATGATGAAAAAGAGGACATTATAATAATAACATATTATCACTCAGGAGCAGGACCAACGGGTATGGTTCCACGTCCCGGTGTTACAATATATTTAGCAGGAGAAAATGAATTTTATCTTGCAGAGGATATGATAACAGATGTTGAAGCGAATATTATAGAACAGGATAGGACTATTGCAAATATATATAATTTTTTGATAGAAAAAGAACCCATTATGCAGGAACAATGGGAAGATACATATAGAGATATTATAAGTAATATAGATGATAATTTAGTAGATCCCTATAGTTTAAGAACAGATTCAAATGAGTACTATTATATCGCAATACATGATTTTGATAATAGCGGAGAGCCTGAATTAATAATAGGAGACAGCGTATCTGTGGCCATATTTACTTATACAAATGGTACGAGTAAAAAGGTTGCCGATTTATATGAGCCTGTGAATTGGGGAGGGATAAATGGGCTATGTTATAAAGACAATAAGCTGCTTCTTGTAAATGCTGGTTCTGATGGATGCGGATATGTAGGCTTCACCTATGATAAGGGAAAGTACTTAACAGGAATTTATGATGACTATAACCCGGAGGTGGCAACCATCAATGAAAAAAAAGTTAAAGGAGAAGAATTTAGGAAGCAATTTAATTTAACTGAATTTCGGGAAAGTGATAATAGTCTTCCACGTATTAAACTTTGGGAAAATGTTGGTAGCATTCCACGTATTAAAATAGGATTTGAAAACAAGGGTACTTTAAAGATAGAAGATGAAGAGATGGTAATAGATGATTTGGATTTCAGCGTATTGCAGTGGTAATATAGTAGTGATATGAACTGTTTACTTTTAGAGAGAACAATTATCACCCCTGATAATATAGTCAGGAGATGATAATTGTTTCACAGATAATCCTTATTTTAACTACTTTGAAATTGTTTAAATCTTTAATAGGCAGGAATAATATGATTCAGCATAACCTCTTCTGCTAGGTGTATCAAGATAGTATTTGCTGTTACAAATATTTGGCTCCTGAGAAAACCGATCTAATGTTAGCCAACTAGAGTTGGCACAAGCTGATTTAACGTCCTCCCAAGTATCTTGATTATAACATCGTTCATATAGTGCTGTAAAATAGTCTGCTGCTTTTTTTACACTGTTAATAGTGTCTGTATCCTTCAAGAAATTAAAACAAGTTACCGCCTGACTATCTTCATAGGTGCCACTACTAGTTCCCTCTTCTAAAATAAATGCTGCCTGTATAGCGATATCTGTTTTAGAACCGGATACAGAATTTGCATATGCTTCAAGATTATCACTTCTAGGCGGTAACCACTGGCAAATACCAACGGAACCTTGATCACCGCTCCATTTAGTATTAAAAGAACTCTCTGCATGAATATTTCCCATTATTCCTGCAATAGCAATTTTTCCAAAACCGGCATTGAGTAAGCACTCATATACGACTTGCTGATTGGGGTCGAAACGTTTATTGATATCGTCAAAGTTGACGTTATAAATGGCAGCATCTAGTGCGATAAGAGTTTTTTTATCTGCTTTGCCATCAATAGTAAGGTTGTTTTCTTTCTGGAAAGTTCTTACAGTGATATCTGTTCCACTACTAAATTTACCATCAGGTGTTCCGCAATTATATCCTATTTTGTTAAGTTTTGTTTGCATTGTTTCAACACCAGCACTGTATCGTAGTTGACTATCAAACTGATAATATCCCATTCCAGAAAGAACCTGATCATATGTATACCGTGAGTTATCGTAGCCAGGGATGGGAATATAGTTTTCAGGAGCAGTAGCAGTTTTGCGTGGAGATGCAATACATTTGTCGTAGTCCATTCCGCTAAATGTGGAGTTTGCCACACTAATTTCAGCAAATTGATCATACGCCCAGTTTTCAGGCATTTTCTGACCTATATTGCATGTGAATCCGGAGGACATATCGCATACAAAACTGCTGGTGCAAAGATCCATTTCAGCCAACTTTGTACATATGTAACGGGGACCATATGCTCCAATCTTATAGGCATTACCTAGAGCTGTCTTGACACTTCTAAAGTAAGGAAGAATTTTACTTTCAACATCTGCCATTAAAACATCATAATCTACGCAGAAATATATTGTAGCAGAGGATGGAAAACCAAGGTTCTGTGCTGCTTCTTTGGCAGTCCGTGCATCTTCAGTTCCTTGTTTTGCTGTAAAGTAGGATGCTTCATTTCCTTGTGTCTGAAAGATAGGGAAAACGTTTAATCCTGCAGATTTTAGAATTTCCATTTCTTCATACGTCATAGCCTTATCGAATGTGCTGTTTGGAGTATTGGTTAAATATCTTCCAATATCTGTATATCCTGCATTTTTTATGGCAGCGGCATTTTCAAGCGAGATTTTCTTTGATGTATCCAAAGCGGTAGCTTTTCGATTGGATGCACCACGGCTTACAATTAGTGAAGCCCATGCCTGCTTTCCACAAATACCATCTGCATCTAAACAGACAAATTTCTGAAAAGCATACAAACTGTTATAAGTGTTTGTATCAAATGTTCCGCTATAAGATCCCGGATAAAAACCATTAATCGTTAAGCACCATTGCAATAACCGCTTTGAATTTGTGTATCCATTAGTGTTTTTAGAAAGAATGGGAGCCTTACTTAATGTACCATCGCCAAAAGAACCATCAACAACTGCTCCCCATTCTAACTGTATTGCTTTAATCAGATTTTTGTGTGATTTTCGTTCCCATACTCCATTAGGAGCAATTAATCCGATTTTTGATCCATAATACTTGTTAAGCCCCATCTGCACTTCATGTCGATACGTATCGTATATATCATCAGTTTCTTGGAAGGAATAGCCGTCTGTATTCATTATGCCCTGAAGAACATAAGGATACACAACTTTATCTGGTTCTATACCAGCAGCCAATTGAAAATTATAAATGGCATTTGCAGTAAAAGGACCGAAAATTCCTGTAAAACCTTTGGGCGAAATTCCTTTGCACCATAATGAACCCTGTAAAATGAAAATAATATTCCGAGGAATTTCAGAATCCGGTATAAGACTTTCTCTTAGAGTAGGACATTTGCTTAGTGTGTCATTACCGAATATGCCATCAGGGTTACTGATACCAATTTCGATCTGTAGAGCATAAATCAATGCTTTAAATGTTGCCTGACCTGTTATGCCATCTTCATCGACAACAGGAAAGCCAGCAACATCTCCATAAGTTTTGTTTAACCATTCTTGTGTTTGTAATACCCTTGAATCCATATAAATTACCACCTTTCAGTATTTTTTATGTTTACATTTAGAATAAAGCCTTTATAAAGATTAAGGTAAACTTGATTTTTTGATGACTGCACGAATGTGCGAATCTGAAACGTTGATTACAGAACTTCCGTTTGTTCGGATATTCCTTCCATAAGATCTCTTAAAAAATTTCTGTAAATACGACAACGTGGATAGTCCACGATTTGTTTAATTTAAATCTGATAGTCCATATTTAGTTTTTTCTAAAAAGAGGAGACATTCATCACAAGAATGTCTCCTCAGACTGTAGACAAAACGCTTCCAGATTGTTAGCTAAAAGTGTTTTATTTACAGTCTGAGGGTACAGCCAATAATGCTGTACCCTGCTTAACTATATTAGATAGAACCAATTAAAGAAGCATTGGAAGAAAAATCAGAACCTTTAGTATAACCAAGATCAACAAAAGCATTTGAATTGGAAACAATTCTTTCATATTCGCCGGTTCCGATTCCTGTTTCCAGGTAGATAACTGATAACCACTCCGGGTGAGATGCACCAGCTGTTGAGCTTTCGCACAGAATGCAGCGATCCTTAAATGCTAATTTTCCGATAAGAGCGTTTCCAGAGCGATCAAATAATTCTTCAGAACGACGCATTTTGAAACCATAATAGGTTTTATTGTTGATTTTTTTAGTAAACTTGGCAAGGGAACAGATATTGTTTGCCAATACCTTGTCACTTTCACTGGCAGCAATCCAACCGTGCGCCAATGAGCCATCACTCGCACGGAAAGAAATTGCCTGATAAGAATAGCCGGCGGTATTTCCTTCCCATGCAGATTTCCATGTAAAAAGTTCGTTGTTATACAAGGTACCAATCTGTTCATCCGCATTGTTTTCCTTGTAAATAGGGTAAGATTTTCCACTGCGATTTACTTTTACAATAGCCATATAATAACCTCTCTTTTTTATTTTAGCTTCTGCAGTTGCTATGATACATATAAAGAGTAATCCAGTATAATTGGAAACCAAATTTTTAAATAATTTAAAAAATGAAAACTAAGGGGCAAAAATTGGAATGAATAAAGTATTATAGATTTCCTGTTTCACGGATATGATGTGGAAGACATTTAAGATAAATGCCACCATAATCATGGCTACAAGAATATAGACAAAAGTACTGATGTAGGATGCGTCCCCCCTTTCGGACTTTAATGATTTTCTGATATGCAATCGATCACCTCTCGATTTGAAAAAATAACGCAGGAAAGCTAAAGGGGGGAACTTTTCTGCGTTATGTGAAGGATAATTATTCACGGTGATTATTGTAGCATAGCAAAATGATAGCGTAAATCGCAAAGCATATCTTTTGCTATGCTAAAGTGAAAAAACTATCCGTACCGAAGCGGAGAACGGCTAGAGAAACTACTATTGGAGCCGTTATCACAGCGACGGCTAGATAGTGGAAAAGGACTTAGACAAGCACATTGATGATTACAAAGAGCTGTTTTAGGTGCAGAAGCGCAACGAGGCCGGAAACTAGCGGAGTATTCCGCTACTATTCCACTCAGCGGGCACGCTGACCTCGGTACATGCCCGAAGCCGCCCGAAAATACACCTGTGGAGATCATTGAGTTCCAGAGGGACTATGAAAAACTTTGGGACGAGTGTCCGATGTTTTCACAGAACTGTCTGCGCTGGTGGAAAAGTAACATGAGGGTGACGGGGCTGGCCTGTCGTCCTCTTTTTTCTATTTAAATGATGAATTGCTGACTTGAAATTTTAAATTCCAGTGCTTTTATTAAATTATATAAAGCCTAATCTACAGAGAACTGGTATAATTAGCTTAACGTCCCATAAAATATCTGAATTTAAGGCATGGTAAACAAGCTTCTGGACATCCGGTGTGCGAGACTGAATTCCACAGGCCACATCCTAAAAATGTGAATTGTTAAGTTCCAGTCTGACAGCAGATTTTTATGATAAGTTAACGGTTAAAGCGTATCAGCTTAGGCGTCAGATTGACCTCATCGGGTGGAATCGGTCTAAGCTGAAGTGCTTTTAGGATTCCAATGCCGTAGTGTTCAAGGACCACATCGTATGGGGTGCGACCGCCAAGACTTTCCCGGGGAGTGGAGTTTATATGATCTACGATGGTACGCAGATCCCACTGGGTGAGAAATTCAAAGCTAGTCTTTTTTGGCAGAACCATAAGAAGCATGGTGTGAGCCTGCTCAATGCCACCCTTTTGACCACTTCTCGTAGGATCGCAGAAATAGATACTGGAACGTACAATTCCACAGGAACCGTTTTCCAGTGCTTCCGGGTTTCCGAATTCAGCGTCTCTGTCGGTCAGAATGACATTAAATAATTTTAGGAAATCATAGGTACCTAGCTGATGCTCCAGCTCGTCAAAAATAAGCTTTACAGCGCCCTGGGTGCAGCGGTTCATGATAAAAGCCAGAAACAGCTTTTCCCGGGTCAGGAAGAAAGTCAGGATAACCCGTTTGGATTTCTGGGAAGAATGAACGGTATCCATTTCTGCAAAAGAATCAGAACCAAGATTTTGAAAATCAGTAAACATGCGCCGTTCAAAAACAGTACGGTCCTTGATCTGTGTTTTATGTACCTTACGTGGTTTAAACTTGACTTTGCGTTTGAGGTCGATATTTCTGGCGGTGAGAACACCGTCATCCAGATAAGAATAGAGAGTCCTGACAGACATATCCAGTTCCGGATGGTTTGTGAGGATCTGATAGGGGGACTGCCCATGATAGATCAACGGTGTGATGAGCATATCTTTTTGATGAAGTTCGTGCTTTGTCATGTTTATACCAGCTCTGGATGATGAGAGGCACTCCCTGTATTTGCGGTCCGCATAAATGGCATCGTAACGGTATTTATGGGCAATGGTGCAGTGGTTGATGGCTTTCGGGCAACCATTGCAAACGTAAGGGGCTTTGTCAAGGCGGACACACCGTTCCCTGACATAATCAGCACAGGTCTGATTACAGGTGGGACAGGAGGTGCACTTGATGTTGCAGAGAATGGTCTTGCCGCATGCATTGGGGGGGGAAATTAACTTTTGTAATTTTCAGAGAGTGTCTTGCTGCTTGCTAATAGTAGAAAAGTAACAAAAAATATAGTATAATTTCAACAGAAATTTGTAATGTCAGAGGTGAATGATTGTGATAAATAGAACACTAAATGAAGATGAAATATACAATATTACGGAAGCCTTTCGCATGGCAATACTTGATGCCAAATATGATAGAAGATTTCAATATAGAGATAGGATGAGCAATTTTCCGGGAGGTTGCTGTGATGATGCAAGTGACCTTTTAGCATATTATCTACTTGAAAAATACAATATTCACACGGAACAAGGAAATGGAGTTTATCGTGATGATAACCCTGAACATACTACAAACCACGCATGGCTAATTGTGAATGGAGAAAGTTATATTGATATTACAGCAACTCAGTTCATGTTTTGTGGAGCATTTAAAAAGGATATATATGTAGGAAAAAGCTTTTATTTTTATGAAGAGTTAGAGGATGTAAAGATTTATAGAAATTGCGATATTACACGGGATAAACGTTTATGGAAAGATTATCAAATTATTATGAAGTATTTGCCGGATGATTTGTAACAATTTAGATTTGATATTTCGTTTTGAATAATTCACGGATTGGAGTTGAATGATATGAGCAAAAAGAAGGATGGACTTATCGAAATCCTTGCAGACTATTTTAGGTCTTATAAAAGTTATGAATTAGATGGAGTCTTAAAAGGATATGGCATATCTCCAGATGAAACACTTAACCCGAATAGCAGTAAAAAAGTGTATGCTCGGTCTGGACTTGTAAAAATGACAGAAGAAGAGATAGTAGAATTATCGAAACGAATTGCGAGAGATGCAGAGAGTATTTCTTTTAATAAGCAGATGGAAGAATATTTTGGTGACAGCATATTTGAATTTACCTATATTACTAGAAGAAAATTGGCAGAATATTTCGATACGTGTCCGAATTTTGAGGGCAAGATGAAATTAGATGAATTATTACAGGGTATCTGGGATATGAATGAACCTTGTACAAGGGATGAGGATTTATTTATATTCGATAGAATGACTCTTGGAGAATACATCATTAAGCATGTGGTAATAAATGATGATATGTCATATAAAGATATGTTGCTTGATATTTTGCAAATAAAATACATTAGCGACAACTCGATAATCAAATTCCTTGAAAAAATGGTTAATCCAGAAGTTAGGACAGGTGAGGAACAAACTCAATATGTAAAGGGAATTAATGAAATTATTGGCGCAGATGGCTTTCAGTTGGTTGTATCGGGAAAAATATCAAATGAATTGATTTATAAAATATATAAGCGACAAGCAGCAAAAAGCAATATGAAAAATCTTATTTTTGCTCCGTTGGGTAAAAAGCCAGATATAGTTATTGATGATGCCATTGCTAATGATATAAAAATTGTAGGAGATACAGACAATTGTCTGTTGTATGATTTTGAGCCTAATGCAGATGGATTATTATGGAACACACTTGTAAAATGGTGGGGTTCTGCACATGCAAGCGAAAATATTCAGAAAGATTTATTTAAGCGTTTACTTAATTCTTTAGATTCGCAACCGGAAAAAGATTTTTTTACTCAATATTATACAATATATCAAAATGCGAACGAGTACCCGGCACTAATTCCACAAGTATATTTACACTATGATCCTCATGCAAGGACTTGGAGAGGAAGTAATGTAGTATATACACATCAACGCATGGATTTCTTAATGCTTTTACCCAATGGTATAAGGGTGGTTATTGAAATTGATGGTAAACAACATTATTCAGAGGGAGATATTTCTTCTCCAAAGCTATATGCTGAAATGATGGTTGACACGAGAAAATTACAATTAAAAGGGTATGAAGTATATAGATTTGGCGGCTATGAGTTTATGGACAGTCAGCAAATGAAACAAACGGTTCGTGATTTTTTTGAGATGTTATTTAAAAAGTATTCTATATAGAAATACGGAGAAAGAGGTAGAAAAATATACATTCGAGGAGTGATGAACAAATGGGAAATTATTATGATAAAAAAAGTACTGGTGGAAGAACAACCTCAAAGATAGAAAATCAAGATTCAGTAGCAGCTATTTATGCGCTTGAACAATTACATTCTACAGATATTTTTGGTTTTGGTACAAAGATTGTGGATTTTTGTATAAAGTGCGAAGGTGAAGAAGATATAGAGATTTTCAATAAGGAAAAGCATATTTTTATTCAGCTAAAAAGTTCTGTTATAGGGAAAAGCGATTTTGCAGATATTTTAGAACATTATCTAACACTGAATAGTGATAACACTAGTACAGAGAATTTTTTTGTGCTAACTTCTTTTGTTCCTATACGAATAAACGAAAAGAATTTTAAAGAATATTTGGACGATTATGTGAAAGTTTTAGTAAATCCATACGAAACAGACGAGAAAAAAAATCAAGTTAAGGATGCTCTTATTTCGAATTTTGCTTTGTCAAAGTATGCAGATATTATTGATAAGGTTAGGGTAGAAGTAAGACCATTATTCAAGGATAGCAAAGATACAAAGGCAATATTCGGAAGGTATCTTAGGCTAAACTACATATTCAAAGACCCAGGAGACATAATTGTTGATAATTTGTATACCAACTTAACCAATAAGTTTGCTGAATTAAGAAGAAAAAGAGGCGCTATTACAAGAGCGGAATTGGAAGAGGTTGTAAATAGTGCAATAAGTAAAGGAAGTATTTTTTCTGGATTATCTTTATCCGTTGGTTATTCTAAAATAGAAAATGGTTATGTAGAAAATGAACAGAAAGTCAAAAAAAGAGATTTGATAATGGCAGGATTTAAAAAAGCCAAAAAAGATATAATGCGAGGATGGAGGAAAGCATATAGAAAGGAATTGATAATTAGTTGCATATTTAGTGCTAAAAGATGTCCTCAATGTGGACATCCAATGATGGCTAATATGATGGGGATATTTGGAATTGCATGTCCTGATTGTGGCTTTAATCCGTATGTGACAATGTTTATATTTTGTGAGTGCGGGGCGTATGAGGTTGTCAAAGCTCAGCCAGAATTAGAGGATGATAAGCAAATCCAATATTTAAAAGAATTCTTTGATGGTAGAGAAAGTGATGTGTGCAAAGTATGTGGGAAAAAATTGATTGATGAATATGTGGAAAATCGTATCTTTTATGCACCAATCCCATATCCGTATGAGGAAATAGATAATATAGATGAGATATACAAAAATAGTATATATTAATTACTGATTTATTGGCATAGAGCACTTAGGAGAAAATCTTAGGTGCTATTTTTTATAAAAATGGTGATATCGGAAAGGAGTAGACAAAAATTGAATAGAGTTTATTGTCACTGGTGTCACTGGTGGCAATGGCTCATGAACGAACCAGGAAGTCTATGTAAATTGGGTTGAAAACGGAGTAAACAGTGTTTATGGTGGAATTTATATTTCTTATGGTGATTATGAAATGACAGAGGATGTTATTTCTATACCGTGCGTTGAGGATGAACTTATTGTAAAATTTAGTGAAGTAAATGATAAGTTGGAAACTGTGGTAGAGGGTATTGTAGAGGTTCTTAATAAGATAGAAAGTCAATATATAGAACTTGAAATTTAGATTAGTGAGAAAAATTAAATTATAGCGATATGTGCAGGAAGGAGACAGTAGTATATTTCAGAAATGGAAACGAATTAGAGTAGTAATGATAAGTAGGCAATAAAAATATTATAAGGTGTTAACGAAAGGGGAAATCAAAGTTTTTGCTGGTTTTACGTGATTGTTTGCGGGATTTTTATTATGAGTTTTGAATAGGCAAACTTGATGGTTGGGTTTGATGGTCTATTTTGACTGGTAGTGTCCTCATTTTCTAAACACAAAACAGGGGTGTAATCTGGTCACGCCATTCAGTACCGGTATTGCCTGGGCGAATAAAGAAATCGATTGCGGAATCGTTCAAAATTCCGGTAACTGTTACTGGAGTATTTTAAATCATTGACCTTGCAATTGATAGATTTGATGGGACCACTTCATTCACCTTTCTGGAACCATGCTTTTCTACCATGACAAAAGGGTAAACGCTGTAATTCTTGTAAGTCATAAGGAGATTTGCGAAGGCTTTGAAAAATTCGTGTTTGAGTCTGGATATGTGAAAATAAGTTCATCCAGTTCTTTGTGGGCTACGATTGGTTTCCCAGCATTATGTGTATTGAACTGTATATATGGTTCTTTTTATTCCCGGAAAACCTCTAAGCAAAAAATGTATATTAGTTTTGGTAAAAACACATCTATTCATGCTGGACTGTGTAAAAGATAACCATGTGAATATGAAGACAGCTGGACTTAAGGAATAATTAATAGAGATTTAAAACATATGGAGTAAGAAGCAGACAGAATATAGAAGTTTTTTCATTTGAAAAGAATATTGTTAGTAGGAGCATAGACTGCACACAGATGTGTGGTTATATGCTCCTTCTTATATGGGATTGAAGTTCTTAAGAATCTTTTAGTTGCATCGATTAATGCTGCATTTACTGGTTTATGAAGGAGAAATTAGTAAAGATGAGAATAGTGGCGAGATGGGTAAAATGTACAGTATAAATTATGAGAATAGCGGAAAATATATTGACTCAGTATCAAATTATGGTATAATGAAATCAGAAAGGAGGTAGTCATGAATTATATAGATCAATTATCAAAAATGAATGATGAATTTGACAATCTTATGGTACAATTTGAATCCGAGTATTCAATTGAAAAGATTGTAGATGTGGTGAAGAAAATACCTGTGGAGTTAAGAGAAAAATCCATAAATCAATACCAGATTATAATTCGGAAGAACAAATGGTATTATCCAAGTTTATGCGATGTGGCTGATTTGCATCAATTCATGGAACGTTGGAGCGAGGTTCACAAAGAATATTTTTCTTTCGCTAGACAAGTGTTTGAAGAATTTAGTAAGAATAATTGTTCTTTAGACTGTCTCACTACAAAGGAAATATTGGACGAGGCAATTAGATCCGAGACTATGAGAGGTTGGGTTGGCAAAAGGTCTCCTTCGGGTTTGGATGCCCTTTTGCGACAGCGAGAAGAGATATTTACTTCTAGCAATATAAATCTATCTATGGACGAGGTAGATAATATTCTTGATTATTGGGGATTATATCATGATAGTGAGCACTTGTCAGCCGAACATGAGTTGATTCAACTGATGACTTCCGAGGATTACCAGGAAAAAAGAAACGAGGTTTTACGAAACTTTTGCCAGTATAATCTGGATAATCTTTTGGAAAAAGAAGAGTCGATTAAAGAGTGTCGCAATGTGGTCTCTGAGGATAATTTTGCAGAAGAACAACCTATTCAAGGGGCGGAGATACTTGAAGAGATAAGGGCTTTAAATTATCTTAATTTGAGTCTTGAGGTTAAATACAGTTTCAAAGGATTTGCAGGCTTAATGCATATGCTCGTTTTCTATGCATGTAAGTTAAAGACTGGAACTGAAAACGTATATGAAATGCTGAATAAGCTTAATTGATGAAAGGAGAATTACATATGAAGGTGTTAAATTGTGAAACTTCAAGAGTTGCTTGCCATTCGACTGGAATGATTTCTGGTCGTGTTGTTATCGTAAGAGGTCATTTGGATTTGAAAAATGTTCATACAGGCGACATAATAGTTGCTAAGCAGACAGACGTCAATTATACACCGCAGATGCTGATTGCTTCGGCCATCATAACAGAAGAGGGGGGGAAGATTTTCACATGCTGCGACCTTTGCCAGAGAGAATCATATCCCGTGTCTTGTTGGATGTGTAGGCGTTATGGCTAAATTGACAAATGGAGATGTTGTTACGATTGACACACATAATAAACTTATTAGCGTAGCCTAAAGGAGAATGATATGAACAAGAATATTGTTGTTCTGGAGAATCTTTTATATGATTCTCCAGAACTGGGAAATAAAGTGAAAAACACAGCTATCTTGAGTAGAGAAGGAATCCGGGTTCCCCGTAGCATAGGTTTGAAATATGACATGTATGTGGAACAAATGAAAGATATGATTCCGCACATCAAGGATATCATTGTAAAAACGGATGATTATAGTGTAATGGCTGAAGAAATCTATGATTTTATCGTTAATGAAAGTTTCAAATATGCGGAGGATGTCTCAAATGCGATTGTGGAATACATGCCTAATGCAAAGTATTTTGCCGTGCGTTCTTCTGGGGCACCTTTTGTAAAAGGAAAGGAATTAATTGAAGACTCCAGTGGAGTATCGCTGGCAGGACAGTATGAGTCTTATCTTGAGGTTCCTGTCGAACACATTTCCAAGGCGATTATGTGTTGTTATGCTTCGTTATTTTCTGAGCGAGTTCTCCGTGCGTTTGATGTAAAAAATGACTTAGCATATTTGGATAGTCGTATGAGCGTTTTGATTCAAGAAATGTTCTCATCTGATTTGTGCGCTGTTGTGATGACGAAGGATCCTGTAGAACTAGAAGAAGTCTTTGGAATTGAAATAACATATGGAGCTTGCGAGGCATTGGTTTCTGGAAAGGTGCAAGGAGATCTATTCCTTCTGAATAGGCGAAATGGTGGTATTCTTGATAGGCAGATTGGTTCTAAATCATTTTGTATGAATCTTAAACCGTTTGATGGAAATGCAGCAGATAATGTAATTATTACAGAGACTCCGGATTATGAAAAGTCGATGTTCTCTGCTTCTCAAGAAATTATTTCAAAAATATTTGATATTGGAATGAAGATTGAGAATATTTTTGGCACTCCCCAAGATATAGAATTGGTAGTATTTAATAATGATATTGGAGTTGTTCAGACAAGACCAATCACAGCGAGAAGCAGTTAGATAAGAAAGAGGTAAAAATGAATAGTATATTTGATGATACAATTGCGGGAGTTAAGGAACTGTTAAACAGTAGCCTGACCACGAAAGCTGATGCACAGGATTTAAGTGATAATATAGGTGTATCCGTTGCTACAATGTACAGATATAAAAAGGAGCCAGAGCTAATTCCGTTCGGGATATTGTTAAAGATTAAAGAGTACTTAGGACATCCTATTAACACTCCTGATTATGTCTTGAAAAGCCCAAACGACTTTGTTGTTGCAGAGGAGCGTAGATTGAGTTTTGAACAATCCTGCTCAGGAGGATCTAGATATGTTGTTACTCCTATTTTTAGTGTGAATAGTGAAACAGAAGAGTTTACCAGGGCTGTTGCAAAGTATGATTATCCAGAGGCAACAGACGAACAAATCGAAAATCTTGTAAAAATTCGGCGAAAACGATGTGTTGTTTACAAAAAAGGTGAGTACAAAAGTTTCGAACTAATAGATGCAAGTAAGTATAGAGATTTCTATTTGGGAGTCAATAGATTTTCCATGTTATCGCAGGAATGTATTAATCGCCAAGTTGATGAGCTGGTAAAAAGTACTCTGCTTTCAAATGTTGAAAGGAGGATTTATTTGTATAATACGCCAGAGCTACCAGTAGTTTCGTGCTATGAAGTCGATACAAAGAAAAAGGCTTTTTTGAAATGTGTTGTTCGTGCAGATGATTTTGTCACAGAGTATACCAATGAGAATTCGCCGGAATCAGCTACAGAGATAAAAAAGATGTTTGACAAATTTTATGAAACAAAGACAAATCTAGTGACTCCAGAGGATGTTATTGATTTCCTTAAAAACCCTATGAAGTATCCTTTATTCTAGCTTCCAAAGGCGTATATAGACATAGAATTTGTTTGGATGTGGTGTGATTTTTATGGAACAGCAGATGTACTGTTGGTTCTATTAAAATATTTTAATTTATAATAATAAATTTAAAGGAGGATTTGTAATGAGTAGTGCATTATTGTTAATTGATTTTATCAATGAGAATGTGAGTTTTGAGGGTAAGATGGCAAAAAAAGGCTATCCGGACTATTGTCAGAAGAACAATACCCTGAGTAATGCGAAGAAATTGTTGTCTAAATTTAGAGAAAGCAATAATTTAGTTGTGCATGTAAAGGTTGGATTTTCGGAAGATTATAAAGAGCAGCCAAAGCAATCGCCCTTATTTGGTGCCGCTGATAAATTTCAGGCATTTCAATTAGGCGGATATGGATGTGAGTTTTGCGAAGAACTTACGCCTAATGAAGACGAGCCAATTATTATCAAACATAGAGTAAGTGCATTTTTTGGTACTCCATTGGAATTGGTATTGAGAAATAATAATATTACAGATTTATATATTTGTGGAGTGGCTACAGATTTGGCAGTTCAGGCAGCGGCCAGAGATGCTCATGATAGAGACTTTGTAGTTCACGTTGTGGAGGACTGTTGTGGTGCGGCTAATGAATCGGATCACACTACTTCTTTATTTCCCTTAAAGAAGATTTCACATGTCATTACATTAAATGAAGTAGAGATTTAGTCCTTATTTTTTTAGAGGCAGGAAGTTGTTCCTGTCTCTTTTTGGTATCGGCAAGGGTAATAAAGTAAACGTCAAATCATGCGCCTTGTCGAACTGACTTTTTTATGCCAAACTCTAAAGAACACGAAAAAACTAATAGTTTTTTAGAGGAGGCTACTAAAGCAATGGTCGATCAGAAGAAGGAAGAAGCGGATCGGAAATATAAAGAATTACAGAAGAAGCTTGAAGAACAAGCAGAGACTAAGATAAATTTGGACAAAAAGCATACGACTGTAGAAGAAAAGCACACTGAAGTGGTTGTACAGAGGACGAAGCTTGAGAGCATGAAGAAAAATCTTGTAGAGAATATAGCTACTTTAAATGCACTTGATGAAAATATCAAGAAACTGGCTGATGCTATAACAGAGTTTACAACGACAAGGGCTTCGTTAGAAGAAAAATCTAAAAAGGCTCAAAACGCTTTTACAGAAGCAAATGCTAAAATTGAACCTGTGGAAAAAGAAATCCAAAAAGCAGAAACTTTATATAAAAAATCAGTAGATGCCGTTGTAAAGGGATTAAGGGATAACGGATTCGATTCAGAGGAACAGGCCAAGACACTTTTTCTGGATGAAGATGAAGTTAATGAATTAAATAGTGTCTGCTGATTAAGCAGATATCCGCAACTTCCAGCTCTTACATCTGTTCCAGTCATGCCAGAAGCGGAACAGATGTAAAAGAGCGTGAAGTATTCGCCTCTGAATCCTGAAAAGATTCGTCACGAATACAGATAATGCGATAGAAGTCAACTGCGTTTCTTCCAGTTTTGTGGTAATGCAACTCATACCATAACAACGTTTGCTCAGGCTGAAGGTGCGCTCCACTTCGATTCTATTGGTATTATCCTGATACTCCTGTTTTTTATCAACTTTTGCTGTAGCGCTTAGTCTGCCCAGCTTTGGACCTGATAACCGGATTCCGTGTTCCTTGCAATAGCTCCTGTTTTCCCTGGTCCGGTATATCTGATCTGCCAGAACACGTTCCGGATAATAACCGGTACGCTGTCTGAATCGTTCTATTGCTTCAATCAGGCAGGTACTCTCGTTGTATGCCTCGAAAGATATTTTTTCGATACGCCCATAACCTTCGCTGTCAAGACTGAGATCAAATTTTGCACCAAATTCAACAGGTGCTTTGACCTTACCTCTGACGATCGGCCGGAGCCATGGTTGCGAAATACTTACAATGCGATGCTCCACAGAATGGACTCTGTTATCATACATATACTGTTGCTGTTCATACAGCCTGATGATGGTAAGATACAGACCGATATCCTTACCTGTCATGGCGTATCCATCACTCATGAACTGTTCCAGATAGCCAAGATCTCTTTTCACGTAGCCAAGCTGTCTGCGGAGTGCGCTGCGGATTTTCTTTGCCGTGTGCTTTCTGCTCTTGGCAAATGCAAGATACTCTTTTCTGGCACGTTTGCGGTATCTTCTTGGCAACTTAAGACCATAACATTTACAAAAACAGTAAATCATGTTTTCCAGCTTTTCTCTTGCTTCGTTCAAAAGCGAGATGTCCTGCGGATAACGTATGTTTGCAGGTGCGCAGGTTGCATCAAGTGTCAGAGTCCCTTTGTTTGTATCTTCTTTTGCAGTACCATCATCACCGGATTTTCCTACGGATGGAGGAGTATGGTCATCTTTGTCATCCTCCTTGTGAGCAAGAAGATACTCATTTACTTCCATCAGCATATCTGCTGAAATGCGTTTACGGAAAAGAACCAGTGTACTTGCATCAAACGGAGCTTCTTCCCGAAAACCGGGAAGCCCGATAAAGTATTGCAGATACGGATTCTCAGCGATCTGTTCCACAAGCTCACGGTCGGAAAATTGGAACTTGGTCTGGATGATCAGGGCTCCTAATGCCATGCGAAGAGGCTTGGCAACATTACCCGTATCACTTGGAAACAGCTTGGCATATTTTACTTCGAATTCATCCCATGGGATTCGGTCAGCCAGTCTGACCCAGCGGTTATCCGGATTCATGTGGAGTCCCATAGGTTGGTTGAAATCGAGGAATGAATGCTGTAACTTGTCGATCGGTTTGTACATTGTTTTAGCCCCTTTATACTTAAAATCTGTAAGAAAACTGCAAGAAAAACGATTTGTTTTTGTCAAAATCCTTGCAATCATTATACCAGAAAATGGGGCAAAAGTCAGTAAAATCAAGTGTTTGCGGCTTAATCAGCAGACACTAATTAGAAATGAAAAAATAGAAGTTAGTCGTGCGAAGTTGTTGCGTGAGTTTCTCAGTAGAAGTTACTTATGCAGTCAACTTCAATCAACTTCCAATCAACCTGTGAAAACTTGTTCAAAATTTTTTGAAAAAAGTTTGTAAGAGATTGTCAGTTAATGCCATGTAGTAAGTAGAGGAACTTGCATAAGAAGTTCAAAATTCAGTCTTTTAGATGAAATAATTGCAATGAGCATAGTTATTATGACATCAAATCAATTGTAGAGGAATTGAAAGAACCAACAAAAATTGAAAGGGGTAAATACAAATGATTGATTTTACACAATTGGGAATAAATTCGATACAGAAACAAATAAATCCCAGAGATATTTTTATGGCATTGACTGGAAAAGATAATAAATATCAGTATCCTAGAGATGTGCAGGGAGAAGTATGGAAACAATGGTTCAATGTAAGACAAAATAAAGATACAATCATCAAGATGAATACGGGTAGTGGAAAAACTTTAGTTGCATTGCTGATTCTACAGAGTTGTTTGAATGAAGGCGTTGGACCTGCTTTATATGTTGTACCTGATAAGTTTTTAGTTGAACAGGTAAAGACACAAGCAGATGCATTAGGAATAAAAGTAACTGATACTGAAAACGATTTAGATTATCAACGGAAGAAAGCGATCCTTGTTATAGGAATACAGAAACTGGTAAATGGAAAAAGTATATTTGGTTTAAGAGAAGAAAATAACTATCCAATAGGAAGCGTTGTAATTGATGATATGCACGCGTGCATATCATGCATACAAGAACAGTTTTCTATTACTGTACCAAGAACGAACGTGCTATATAATCTTATTGCTAATCTATTTTATGATGACATGAATGCGCAGGCAGAAGGAAGATTTAATGAGATTGTCAATTCGCAGAATACATTTGACAACATGATGGTACCATTCTGGTCATGGCAAGAGAAAATTACGCAGGTTTATCAGATATTAGCTTCAAATAGAGAAAATGATGCAGTAAAGTTTAAGTTTGATTTGATAAAAGATTGTTTGAAATTGTCACATTGTTATATTTCTGCAAAAGAAATAAGCATAATTCCTAATTGCACACCTATACAAAAGATAACAAGTTTTGATGAGGCAAAACGCAGAATCTATATGAGTGCAACTTTACCAGATGATAGTCCTTTTTCAACTGTTATGGGGTTGGATTTTGATAAAAAAATGACAGTAATATCACCGGAGAAAGCAAACGATATTGGGGAGAGACTTATTGTAGTGCCCAAAATAATTAATAAAGATATTACTGAGTTTGAAGTTAGAAACGCAATCGCACAAAAGGCTGAGGATTATAATGTGGTTGTATTAGTGCCTTCATATGCAATGGCAGAATGTTGGAAATCACTAGGTGGAATTGTCCTTAATTCAAGCAATATTTCGCAAGGAATCGGATTAATTAAGAATAATGATAAGGGCTTGTATGTATTTGTCAATCGATACGATGGAATTGATTTGCCGGATGATGCATGTCGAATAATAGTTGTTGATGGTCTCCCTAATATTAGTAATATGAATGATAGGTATGAACAAGAGATTGTAAGAAAGAGTAAGCGGATTCAGAGAGAACAAATTCAACGAATAGAGCAAGGAATGGGACGTGGAGTAAGGTCAAGTAATGATTATTGCCTTGTATATTTATTGGGGAATCAATTAACAAATGTGTTATATTCTGATGATGGCTATGAATTTTTTAGCAATGCTACTAAGGCTCAGTTTAAGTTGTCGGAAAAAATGTGTGAACAGATTGAGGGGCAGACCATAGATGAGATTATGGAAATTGGAAATTATTTACTTGAAAGAAATTCCGATTGGGTTGAAGTATGTAAAAATGGTATTTCATCTGTAGAATATGTTAAGACTATAAATGTGAGTAAGTATGCTGTGGCAATAAGAAAAGCATTCAATTATGCCTTATATGGAGATTATCAGAAGGCTGCAAGCATGATTACTGAATTGGTCAATGATGAAGATAACGTAAGGTTAAAAGGATACTATAAACAGATGCTTGCTGAATACACCAATTTTTTTGACAAAAACAGTGCACAACAGATTTTGAAATCCGCCAAAAAGGATAATATGGAGATATTGAATCCAATAGAAGGAATTCAATTTTCTAAGTTTGCTATTGCTAATTCTAGTCAGACACAGATTATTATAGAAAATATAAATCAAAGACAATTAGATGCAAATAAACTTGTTTTATATGCAGACACAATACTTGGAGATTTGAAATTTGAAAAGGATACTTCGAAAAGGTTTGAAAATGCAATAAGAGACGTTTTTGAAATGATCGGTTATAATGCAAGACAACCAGAGAGAGAGGTTGGTAAAGGACCAGACGATTTTGTGATGCTTGGTACAGGTGACTATCTTGTAATTGAATGCAAAAATGAAACAATTACAGATACTATTTGCAAGCATGATTGTAATCAACTGATGGGGTCATTTTCGTGGTTTAACAATTTATATCAAGATCAAGAGATAAGTTGTGTTCCTATTATGATTCACAATAGTAATATATTTACTTATGAATGTTCTCCTTCACCACAAATAAAGATAATGACACCTACATTATTAAATAAATTTAAAGAGAATGTTAGAAAGTGTATAGTAGCAATTGCTCAGCCTAATAATTTTAAGAATGTCCAAAATATGTTTAATATTATTAAAACATATAAGTTGGACAAGGATGTGATTGTTCAAGAGTATACAACTTCTTATCAGATTAAGCAGCGGTAATATCTGCTGATTTTAAGTATTGATAATGGAAAAGTATTGTATATGAGGAGAGATTCTTATCAGTTGCAAAATCGTTCCGGTCGTAATATGATGAAAACATGTGGGTTGAAAATCACCATATTTTTTAAACCACAATAGAAATTACAGTAGAAAAGGATGGAAAAGATGAAAGTATATACTTGTTTTCCCGGTGGAAAAGCCAAAGCATTGACCATGAGTTATGATGACGGTAAGGTACAGGACAGACGCCTGATCGACATTTTCAATAAATATGGTATCAAAGGAACGTTTAATCTGAATTACGGTCAGGTGGGAGAACGCCCCCGCATGACTTTTGAAGAAATGGAAGGGCTGTATGCGGGACATGAGATCGCAACACATACCATGACTCATCCCACCATCGAGAGATGTCCGTTAGTGGAAGTGGCACAGGAGCTTCTGGAGGATCGGAAAGGTCTGGAGAAATGGACAGGACAGATCGTCAGGGGACATGCGTATCCCAACGGTTCTTACAGCGAGGAGATCAAACAGCTGTACCGTCAGTTGGGCGTGGCTTATGCCAGAGTGGTAGAGACGGTTCCGGATTTTGCGCTGCCAAAGGATCCGTTGGAGTGGCATGCTACCTGCCATCATAATGATCCGAAGCTGATGGAGTACGCGGAATTTTTCGCTGATTTCAAGAAGAGCCAGTACCTGAAGTTGATGTACGTCTGGGGGCACAGCTACGAGTTCGATAATAATGACAACTGGGATGTGATCGAGAACTTCTGTAAATACATGGGCGGCAGAGACGACATCTGGTACGCCACCAACATCGAGATCATTGATTACATGGATGCAGCAAAACGTTTACAGTTCTCTGCGGATTACGAAAAGGTATATAACCCCAATGCCTGCAGCGTATGGCTGCAGTTAAACAGCGACAAGTGCGTGGAGATCGAGGGCGGAACCCTGGTGGATCTGAATACATTGTTATAAGAGAAAACTGACCGGACAGCGATTGCTGTCCGGTTTTTTCGACTACATTTTACACAGAGTGTTGCTGGTTTTCGGTCGTGTTTTCCCGCAGAATATGGTAAAATAAATAGCAAAGAGACATTTGCGACAAATAAAAAATGGACATTCATAAAGAGAAAACGGATATTCAGAAGGTAAAGGTGGACATTCAAATATAAATGTAAACATAGGAAAGGCAGGGCGAGGTTATGAAGGATTATGATGTGATCATTATCGGCGCCGGAGTCAGTGGCTGCGCCATTGCCAGGGAACTGGCGAAGGGAAAGCTAAGGATCGCTGTACTGGAGGCGAAAAGTGATGTCTGCGAAGGTACTTCTAAAGCCAACAGCGGTATCGTGCATGCGGGGTATGATGCAGTACCGGGGACTCTCAAGGCACAGTTAAACGTCCGGGGCAATGAAATGATGGAGGAACTGTCGAAGAAGCTGGACTTCCCGTTCCGCAGGAACGGATCCCTGGTGTTATGCTTTGAAGAAGATGCCATGTCCGGTCTGGAAGAACTGTATCGGCGAGGCATGGAGAACGGGGTAAAAGAATTGAAGCTTTTGTCCCCGGAGGAAGTCTGGGGAATGGAGCCGGCGGTGTCCCGTGACATCGTAGGAGCCCTGTATGCACCCACCGGTGGTATCGTCTGTCCCTTCGGACTGAACATTGCACTGGCGGAGAATGCAGCGGAGAATGGTGTGGAGTTCTATCGGAACCATAAGGTGACATCCATTGTGGAACAGAGACCGGTATGGAGTGAGAATCCACCCGAGAAAGAAGGCCGGATGTATCAGGTACAGGCGGATGGAGAGATGTTCCTTGCTCCCATCGTTATCAATGCGGCAGGTGTCTATGCGGATGAGATCCATAACATGATCTGTGAAGACAGGATCCGTATTGTCCCCAGAAGAGGTGAGTACCGTCTTATGGACAAAAATTGCGGTAATCTGGTGAATTCCACCGTTTTCCAACTCCCGTCCAAAATGGGAAAAGGGATCCTCGTTACTCCCACGGTACACGGCAATTTACTGGTAGGTCCCACAGCGGAAGATATTCCTGACAAAGAAGATGTAGATACGACAGCAGAAGGACTGACGAAGGTTCTGAATCTGGGAAGTAACAGTGTGGACGCGCTGGACGGCAGACAGACCATCACCTCTTTTGCCGGACTGCGAGCTCATCTGGTACACGAAGCTCCTGCGGAAAAATCGGATTTCCTTATTGAAGAGGCAGCAGGGCATCCCGGGTTCATCGATGTGGCAGGTATTGAATCTCCGGGACTGACCAGTGCACCGGCAATCGGTGAGTATGTGGCACAGATTGTTGAAAATATTTATCCCGCAGAACGTAAGTCGGATTTTATAGATACCAGAAAAGGCATTCCCAGCATGGCACTTGCCACGGAAGAGGAGAGAGAAGTCCTGATCCGGGAAAATCCCGCATTTGCCAATGTGATCTGCCGTTGTGAACTGGTGACGGAAGGTGAAATTCTGGAAGCCATTCACCGTCCGGTGGGAGCGACGACCTTGGATGGTGTCAAACGCCGCACCAGAGCCGGCATGGGAAGATGCCAGGCGGGATTCTGTTCCCCGAAGACGCTGGAGATACTGTCGAGAGAACTGCACCTTGATCCGGCACAGATCACTAAGGAAGGAACCGGCTCAGAGATTCTGACCGGTAAAAATAAAGACACCGCACCCGGAGAGGGCGGAACATGGAAGAGGACACAGGCACCTGTCGGAAAGGAGGCACTCCATGAGTAAACGCACAGAAGACATCGTCATCATCGGAGGAGGTCCTGCGGGACTGGCGGCAGCGCTGTCTGCGAGAAAGGCAGGCTGTGAAAAGGTGCTGATCCTGGAACGGGACAGAGAACTCGGTGGTATCCTGAACCAGTGCATTCACAACGGATTCGGACTGCATACTTTTAAGGAAGAACTGACCGGACCGGAATATGCGGAACGATATATTGATATGGCGGCAGAGGCACAGATCCCGTACCTGCTGAATACCATGGTGACCAATATTGAATTGCTTTCCGACGGACGCAAAAAAGTCACTGCCATGAATAAAGAGGATGGACTACTGGAGATAGAGACGGAAACAGTAATCCTGGCAATGGGCTGCAGAGAGCGTTCCCGCGGCGCACTGAATATCCCCGGCAGCAGACCCGCAGGGATCTACAGCGCCGGAACCGCCCAGTATTACGTGAATATCAGGGGACGTATGCCCGGTAAAAATGTGGTGATCCTCGGTTCCGGAGATATCGGCCTGATCATGGCGAGACGTATGGTGCTCGAGGGCGCAAAGGTACAGTGTGTGGCAGAACTCCGCCCACAGAGCGGCGGCCTGAAGCGTAATATTGTACAGTGTCTGGATGATTTCAATATTCCTTTATACCTGAATACTACAGTAGCTAAGATTCATGGCAAAGACCGTGTGGAAGGTGTGACCCTCACGAAAGTGGATGACAACGGAAGACCGATCCCCGGTTCGGAATGGGATGTGCCTTGCGATACCTTGCTATTATCCTGCGGGCTGATCCCGGAGAACGAACTGACCAGGGGCTTAGGAGCGGATATGGACGGCAAGACCGGAGGACCGGTAGTGGGAGAGAATCTGGAGTGCAGTATCCCCGGCGTCTTCGCCTGCGGCAATGTGCTCCACGTCCATGAACTGGTAGACCATGTATCCGCAGAAGCGGAAAAGGCTGGAAACTATGCAGTGGAATATATTCGGCAGAAAAGAGGGTGAGACGATGGCAGAGAAGAACACAACACAAAGAGAACTGACCTGTATCTGCTGCCCGGTGGGGTGTGCTCTGACTGTGACTATAGAAGGTGACAATAGTGTCACAGTGACCGGCAACCGGTGCCCCAGAGGGGCGGCTTACGGAGAAAAAGAAGTCACGAATCCTACCCGGATCGTCACCTCCACCGTGCGTGTGGAAGGGTATCCGGACACAGTAGTATCCGTGAAGACGGCTTCCGATATTCCCAAAGGCAGGATCGATGACTGCATGAAAGCCCTGGCAGATGTCACTGCGGCTGCACCCATTCATGTAGGAGATGTCATTGTGGAAAACGTAGCTGACACGGGTGTCAATATAGTGGCAACCCGGTCGTTTCGTGGGTGACAGAGGACAGAACTATTGAGAATAGAGCATATTTGGGGCAATGGACACAATATATTCCAATGACACGATTGGGATATGCTATGGGCAGAGCCTGGAACGAACAACGGGAGGTTACATAACACAATGGGAGATACACATAACACACAGAAAAAGACATACATCATGGCACTGGATCAGGGAACCACGAGTTCCCGCTGTATCCTGTTTGATAAACAGGGAAATATCTGTTCCATGGCACAAAAAGAATTCACACAGATCTATCCCCAGCCAGGCTGGGTAGAGCATAACCCTATGGAAATCTGGTCCTCCCAGCTGGGAGTGGCCATTGAAAGTATGGCAGTGCTGGGTATCACCGATGACCAGATCGAGGCCATTGGCATCACCAACCAGCGGGAAACCACGATTATCTGGGATAAAAATACCGGCGAACCTGTATACAATGCTATTGTATGGCAGTGCCGCCGTACTTCCGATATGATTGAGGAACTGAAAAAAGACGGCTTTGATCAGATCATCCGGAAGAAGACCGGCTTGATCCCGGATGCTTATTTCAGTGCTTCCAAGATTGCCTGGATCCTGAATAATGTACCCGGTGTCAGAGAACGGGCAGAGCGGGGAGAATTGCTTTTCGGTACGGTAGATACCTGGCTGATCTGGAATCTGACCAAGGGTGCCGTACATGTAACGGATTATACCAATGCTTCCCGGACCATGCTTTTCGATATTCATAATCTCTGCTGGGATCAGGAGATCCTGAAGCGCTTCAATATCCCGGAGAGTCTGCTGCCGAAGGTGTGCTGTTCCAGTGAGATCTACGGCAGGACCGATGCTTCTGTACTGGGCGGTGAGATTCCCATTGCCGGCGCAGCGGGAGACCAGCAGGCAGCGTTGTTCGGACAATGCTGTTTTGAACAGGGAGAAGTGAAAAACACTTACGGGACCGGCTGCTTCTTATTAATGAATACCGGACACGAAGCCATTACTTCCCAATCCGGTCTGCTGACTACCATTGCAGCCAGCACTACAAAAAATGTGGAGTATGCCCTGGAGGGCAGCGTGTTCGTAGCCGGTGCCGGGATTCAGTGGCTTCGTGACAGTATGCGTATGCTCAAGACCTCTGCACAGTCCCAGGAGTATGCAGAGCATGTGCCGGATACCGCAGGGGTCTATATTGTTCCGGCATTTGCGGGCATGGGAGCTCCTTACTGGGACCAGTATGCCAGAGGAACCATCGTCGGCATTACCAGAGGCTGTACCAAGGAACATTTCATCCGAGCCACGCTGGAATCTATTGCATACCAGACGGCAGATGTGCTGGAAGCCATGGAGAAGGACAGCGGCATTGACTTAAAGAGTCTGAAAGTAGACGGCGGCGCCAGTGCCAATGATTTCCTTATGCAGTTCCAGGCGGATATCGTCAACACCCAGGTACGCCGTCCGGCATGTATCGAGACGACTGCTCTGGGAGCGGCTTATCTGGCAGGACTTGCGGTAGGCTATTGGAAGAATCGTGATGAGATCCGTGAGAACTGGCAGATCGGAGCATCCTTTGCACCGGAAATGGATGAAGAAGACTGCAAGAAACTGTTAAAGGGCTGGCATCGTGCGGTGAAATGTGCTCTTGCATGGGCAGAGGATGAAATCTAAATAAAACCTTAATTTTTTACGGGTGACGTGTATTTTTGGCGGAGCAATCTTGTAAAGTGACAAAGTACTGTGGTATGATAACTATTTAGAATACCATGGCTGTTTATGATGGCCTCTGACAGGGGATGATCAATGACAGCTTGGGGATTCCGGAAAGGAACCGGCATGGATTTAAAGGGTTTACCACAGACCGTTCAAAATTTCATAGAGGAAACCATCCAAAACCGGGAAAACGGTAAATTTCCGGACAACGAGACCTGTCAGAAAGTGATGGAATATGCAGCAGACACCGGCTCACAGAAGCTGGCCGGCCTGGGGCTTTATTATCTTGCAGAATATTATTGGCAGAACGACCAGTATGAAAACACCTTGCAATGTCTGACAGAGAGTATCGGTTATCTGAAAAATGAGCAGATGTATGAACTGCTGGCCAGAACCTATAATATGATGGGAGCGGTGTCCGATCGGAAGAACAACCGGATGGTGGCCTTAAGTTCCTATTATAACTGCCTTCAATATGCGGAAAAATACCATTTTTATTATATCCAGGGCATGGCGGAGAGTAATATTGCCTATACCCTGGTCAGGATGCGCCTGCGGCAGGAGGCGATACAGCATTACCGTACAGCAATCGACTCCTATAGTAAGTCAGAGAAAACATATCAGCTGAATTATAACAGGATCAACTGTATGATCGAATGTGGCTGCTGTCACATGTATATGGGAGAAATGGAAGAGGCTTTACGGCTTTGGAATCAAATAGAACAGATCATCAGAGAGGCACCGGAAAGCTATTATTCGAAAATAACATTAGAAATGTATCGTATTTCCTGCGAATTATTACAAGGGCATGAGGAAGAGGCTTTAAAGCTTGCAGCAGATCTTCTGGAGCAATTGTCAGACCGGGATGTTTTTGAAGAGATCATGGATGAACTGGTGATCCTGGCGGGAATCCTGGCAATCCTGCCTGATGGAAAATATCTGGAAGAATTGATCCGGATCATTGATGAAAAGCATATCGAAGAGCATTATAATATTTTCCTAGACCTGTATCCTTTCAAGAGTGAACTTCTGCAGAAGAAGGGTCTCACCTGGGAATACATAGATTATACCCGCCAGTATTTTGATATTTATGAGAAATACCAACAGGAAAACAGAGAAGCGCTGATCAATGTCATAGAATTGCAGAACCGGCTGAAAAACGTTACGTTGGACTGGACGAACATGAAAGCTTCCAACCGGGAGCTGGAAAGTCTGGCTATGCATGATGAACTGACGGGACTGGCAAACCGGACCTTTTTACATGAACACTTTACGAGCAGTTTTGAACATGCCTATGAGGAACATGAGCTCATGGGAGTAGAACTCATGGATATTGATTTCTTCAAGGAATACAACGATCATTACGGACATTTGGCCGGAGATCAGTGCCTGAAAGCGATTGCCGGAGTTCTGCGGAAACAGCAGGTTCCGGGTAAGATTTTCTGTGCCAGATACGGTGGGGATGAATTTATGATCCTCTATACAGGAATGACGGTGGAGAAGATACGAAGAGTGGCGGAAGATATTTTGAGGGAAGTCCGCAAATTGAAACTTCCCCATGAATGCAGTAATTGCAGCAACTATGTATCGGTAAGCCAGGGAGTATTTGTGCGGATTCCGGTGGGCAATAACAAGGAATGGGATTTCACATCAAGAGCGGATGATCTTCTCTATAAGGCCAAAAGCTGTGGAAGAAACAGTATCTGTCTGTCCACGGAAAGGTTCAGAGATAAGTTTATAGAGATCAAATAAACAGCGCAGAATCAAATTTGAAATTTGATTTGCGATTCCTCCGACGAAAGGAATCGTCTGCGGAAAGGAGATTAGTATGTTAGTTCAGAAATATAAAGACATGCTGTCGGGAAAATCGGTGATCCGCCAGCTTTCGGAATTTGCTACGGCAAGAGGACAGGAGATCGGATACGAGAACGTATTTGATTACAGCCTGGGGAATCCTTCCGTTCCGGTTCCCAGAGAATTTACAGATCGTATGATCCATATGCTGGCAACGAAGGAACCGTTGGAACTGCATGGCTACAGTCCCAGCCTCGGTATTACAAGTGTCAGGGAGGCAATTGCGGAGAACCTGGAGAAAAGGTTTGGGCTGCCTTATCGTAAGGAGCACATTTTCATGGCATCCGGGGCGGCAGGAGCGCTGGCACATGCTTTTCGTCTGGTGACGGAGCCGGGAGATGAGATCCTGACTTTTGCACCGTTTTTCCCGGAATATCATCCGTATGTGGATCTCACCGGAGCGGTACTGAAGGTGGTTCCCCCCAATCTGGAGAACTTCCAGATCAACTTCGAGGCGTTTGAGGAGATGCTGACGGAGAAGGTCAAGGCAGTACTGATCAATACTCCCAACAACCCCTCCGGTGTGGTATATTCCACCCCGACATTGCAGAGACTGGCAGATATCCTGAGCGAAAAGTCCAAGGAATACGGTCATATTATTTATCTGATCTCTGATGAACCTTATCGTGAGATTGTGTTTGAAGGTGTAGACAGTCCCTGCGTATCCTATTTTTATGACAATACCATCATGTGCTATTCTTTCTCCAAATCCCTGTCTCTGCCGGGAGAGCGTATCGGTTATGTGGCAGTGAACCCGGCATGTGAGGATGCGGAGACCATGATCAATATGTGCGGACAGATCTCCCGGGGTATCGGACACAACTGTCCTCCTTCCATTATCCAGCTGGCAGTGGCACAGGTACTGGATAAGACAGCGGATCTGTCGGTGTATGAGACGAATATGAATATCCTGTATAAAGAACTGACCGAGCTGGGATTCACCTGCGTGAAGCCCGGCGGAACCTTCTACATTTTCCCGAAAGCGCTGGAAGAGGATGCCAAGGTATTCAGCCAGAAAGCATTGAAATATGATCTCGTTCTGGTACCGGGTGATAGCTTTGGTGCACCCGGATATTTCCGTATGGCCTACTGTGTGGACACCGAAAAAGTGGAGAGATCTCTGGAAGCTTTGCGTAAGTTCGTAAAGACCGAGTATGCAACTATCTAGAGTCACACAGCATATCGAAAAGCGAATCGTGCTTGCACGAATGAGCCTTTCGATATGCTGATGTGACGAAACAACCACATGAGCAAATAACAAGAGAACTTGTTATTCAGGAAAGCATCGCAGATGCGATTTTGCGAATGGGGTTCTGGATAGTTGCAGAAGCAGAAAGGAGAGTAATGAGAATGTATCAGGCAGGACTGGTATTGGAAGGCGGCGGAATGAAGGGTGTATACACCGCCGGCGTACTGGACTTTTTTACAGAAA
The DNA here is from genome assembly GCF_046969025.1 of Waltera sp. Taxonomy (NCBI): domain Bacteria; kingdom Bacillati; phylum Bacillota; class Clostridia; order Lachnospirales; family Lachnospiraceae; genus Waltera; species Waltera sp. The sequence goes on along the minus strand of NZ_JBKVQF010000005.1, from coordinate 91,465 downwards.
AGGGAATTGATTTTTCCCACATCTACGGAGTATCCGCCGGTGCATGCCATATGTGCAGCTACCTGTCCAGACAAAAGGGACGGGCGCTGAGTGTCAGTGTGGATTATCTGGATACGAGACGGTATTGCAGCCTGGAAAGCTTATTGACCAGCGGAGATTTGTTCAATGTGGATTTCTGTTATCACCTGATTCCGGATTACCTGTATCCGTATGATTACGATACCTTTGAAAAATATCCCGGCAAGGCCTACAGCGTGGTGACCAACATCGAGACGGGACAGCCGGAGTATCTGCGTGTCCGTGATATCCGCAAGGATATCGACAAGATCCGGGCATCCGCATCCCTGCCGCTGGTGGCACGGAATGTGAAGATCGATGGGAAGCTGTATCTGGATGGTGGCATCAGCGATGCCATTCCTCTGGAGAAATCTATTCTGGACGGCAACCGGAAGAACATCTTGGTCATGACCAAAGAGGTGGGATTCGTGAGAAAGCCAGCATCTGCGTCACAGCTGGGACTCATAAAACTCAGATACCTGAAATATCCTAAAGTATATGAACTCATGGCAGACCGACATATCCGTTATAACGAGTGCCTGGATTATATTGACAGACAGGAGAAAAACGGTCAGGCTTTCGTGATCAGACCTCATAAGAAGAGTGATGTGGGACGGATAGAGAAAGACAAGGACAAACTGATCGCATTATATGAAGAGGGCTATCAGGAAGCAGAGAACTGCTATGAAGATCTGCTGGCATATCTCGAAAAATAAAAGCTCTGATTCGTCAGAAAATAAAAAAGATAGGAGAAACAAAATGTTAGAAATTATCAAGGCAATTATCTACGGTATCGTGGAGGGCATCACCGAGTGGCTGCCCATCAGCAGCACAGGACATCTGATCCTGGTGGAGCGTCTGATTCCCTTTCAGGAGACCAGTGAAGGTTTCTTCGATATGTTTGATGTTGTCATTCAGTTGGGAGCTATCCTGGCGGTAGTCGTTCTGTTCTGGAACAAGATCTGGCCTTTTTATATGAAGAAAAATCAGCAGACAAAAAAAGGTGGTATTGTAAGATCTAAAAAAGATTTTACGGTAGGAAATGTGGCACTGAGCATGGATGCTTTCTGGATGTGGGTGAAGATCGTTGTAGCATGTATCCCTGCGGTCGTTTACGGCCTGCTGTTTGATGATGCGGTGAGCGAAGCCTTCAAAAAAGAGATCGGAACCAGTGGAGTAACGGTCCAGGTCATCGTGGTAGCAGTTATGCTGGTACTGGTCGGTGTATTGTTTATCGTGATCGAGAACTGGAACAAGAATCGTGTACCTACCACCACAACACTGTCACAGTTGACCTACAGAGATGCATTGATCATCGGTTTCTGCCAACTGGTGGCTGCGGCACTGCCCGGAACATCCCGCTCCGGAGCTACGATCCTGGGTGCTATTATGATTGGTATATCGAGAACGGTGGCAGCGGAATTTACCTTCTTTCTGGCGATTCCCGTTATGTTTGGAGCGAGTCTTCTGAAGGTATTGAAGTTCGGATTTGCATTCACGGGAATGGAGCTTGCCTGCCTGCTGGTCGGTACAGTGATATCCTTCATTGTATCCCTGTTCGTACTTCGTTTCCTGATGGGATATATCAAAAAGCATGACTTTAAAGTCTTTGGATGGTATCGTATTGTGCTGGGTATTATCGTATTGCTGTACTTTCTGGTATTCGCATAACAGTTGACAATTATAGGGAAAAGGAATACACTACCCTTATCGAGCGCCGAAATACGGTACTTGTGAGGAGAATGAAAATGTTTTTTGTACATGATTCGTACAGAAGGGAGACGGTAACATGGCAGTAGTTAAGAAAACTGTAGCACCTGTAGCAGCTAAAGTGGAAGCACCTAAGGCAGAAGTTAAGAAAGCAGCACCGACAACTCCAGTTAAGACAGAAACCAAGACCGCTGTGAAGGAAGCTGAGAAGGCCCCTGTAGCAAAGGCAGAAGAAAAAGCACCTGTAAAGGCAGAGGTTAAGAAGCCTGCAGCCAAGAAGGAAACAGTTAAGAAAGAGACCAAGAAGGCAGCACCTGCAAAGGCAGAGGCTAAGAAGCCCGTAGCCAAGAAGACAGAGTTAAAGAGTGAGATCAGCGTTCAGTTCGGTGGAAAGTCCTACTCTCAGGAAGAACTGCTGAAGATCGCCAAGGACGTATGGAAATACGATCTCAAGCAGAAGGCAGCTGACCTGACCAGCGTAGAGCTGTATGTAAAGCCCGAAGAGAACATGGTTTACTATGTAATGAACAAAGAGATCACCGGAAGCTTCTACATATAAACTATTCAGAGTAATAAAAAATAAGTATATATACGTTGAATGCTTGCATTCGTAAGAATACTTGTGAGCAGGCCCCAAAGTTGAATTTACCACTTTGGGGTCTTCGTATCTATAAAAATGTTAAAGGATGACAGAATGCAGAAAAAATCAGAAAAGATTATTTTTACATTATATCTGTTGGGATTTCTGGCACTGGCACTTACACTTGCACTGTTGCAGCCGCTGGCCAACACACCGCCGCTGTATGGTAATCCGCCGGATGAACATGCGAGATATCTGATCCCGCAGTTTATCTGCAAGTATGGGAAGATCCCTACGGGATGGGAGGAAGAGGTGCGGATTCCGGCCTACGGATTTTCCTATGCTCTGTATAACGTATTTCCCTATATCGTGCAGGGATATCTCATGCGCTTTGTGAGCCTGTTTACGGAATCGGAAGTGGTATTGCTCTATACCGCAAGACTGGTGAACGTAACCTTTGGCCTGCTGATGGCAGTAGTGGTATATTTGATTGGAAAAAGAGTGTTCCGGGATGACCGGTTCCGTTGGCTGTTCTGCTTTGCAGTAACGTACCTGCCGGAGGGATTGTTCCTGCACACTTATGTGAATACGGATTCCTGCTGTATGTTATCCACGGCCATGATGGTATATGCTCTGGTATGCGTATATCAGGATGGTATAAGTCTCCGCAACAGTCTGTGGATGAGCGGTGGTATTATTCTGTGTGCTCTTTCTTATTATAATGCCTACGGATATATCGTAAGCTGCATTTTACTCTTTCTGTTGTCCTTTTTGCAGAAGAAGGAAAACGGCGGCTATTTCTATGACTGGAAGAATATGCTGAAATACGGCTGTCTGATCGCCGGAGTAGTTCTGGCGGGGATCGGCTGGTGGTTCATCCGCAGTTATATCGTTCTGGACGGAGATCTGCTGGGACTGGCCACCCGGGAAAAGATGGCGATCCAATATGCGGTGGAGAGTGTCAATCCGCTGACCATGCAGACTTATCAGTCCATGGGTTATACGGTGCTGGAAATGTTCCGGGAACGCTACACACTGTCCGGTCTGTTCCACAGCTTCGTGGCAGCTTTCGGCTCCATGTCCATCTACGGAAGCATCTGGCTGTATCGGGCGTATAAAGCATTTTTTGTGCTTGGCACCGCGGGAAGCCTTCTGTATATGATCTGCTATAAGAAGCGTCGCAAAATATCCGGAAGAGAATGGTTCTTCCATATTAATATGCTTTATTGCATTTTTATGCCGGCATTTCTGACGATTTATTATGCATACACCACGGATTATCAGAATCAGGGACGGTACCTGCTCCCAGCGCTGCTCCCCCTGATGTATTATATGATAAAAGGAATTCAAAAACTTTCGGAACTGAAGATCAAAGGCAGAACCTTTCCCCGGTGGCTGGTGAATACAGGGGTTGCGATATGTTTTCTGATCCTTGTCGGAGGCACAATAGATATGGTATATGTACGGGCACTTCCCGTATATCTGGAGACAGGACTGGTACTGAAATAGTGCCGGTCCTTTTTGTGTATACGATGAGCCAAGTACAGATTTGTGCTTGCACAAGAATCTGTATTTGGCGAATGAGGCTCTGAATAGTTTTTTTTAATATTTTGTTTAGAATTATTTTCGGGAAAATCAGTTGACAATAATATCCTGTAGTGATATTTTAGGGTAAGAAGATGTTAGCACTCCTTTTAGATGAGTGCTAATAATCCCAAAGGGAGTGATGGAATGCAATTGGATGACAGAAAAAGAATTATATTGCAAGCCATTATCCGGAACTACTTGGAAACGGGAGAGCCGGTAGGCAGCAGGACCATTTCAAAATACACAGATCTGAATCTAAGTTCGGCAACCATTCGGAATGAGATGTCAGATCTGGAAGAGATGGGTTATATCATACAGCCGCACACTTCCGCAGGAAGAATTCCTTCCGATAAGGGATATCGCTTCTATGTGGATACCATGATGGCGACCAGAGAGCAGGAAGTCAATGAGATGAAGGATATGCTCTTAGAGAGGCAGGATAAGCTGGAGAACCTGTTAAAACAGGTGGTGAAGACCCTGGCTCAGAACACACAATACGCCACCATGATCAGTGCTCCGCAGGTACATCGCAACAAGGTAAAGTTCATCCAGCTGTCCCGGGTAGATGCCGGACAGATTCTGGCGGTCATCGTTGCCGAAGGTAATGTGATCAAGAACAATATCCTGGCGGTGAATCAGGAACTGGATGATGAGACACTGCTGAAGCTGAACATTCTGTTGAATACCCACCTCAATGGATTGTCCATGGAGGAGATCAATCTGGGAATGATCGCAGCAATGAAGCAGCAGGCCGGAATCCACAGTGAGATCGTCAGTGAGGTGATCGATGCTGTGGCGGATGCCATCAAGGCAGACGAGGACCTGGAGATCTACACCAGCGGGGCCAACAATATTTTCCGGTATCCGGAACTGGCAGATCAGTCCAAGGCAAGTGAACTGATCAATGCCTTCGAAGAAAAACAGCAGCTGGGCGGTCTGATCCAGGAGTCCCTGGCAGATGAAGGCAGCACAGGTATCCAGGTGTACATCGGAGACGAGACACCGGTGCAGGGCATGAAGGACTGCAGTGTTGTCACAGCTACTTATGAATTAGGCGAAGGCATGAAGGGAACCATAGGAATCATAGGTCCCAAGAGAATGGATTATGACAAGGTCATAGGAACGCTGCGGACGGTGCAGAACCAGTTGGATGACCTTTACCGCAAAGAATAGACAGATTCCAGAAAGGAAAGTAAGAATGGCAGATCAGGAAAAAGAAATATTAGAGGAAGAAATGGAACAGGATCTTTCAGATGCCGAAGAACTGAAGGAAGAAGAGACAGAAGATGAGGAACCCGTGAGCAAGGAAGACAAAAAGGCAGCAAAGAAGCAGGCAAAGCTGAACAAAAAGGAAGATTCCTACAAGGAGAAGATCGATCAGCTGGAAGACAGAGTAAAGCGTCAGATGGCAGAGTTCGAGAACTTCCGCAAGAGAACCGATAAAGAGAAACAGGCAATGTTCGATACCGGTGCCAAGAGTGTGATCGAGAAGATCCTTCCGGTAGTAGATAATTTTGAAAGAGGCCTGGCAACGGTTCCCGAGGAATCCAAAGAGGATCCTTTCGTAGACGGTATGAACCGTATCTACAAACAGCTGATGACAGAACTTGAGAACATCGGTGTAAAACCCATCGAGGCAGTCGGACAGGAATTCGACCCGAATCTTCACAACGCGGTGATGCAGGTGGAGAGCGATGAGTATGAATCCGGTGTGATAGCCCAGGAACTTCAGAAGGGTTACACATATCATGACATGGTCGTAAGACACAGCATGGTAGGTGTTGTTCAATAATTTGATTATCACATATTTTTGAGAATAGAAACTATAAAATGAAAACAGAGAATAAAAACAGGAGGAAAATATTATGAGTAAGATTATTGGTATTGACTTAGGTACAACCAACAGCTGTGTAGCTGTTATGGAAGGTGGTAAACCCACCGTTATCGCTAATACAGAAGGTGCAAGAACCACACCCTCTGTTGTAGCATTTACCAAGACCGGTGAGAGACTGGTCGGTGAGCCTGCAAAGCGTCAGGCAGTTACCAACGCAGAGAAGACCATTTCTTCCATTAAGAGAGATATGGGTACCGATCGCGGCCGTACCATTGACGGCAAAAAATACTCTCCGCAGCAGATCTCCGCAATGATTCTGCAGAAGCTGAAAGCAGATGCCGAGAGCTATCTGGGTGAGAAGGTTACCGAGGCAGTTATCACAGTTCCCGCATACTTCAATGATGCCCAGCGTCAGGCTACCAAGGATGCAGGTAAGATCGCAGGCCTGGATGTAAAGCGTATCATCAACGAGCCTACCGCAGCAGCACTTGCTTATGGTCTGGACAATGAAAAAGAACAGAAGATCATGGTATACGACCTTGGTGGCGGTACCTTTGATGTATCTATCATCGAGATCGGTGACGGTGTCATCGAAGTACTGGCTACCAACGGTGATACACACCTTGGCGGTGATGATTTCGATAACAAGATCATTCAGTGGATGCTGGATGAATTCAAGAAGGCAGAAGGCGTAGATCTGTCCGGTGATAAGATGGCTATGCAGAGACTGAAGGAAGCAGCTGAGAAGGCTAAGAAAGAGCTGTCCAGCGCAATGACCACCAACATCAACCTTCCTTTCATTACCGCAACTGCAGAGGGACCCAAGCACTTTGATATGAACCTGACTCGTGCAAAGTTCGATGAACTGACCAGAGACCTGGTTGATAAGACTGCTATCCCCGTACAGAACGCTATGAAGGATGCTGGCCTGAACTATTCTGATCTGGGTCAGGTACTGTTAGTAGGTGGTTCTACACGTATTCCTGCGGTACAGGATAAGGTAAGAGCCCTGACCGGTAAAGAGCCCAGCAAATCTCTGAACCCTGATGAGTGCGTAGCAATCGGTGCTTCTATCCAGGGTGGTAAGCTTGCAGGTGATGCTGGTGCTGGCGATATCCTGTTACTGGATGTAACGCCCCTGTCCCTGTCCATCGAGACCATGGGTGGTGTCGCTACTAGACTGATCGAGAGAAATACTACCATTCCTACCAAAAAGAGCCAGATCTTCTCTACCGCAGCTGATAACCAGACCGCTGTAGATATCAACGTAGTACAGGGTGAGCGTCAGTTTGCCAAGGATAACAAGTCCCTCGGACAGTTCCGTCTGGACGGCATTGCACCCGCTCCCAGAGGAATTCCTCAGATCGAGGTTACTTTCGATATCGATGCCAACGGTATCGTAAATGTATCCGCTAAGGATCTGGGTACCGGAAAGGAACAGCACATCACCATCACCGCCGGTTCCAACATGTCCGATTCCGATATAGAGAAGGCTGTCAAGGAAGCAGCTGAGTTCGAGGCACAGGACAAGAAGCGTAAGGAAGCTATCGAGGCAAGAAACGAAGCAGACTCTTTCGTATTCCAGACCGAGAAGGCTCTGAACGAAGTAGGTGACAAGGTTCCCGAGAGTGACAAGACCCAGGTACAGGCTGATCTGGAAGCTGTTAAGGCTATTCTGGAGAGAACCAAAGACCAGGAGATGAGCGACAGCGATGTAGATGAGCTGAAGGCTGCAAAAGAGAAACTGACCCAGAGTGCTCAGTCTGTATTCACCAAGATGTATGAGCAGGCTGCTCAGGCACAGCAGGGTGCACAGGGTGCAGCAGGCCCTGACATGAATGCACAGGCCGGTAGCAATGCTGGATCTAACGCAGACGATGATGTGATCGACGGAGATTTCAGAGAAGTATAATTAAACTTCACAAATAACGCAAATCGTGGTATAACAGTAAATGCTGTGTAACAGTGATTGCGAATAACAGGGGGCACAGGGTATGCGAAAGCGTGCCCTGTGCATAACCGTTTTTAGATTTAAATGACAGAGGTGCAAAAATGGCAGAGCAGAAGAGAGACTATTACGAGGTCCTCGGTGTAGATAAGAATGCAGATGATGCTGCAATTAAAAAAGCATACCGGGTACTGGCGAAAAAATACCATCCCGACATGAACCCCGGAGACAAGGAGGCAGAACAGAAATTTAAAGAAGCTTCCGAGGCTTATGCCGTGCTGAGTGATCCCGAGAAGAGACGTCAGTATGATCAGTATGGCCATGCGGCATTTGACGGTGGCGCAGGAGGTGCCGGTGGTTTCGATTTCAATGGAGCTGATTTTGGAGACATTTTCGGAGATATTTTCGGAGATATCTTTGGCGGCGGCAGAAGCAGAGGTGCCAGAAATAACGGCCCCATGAAAGGTGCCAACATCCGTACCAGTGTTCATATCACTTTTGAAGAGGCAGTTTTCGGCTGCAAGAAAGAGATCGATCTTACGGTAAAGGAAACCTGTAAGACCTGTAACGGCTCCGGTGCGAAGCCCGGAACCAGCCCTGAGACCTGTACCAAGTGTGGTGGTAAGGGTCAGGTGGTATTTACCCAGCAGTCTTTCTTCGGTACTGTGCGTAATGTACAGACCTGTCCCGACTGTCAGGGTACCGGTAAGGTGATCAAGGACAAATGCCCGGATTGCCGTGGTACCGGATATATTCCTATGAAGAAACGTTATGCGGTGGATATTCCCGCAGGTATCGACAACGGACAGTCTACCCGGATGCCGGGACTGGGTGAGCCAGGTGTCAACGGTGGCCCCAGAGGCGATGTGCTGGTAGAAGTGATCGTAGGTCGTCATCCTATCTTCCAGAGACAGGATTTCGATATTTTCTCTACCGTACCTATTTCTTTTGCAGTAGCGGCATTGGGCGGCGAAGTGCTGATCGATACGGTAGACGGCAAGGTGGTATATGATGTAAAGGCCGGAACCCAGACCGACACCAAGATCCGTCTGCGCGGCAAGGGTGTTCCTTCCTGGAGAAATAAGGATGTCCGCGGTGACCATTATGTAACACTGGTGGTTCAGACTCCCGACAAGTTGAAACCGGAAGCAAAGGAACTGCTAAAGCAGTTCGATGTACTGACCGGAGATTCCCTGAATGCTGTGAAGAAAGCAACGGAAAGCGGAGAGGGAGAGTCCAAGGAGAATGACTCCAGGGACGGCAAGAAGAAAAAGTTTTGGAAGTAAAAGTTAATAAATAAAATTCCCCGTAGCCTCGGCTGGGGTAAGAAACGCGGCACGCTCGTGCTCTATCGCAGAGCGTAGCGGTACATAAGTGAGGAAAGTACCCTCGCAATGCGTCCCTTGGGACGCTATGGTACCGACGTCTGCTTACGGCACTGCTTATTCTTACACCCAGCCGGGGCTACTGGTTTGTTGGGAAAAAGTTAAAGGTATCTTTGAAGGCCAATGATATAGAATACAGTTTGGTTTTTTTGTCAAAAGGCAGGGTGAACGGTTTGACAGAATGGGCAGAAACGCTTACAATTCAAGTAGTTATGCTGTCTGTGACACGAAGGAGCCTGCAGGATGGAGAACCGGAAAGAGGAATTTCTGAAAATTGTATGTCAGAGTTATCTGATCGTTATTCTGGCAGTGCTGCCTCTTTATTATATTCCCTGGAATGGATATTATAAACTGGGTGATACCAAATATTACCTGTATCGCAATGTTTCACTGCTTTGCCAGGGGATCGCATTGCTGGCACTGTGTGTCTTTGCTGTAAGCAGCCGGTGGACAGGGGAACATCGGATTTTTGCCAGATCTCTGGCTGAAGTAGTGAAAAAATCGGTCGATAAATGCAGAACACATGCGGTAACGACGGCGGTCTGCCTGTACGGAATCTGTGCGTTACTCTCTGCAATCTGCAGCCCCTATGGCAGTATTGCGTGGAACGGAGAGCGGGAATGGTACATGGGAGCTGTCACGATCTGTTTGATGATCGGAGGTTTTTTACTGACGGCGAAGTACGGAGGTAGTTGTAAAACGGCGATATGGTTAGGAGAGGCGGCTTTTGTGGCGGTCACCCTGATCGGTCTGTTGCAGAAGCTGGGCTATGATCCTCTGGGACTTCTCAAGGGTTACGTTGTGGGGGACTGGGAATTTACCCATATGTTGACCACGCTAGGGAACAGCAACTGGCTCAGCGGGTATTACAGTGTGATGTTTCCCTTTTCCATGACGCTGTTTCACCGGGCAGTGGAAGCAGGGAAAAAAGGTCCCACACTGCTGGCAGGAACGTGCAATATGTTGGCCATGATGCTTCTGCTTTTACAGGGAAGTGACAGCGGTGTGATCGTGGCATGCACAGTCATGGGGGTGTGCTTTTGGCTCGACCGGAAGCAAACCGGACATTGGGAAGTATATTTCCTTTTTCTTGCAGCGGTGGCGCTGGGAATGTGCCGTTGGGGTAAATGGATGTTATATCTGGGAACGTTTGACATTCTCCTGCAGGATGGCATCGCCAAAAAACTGGCAGCCTGGCAGGGATGGATTCCGGTTGCAGCAGGGTGTCTGCTGCTTTGGGGAGCCTGTCGCAGGATTCCGGAGAATAAGAAAAAAATATTGCAAGAGGGAGTATTGTGTTGTGCACTGGCAGGAATAGCGGTAGTGCTGGCATGGTATCTGCATCGGTTGTTGGTAATCGATTTTGCGGAATGGGGCAATCGCCGGGGAAGATTGTGGCAGATGGCATGGATGGGTTTCCGGAAAGGAAATCTGCATCAGAAGCTGTTGGGAGCAGGCCCGGATTGTTTTGCATCGTATCTGGGAGAACTGTTGCCGGGAGGCACGGTGCTTTTTGATAAAGGATATTTTGAAGGTTCTGTTTTTACCAATGCACATAATGAGTGGCTCACCACACTGGTCAATATGGGACTGCTGGGTGTGGCTGCCTATGCAGCTGTTTTTATCACGGCGCTGCAGACATACAGGAAGAATTTTCTCGCAGTATTGTTACTGCTTACCTACGGGATACATTCCCTGATCAGCTTTCAGCAGGTGCTGAATGCGCCGCTTTTCTTCCTGATACTGGGATTGTGTGAAGCGGCGGCCCGGGGAGAAAAGACCAAAACCAATCAAATGGATACGGATGAGGAGTTGCTAGAAGCTATATGAAAAATATTTGGAAGATTTTTACCGGAGATCTGAAAAAACTGGTGAAGCAGCCTTTTGCGCTGGTTATTATTATCGGGTTGTGCGTGATACCGTCGCTGTATGCGTGGTTTAATATATTTGCCAACTGGGATCCCTATGCCAATACCGGAGGAATTCCTGTGGCGGTAGTATCCCTGGATCAGGACTATACGCTGAAAGACGGATCGGTGGTAAATATGGGAGAATCCGTACTGGAAAGCCTGCATTCCAACACCAGTGTAAAATGGATCTTTCTGGATACCGAGGAAGAAGCAAAAGAGGGCGTGGAAGCCGGAAAATATTATGCAGCCGTCGTCATTACCGATAAATTTACTTATAGTATGTACAATGTATTTTCGGATGATTTTGAGAATCCGGCGCTGATCTATTATCAGAATCAGAAGAGCAATGCCATTGCCACCAAAATCACGGATACGGTGGCAGGAACTCTGCAGAATACCATCAATGAGACCTTTATCAAGGTGGCGGCTACCACGGTATTTGAAGAGGGCAATACGGTGTCGGATCAGGTACAGGGGGACAGTTATGTAGAGGAATTCTGTTCCAAACTGGAGGAACTGAATGACAATCTGAAGGAATACAGTGCCATGATCGACTCCTTTCAGGCAGGCAATGCGCGGCTGGAGTCTGCCATCACCCATGTCAACTATGAGATTCCCGCGATGCAGAAGAAACTGGACAGCACCACAGCCAGTCTGAACCAGAGCAGTCAGGATCTGTCTTCTACCAGAGACACCCTGGGCAATTTCAGCAACAACATCGATACTTCCATGAGCAATATCAATAACTCTCTGGAAAGTATCAAAAAGGCTCTGGATGAAAGCAAACTGGCGGAGGATACCGCCCAGATGACGAGAGATCTGAACCGGGTGGCAAGAGATACCAATACGCTGAACGGACAAGTAAATACACTGCTGGCGGCACTGATCCAACAAAAGCTGGAAAGCGTCTCTGACGGTAATGCTGCGAACGGCGGCACCGGCAGCAATATCAACGCAGCGGCAACTGATGCGGCTATGGAAGCATTGAAAGCCATGCAGAAGGAACTGGATCTGATGAATACCGTAGTGGGCAGCGTTCTGGAATCCACGGACGACAAGGCTGCGGAGAATGCAAAGGTCAATGTCAACAATGCCATGAATAATTTAAGGAGCGCCATTGACAGCTGCGAGACTTCTGTAAGTAATATGCAGGGAATCTATAAGAATAATCTGGTGCCCCAGATGCAGAAGGTTCTGACAAATATGTCAGATTCTCTGAATCAGGTGACCAATCTGGTAAATACCCTGAGCAATACGGTGAAAAATGTCGGAGTTGTCATGGAAGGTGTCGGTGACACTGTGTCCGGAACCAGTGAGAGTCTGGGACAGATCAAAGATGTGGTAGATAATATCAGCGCCAAACTTACAGATCTGACAGAGAAGCTGGACGGTGCATCCGAAGAGGAAATGATGGATATTCTGGTGCGTTTCCTTGGAGGAGATCCGGATAGTCTGGGGGCATATTTTGCATCTCCCGTAACCATGGAGACCATAGCCATGTATCCGGTGGCTACGTATGGTTCTGCCATGACACCGTTCTATTCCACACTGGCGATCTGGGTAGGTTCTACGATCCTGGTGGCACTGGTGAAAGTAAAAGCCTCTCCGAAAGGGCTTGAAAATGTACAGAGCTATCAATTGTATTTCGGCAGATATTTGCTGTTCTTCTTATTGGCACAGATTCAGGCAGCCATCATTGTGGCCGGAGATCTGTGGCTGTTAAAAGTAAACATTGTGGAACCGGGGCTGTTTTTCCTGGCGGCAAGCTTTACGGCTACGGCATTTTCCCTGTTGATCTATTCTCTGACACTGGCATTCGGAGATGTGGGCAAGGCCGTCTGCGTTATTGTTATGGTATTGCAGATCGCTGGTTCCAGCGGTACCTTCCCGATCGAACTGCTACCGGACACCTACCAGAAGATTTATATTTTCTTTCCCTTCCCCTATGCCATCCGGGCCATGCGTGAGGCACTGGCGGGTATGTACGGTACTGCCTATATGGAAGCACTGGCAAAATTGAGCCTGTTTATGATCGAGGGACTGTTGATCGGCCTGGTGATCCGGATCCCGTTCGTAAAACTGAACCATTTTGTGGAAGAGCGTATGGAAGACACTGAGTTAATGTGACACCTGTTCAGAACCATGAAAACGAAAACTCCGCAGGAGTGGGTTTGTGAATGAAGTTCCGAACAGGCAGAAAGGTAAAATCATGGAGAGAAATTACGAAGAAATTTTTCAGAAGGTTCTGGATTACGAGCAGGCCCTTCATGAGAAGAATAGAAAAAGAATAAAGATCGGTCTGAAATGTATCTGGATCGTCCCCTTGTTTTTTCTGGCACTGTTGTTCCTGACTGGCAGCAACAAGGTCATCTTCCTGATCCTGTGGATCGTGTCGCTGTTTGCCCTGTCAATCTATCTGATCGTTGTGGAATATATGGATTATAATCTGCAGGAGAAGATCATGGAGCTCAAAGGAGAAGAAGGCGATCTCAAAGCGGTGACTCCGACAGACTTTGACCGGGCGGCGCAGATCATCCGGGAGACCCGGAAACTGATTGGTGAAGGCCTGAATTCCCCGGTCGAGACCGGGACCGAAGAGAATCCGGAAGACGAAACCGAAGAGGAAAACGAAGACGAGACCGAAGACTGGGAGGATGGTGAATAGTATGCATAATATCTGGAAAATATTTACCACCGACATCCGTCGGATCAGCAATAATGTGGTGGCGGTCGTTATTATCATGGGACTCAGCATCCTCCCGGCACTGTATGCCTGGTTCAACATTTTCTCCAACTGGGATCCTTACGAGCCCGCAGCTACCAGTCAGCTGAAAGTAGCCGTGGCTTCCGATGATGCCGGGGCGGAGATCATGGGGCTGTCTCTGAACGTGGGAGACAGTGTGCTGGAGGCTCTGGGAGCCAATACCACTATCGGCTGGGTGTTCCCGGAGACCACGGAGGAAGCACTGGAAGGTGTGAAGAACAGTGATTACTATGCGGCATTGATTATTCCGGAGACTTTTACTCAGGAAATGCTGGGATTTATCGACGGTGAAGTGGATCATCCCACCATTTACTACTATGAAAATGAGAAAAAGAATGGTATTGCCCCTAAAATCACGGGCAAAGCGAAAAATGCTGTGCAGGAACAGGTAAATGCCACCTTTATCAGTACTGTGGCAGAAGCGGTGATGAAAGCGGGAAATGCCCTTTCGGTGGTGAATGCCGGCGGGCAGACCAGTGTGGAAGAATCTCTGGATACCATGCAGGCACAGTTGCAGGACTATGTGGTTATGTTACAGTCCTTCCAGAGTATTATGACCTCCGCGGAGATGATCATGGAGACCAGCCAGAATATGCTTCCGGATATGGATAATATGCTGGAGAATGGACGAAATACCATGATCGGTATGCAGACCATGATCAATTCCAGCGTCGATGCGGTTGACGTTATGGGAGATATGGTGAGCAGCAGTATGGACATGGTCACGGAAGCGTTGCAGTATCTGTCGGTCTTTTCTGATGGATTGTTGGAGCAGATGGGCAGCAACAATGTTGGAAGCACCACGGACACCGGATTGGGCACGGCCATCGGACTGGTACAGGGCATGCAGGCCAATATGGATGTGCTGGGAAGCCTGATCACCGGACAGGATGCTCAGATTCAGGAGATCAACCAGTCTCTGAAAACGATCGAAGCGGATCTGAAACAGCTGCAAGACAGCAAGGGAGATGTGGATCATGATATCAATACTCTGCGGGCACAGATCCGGGAACAGATCCAGATCTGCAACAAACAGCTGAATAATCTGATGAGTGATTACAATAACAATGTCAGACCTTCTTTCCGGGCTACCGGCAAATCCATGCAGCAGGCTTTCCTGAATGCCGCAGCGATGATGAACGGTACGGATGTGAATATGGATGAAATTTCCGATATTCTGAAAGAGTATCAGCAGACTTTGCAGGAAGGTAATGTCAGCCTGCAGGATTCCCTGGTGATCGCACAGGAACTGCTGGACAAGGTCAGCAAAATAGCAGATAATATAAAACGGATCACCGGTGCGGAGACCTATGAGGATATTTTAAGCGCTATGGCTGCCGATCCGACGGCGGTGGCAGACTTCGTATCTTCTCCGGTCAGACTGGAGACGGTACCTGTTTATCCGGTGGATCATTACGGCTCTGCGGCATCGCCGTTCTATACGATCCTGGCAATCTGGGTGGGAGCGCTGTTCCTGGTGGCTATTATTCACGTGGGTGTGAAACCCATTGAACCGGGGGATCATTATAAGGCGCATGAGAGATATTTTGGCAGATATCTGCTGTTTTTCCTGATCGGACAGGCACAGACACTGCTTATTGTTCTTGGGAACCTTTATTATATTGAGATACAGTGTCAGCACAGGTTTTTATACTGGCTGGCGGCAGCCGTGGCCAGTGCGGCATTCAGCTGCTTTATGTATTCTGTGACTTTCGCTTTTGGAAACGTGGGTGAGGCACTGGCTATTGTAGTCATGGTCATCCAGGTGGCGGGAAGCGGCGGAACGTTCCCTATCGAGGCTCTTCCGCAGGTATTCCAGTGGATCTATCCTTTCCTGCCGTTCCAGTTTGGCATGAAAGCGTTTAAAGAATGTATTGCAGGAATGTACGGCGTGGATTATTGGATCAATGTAGGAAAAATGACACTGTTCCTGATCGTAGCATTGCTGCTGGGACTGGCACTGGAGCCGCCGTTCCGCAAGCTGAATCATATGATAGAGAAGAGTAAAGAGAAGACAGGGTTAATGATCTGATGAAGATGAAAAAAATGACTTCGGAAAAGAAACATAAAATTACAACCATTGGCTTATGGCTGATCCTCATTCTGTGCACGGCGGTATTGTTCTCCCTGTGTCTCAGTGAGGGGATCGACTATGATGAAGCATACAGTTATCGCACCGCCCATGACAATACGATGATGGGAATCATTCGCGTGGTACTGGCGGCCCATGATACGGATGTGCCGGTATGGTATATGGGATTGCGGCTGTGGTCGTTTCTGGTAGGAGACGGCATTATTGCCTACAAAATGTTTGCATTGCTGGGAACGGTATTGTCCATGCTGCTGGGGCCTGTTGTGATCCGCAGGCAGTGGGGAGCGAAGACAGCAGCCCTTTATATGATCATGGTAAGCCTGACACCTGCAATGATGAAGATCAGTGTGAACAACAGAATGTATTCCTGGACGGTGTTTGGAGTTACCGTCTGCGGACTGACCGCTTATTTCCTGCGGGAGCGGCTGAACAGTAAGGCCCTGTGGACGATATTGTTTCTGACGACCTTCTGCGGTATTTTCAGTCATTACTTTACCGCGTTCAGTTACCTGTTTATCTACCTGTATCTGGTGGCGGTGATTTGGCAGCAGGACAGAAAACAGATCTGGAAGCCGTTTGTCTGTGGTGGTTCCGTTGTATTGCTTTTTGTGGCATGGCTGATAAAATCCGATTTCTTTCATCTGCTGGTTTCTGATGGAAACCCGACGAACCGGTCCAAATTCGGTATTTACGAATTTTTTGATTTCATTTTCGGAACCGGAGTGAAGTATGCGACCAAAATGGGAGAACTTCTTTTTGTACTGACACTGGTCTGCGCGATCCTCTTTTGGAAGCGGCTGGGGAGAAGAAACGGTGTTTTTGCGGTTCTGTGTACCTGTATTTTCCCAGTAAGCTATTTGATGGCGGCGCTGCTGGCATTACACGCGTCCCACTTTTTTACCTACCGCCATGTTATGCATAGCATGGGATTGTTCTGGCTGGGAATGGCTATCATTTTATCCAGGATCAATTTACAGGAATGGATCGCCTGTCTGTCCTTCACTGTGTGGATGGGAGTGTCGGCCTACGGAATCTCTTATCATGAAGAATATGGTACAATCTCATATCTGGAAGAGACGAAGGCATTTATAGCGGAGAATATGGAGCCGGGAGATGTGGTCGTCTACGATACGGATTCCCGCTTCGGACAGCTATTCGGATGCTATATGCCGGACCAGATCTTTTATACCATGGAAGAGGTGCCGGATCTGGAAGAACTGGTGGGGAAAAGAGTCTGGTATTTCCAGTGTTTCGGACATCTGCTGGAGGAATCGGATAAATATACCGTAACCTATGAAAATATGGGACATTATGGATTTCAGTATATGGATGGGAATACGGATTTTGATATTTTAAAGGTGAACATAACGGAGGAAACGGGAAATGATTAAATGGGTGGAAAGAGGAGTCCTGCTGGCAGCGATACTTTCCATGTTGTTTGTATGGCCGTATGGAGGAATCCGTGAAGATAAAAAGGACAGTTCCTTAAGTGAGGATTATGGATATACAGAGCCCCTGCAGGTGGGAGAATATGCTTCGCAGTATTTTGTTGCGGAGACAGATTTTCTGAAAACACTGGAAATCGCAGTGAACTATAATCAGGAGGAAGAACGGAACGGACTTCTGGGTCTGGAGATATGGAAAGAGGATCAGAAGATATATGAAGGTGTGATTCCTTATGATGCCATGGAATCGACAACATTTTTCCCTGCCGTCATCGAGACCCGGCTGAAAAGGGGCGCTGTATATGAATACCGGATCGTGAATCAAAGTATTTCCGAGAATCTGCCGCAGGTAGTATATACTACTACGGAAAAGGCGCATGTACCGGAAAATCAGCAACTGGTGGTACATGAAGCAACTGTGGACGGACAGGCATTGAACCGGTACACCTGGAGAGAGAAGCTGGATGCGGTCAGCGTATTGGAAATCGACAGTTTTATTGCAATCGTGGCTGCAATGATATATGCTGTGTTGGAACAATGGAAAAGAAAGGAAAAAAAGAACAATGAAGTGGGTTAAATTCAGAATAAAGACGGTAACGGAAGCGGAAGATATTATTATCAGCACCCTGTACGATCTCGGACTGGAAGGGGCACAGATCGAAGACAAGGTGCCCCTGACCGCCATGGAGAAGGAGCAGATGTTTGTAGATATCCTGCCGGACGGACCGGAGGATGACGGCATTGCCTATTTAAGTTTTTTTGTAGAGGAAAAAGAGGACGGCAGTCTGGAAGTGGCCGGGGAGAAGACCACGACCGAAGCTGTACTTGCGGATGTAAAGCGGGAACTGGAAGACTTACGCCAGTTTATGGATATCGGCGAGGCTTCTGTTGTGGTAGATGAGACGGAGGACATTGACTGGATCAACAACTGGAAACAGTATTTCCACCAGTTCTATATCGATGATATTCTGGTGATCCCTTCCTGGGAAAATATCAAACCGGAAGATACTGACAAGATGGTGCTTCATATCGATCCCGGTACGGCATTTGGCACCGGTATGCATGAGACCACACAGCTGTGTATCCGTCAGCTGCGTAAGTTCATCACTCCTGAGACAGAGCTTTTGGATGTCGGCACCGGCAGCGGTATTCTGGCAATTTTATCCCTCATGTTCGGGGCAAAACATGCCGTGGGAACCGATCTGGATATCTGTGCTGTGGAAGCTGTGGCCCAGAACTGCGAAGTGAATGGAATCGATCCGGCACAGTTTGACATGATGATCGGCAATATCATTACAGACAAAGAAGTGCAGGACAAGGTAGGCTATGAGTGTTATGATATCGTGGTGGCCAATATTCTGGCAGATGTACTGGTACCGTTGACTCCTGTCATCGTACATCAGCTGAAGAAGGGCGGTATCTACATCACCTCTGGCATCATTGATGACAAGGAGCAGACCGTGGTGGAGGCTGTGAAGGCCGCTGGATTGGAAGTACTGGAAGTGACCTACCAGGGAGAATGGGTCAGCGTTACCGCAAGAAAGAATTAAGCGCTTAAAATAGGAGTTTCTATGTATCAGTTTTTTGTAGAACCGGAACAGATCGACGTGGCAGCGAAGAGCGTTATCATCCGGGGAACCGATGTGAATCATATCAAAAATGTACTGCGGATGCGCCCCGGCGAAGAAGTGGCTGTCAGCAATGGAATCGACGGGAAGGAATATCGCTGTGGGATCCTTGCACTGGAAGAGGACTGTGTCCGTCTGGAGCTTCGTTTTATCAAGGAAGACGGAGTAGAGCTTCCGGCGAAGATCTATCTGTTCCAGGGACTGCCCAAGGCGGACAAGATGGAGCTCATCATCCAGAAGGCTGTGGAACTGGGAGCCTTTCAGATCATTCCGGTGGCTATGAAACGCTGCGTGGTGAAATTGGATGAGAAAAAAGCGGACAGCAAAATAAAGCGCTGGCAGGGAATTGCGGAAGCAGCCGCCAAGCAGAGCAAACGAGGCGTGATCCCGACGGTGGCACCGGTTATGAGTTATGTGCAGGCGGTGAAAACGGCTTCTGAAATGGATCTGAAACTGGTACCTTACGAGCTGGCGGAAGGAATGCCACAGACGAAACAGCTCATCGAAAGCGCAAGACCCGGACAGCAGATCGCTATTTTCATCGGCCCGGAGGGCGGATTTGATCCGGAGGAGATAAGACTTGCCACGGAGGCGGGAATTCAACCGATCACTTTGGGGAAACGGATCCTGCGGACGGAGACGGCCGGATTTACGACTATCGCATGGCTGATGTATCAGTTGGAAAATTAGACAGCGGACGGCACGGATCGCCTGCCTGCGGCATATTTTAATCATAAGAAGAATATAGTAATTATTCAGAGCAAAAGGAAAGCCCGGAAGAGTCGATTTGGCGAATAGGGCGCTGAATAGTTACTGAAGAGATAGATAGCAAGGAGAAGAAGAGAATGGAAGTCTATATGGACAATTCCGCTACCACAAGGACATTCCCGGAAGTGGCAGAGTTGATGACGAAGATCATGTGTGAAGATTACGGTAATCCCTCCAGCCTGCATATGAAGGGAGTGGAGGCAGAGAAATACCTCCGCTATGCCAAGGAGACTCTGGCAAGGATTCTGAAGGTGGAGGAGAGAGAGCTTTTATTTACTTCCGGGGGAACGGAATCCGATAATATGGCACTGATCGGCTGCGCCCTGGCGAATTGCCGCAGAGGCAATCATCTGATCACGACGCAGATCGAACATCCCGCTATCCTGCAGACCATGCGTTATCTGGAGACCCAGGGGTATCGTGTCACTTATCTGCCGGTGGATCCCTGCGGACGTATCCGGCTGAAAGACTTACGCAGAGCCATGACACCGGAGACCATTCTGGTATCTATCATGCACACGAATAACGAGATCGGAGCCCTGCAGCCCATTGAGGAAGCCGGAGCTCTGATCAAACAGATGAACCCGGATACGCTGTTCCATGTGGATGCGGTACAGGGATTCGGAAAATCCCGGATCTATCCCAAGAAGATGCACATTGATCTGCTGTCCGTCAGTGGACACAAGATCCACGGACCGAAGGGCGTCGGACTGCTGTATGTAGGGGAACGGGTGAAGATCCAGCCCATCGTATTCGGTGGCGGACAGCAGCAGAACCTCCGCTCCGGTACCGAGAATGTGCCCGGTATTGCGGGACTTGCAAAAGCAGCGGAAATGCTCTATAGTCATTTTGATGAGGATCATGCCAGACTCTGCGCCTGCAAGAGACGATTCATTGAAGGTGTGGAAAGACTGGATCAGGTGAAGGTCAACGGACTTTTGCCGGATGCACCGTACGGTGAGGGAACGGCGGCACACATTGTCAGCGTATCTTTTGCCGGCGTCAGAAGTGAAGTGCTCCTGCATGCACTGGAGGACAAGGGAATCTATGTTTCTGCAGGAAGCGCCTGCTCTGCACACAAGCCGCAGCCTTCTGCTACACTGAAAGCCATCGGCATCGATAAATCCCTGCTGGATTCCACCATACGTTTCAGTTTTTCCGTATTTACCACGGAAGAAGAGATTGACGTATGTCTCCAGGCATTGTACAATATAGTACCTATGTTACGCAGATACAGTCGCAGATAAGCGATTTGAGAAACACTCAGAAAGGAAACGAACGTGTTTACATCATTTTTGATAAAATATGCCGAGATTGGCATTAAGGGAAAGAACCGTTACCTGTTCGAAGATGCTCTGGTACGCCAGATTAAGTATGCACTGAAAAAGTGTGAGGGAGAATTCCTGGTGCACAAGACACAGGGCCGTATCTTCGTAGATGCAGAGTCAGAATTTGACTACGATGAAGTTGTGGCACACTTACAAAGAGTCTTCGGAATCTCCGGAATCTGCCCGGTAGTGCACGTACAGGATGAGGGCTTTGAGAAGCTGTGTGAAACCGTGATTGACTACATTGCAAAAGTATATCCCGATTGCAATCAGACGTTCAAGGTGGCAGCGAGACGTGCCCGGAAAAATTACCCCAAGGATTCCATGACCATCAACATGGATATGGGAGAAGCTATCCTGAAGGCTTATCCCAATATGAAGGTGGATGTACATCATCCCGATATTATGCTGAACATTGAGATCCGTGAAGAAATCTATATCTACTCCGTGATCCTGCCCGGTCCCGGAGGAATGCCCGTAGGTACCGGTGGCAAGGGAATGCTGCTTCTCTCCGGTGGTATTGATTCTCCCGTGGCAGGTTATATGATCGCCAAGAGAGGCGTCAAGATCGATGCGGTATATTTCCATGCACCGCCTTACACCAGTGAGCGTGCGAAGCAGAAAGTAGTGGATCTGGCGAAGATCGTTGCCCGTTACACCGGACCGATCTATCTGCATGTGATCAATTTTACCGATATTCAGTTATATATTTATGAGAAATGTCCTCATGAGGAACTGACCATTATCATGCGCCGTTATATGATGCGGATTGCGGAACAGATCGCGAAAGAGACTGAGTGCCTGGGCCTGATCACCGGTGAGAGCATCGGACAGGTGGCATCCCAGACCATGAATTCCCTGATTGCTACCAATGAAGTATGTGAGCTGCCGGTCTACCGTCCGCTGATCGGATTTGACAAGCAGGAGATCGTAGAAGTATCCGAGAAGATCGGGACTTATGAGACTTCCATTCTGCCCTATGAAGATTGTTGTACCATCTTCGTGGCAAAACATCCCGTGACGAAACCGAACGTGAAGGTGATCCGCAGACATGAACACAATCTGGATGAGAAGATCGACGAACTGGTGAAGACCGCACTGGAGACCAAAGAACTGATCATTGCGGAAGCATAAGTGCGAATGCAGAGTAACTATTCAGAACCGGGGAAACAGAGGTACTGAATAGTTACTTTTTTGAAATGGCATATAAAAAACACCTCAAGAGGATTGCGTCTCTCAAGGTGTTCTCTGTTTTACTATGTATTCGGAATTCCGAATCGGTAACTTATACCAGATAAGGCTTTAATACTTCCAGAACCTCATCAGCGCCATCCTCTGCATGGATGTTCAGGTCGATAGGCTTGGAAAGATCCAGGCTGAAGATACCCATGATGGACTTTGCATCAATTACGTATCTGCCGGATACAAGATCGAAATCATAATCGAACTTAGTAATATCGTTTACGAAAGATTTTACCTTATCAATAGAATTTAAAGAAATCTGAACTGTCTTCATGTTGACTACCTCCTTAATGTGTGTCATACCTTCTGACTTTATATTAATGGGGGAACGCTCAAAAGTCAAGACGAAAACAATACAAAAAAAGTGAGGAATCCTATGAAAAGTGTAGCATTACACAACCTCGGATGTAAGGTTAATTCCTATGAAATAGAAGTAATGCAACAAATGTTACAAGAAAAAGGTTATACTATTGTACCATTTGATGAAACCGCAGATATTTATATTGTAAATACCTGCACAGTTACCAATATTGCAGACCGGAAAAGCAGACAGATGCTTCATCGTGCGAAGCAGAAAAATCCGGCGGCACTGGTGGTGGCTGTGGGATGCTACGTGCAGACCGGAAGGGAAGATGTTGAGCAGGATCCCTGCATCGATCTGGCGATCGGCAACAACCGCAAGAAGAACCTGGCATCCATTCTGGAGGAATATTTGCAGGATCTGGAACAGGAAGATGCGGTGGCAGAGAATGCAGAAAATGCCGGACATGGTGTGGACAAGACTCTGCATGACACTACTGTTATAGACATTAACCATACTGCAGAATACGAAGAAATGACTCTGAAACAGACGGCGGAGCACACCCGAGCCTATATTAAAATTCAGGACGGATGCAATCAGTTCTGCTCTTACTGCGTTATCCCCTATGCCAGAGGCAGAGTCCGCAGCCGCAGGGCGGAAGATATCATCCGGGAGATCACCGGCATGGCACAGAACGGATACCGGGAGATCGTATTGACAGGTATCCATATCAGTTCCTACGGCATTGATTTCGACGAGGAAGCCTGGAAGCGGGGAGAAAGTGTCTCCGTATTAAAAGAAGATGAGGAGAGAAGAGATTATTCCGGCAGCAGTAAGCTGATCGATCTGCTGGAACGGATCCATGATATTGAAGGTATTGAGCGGATCCGTATCGGTTCCCTGGAACCCCGCATTATTACGGAGGAGACGGCAGCCAGAATGGCGGCACTGCCGAAGCTGTGTCCCCATTTCCATCTGTCCTTGCAGAGCGGCTGTGATGCCACGCTACGCCGTATGAACCGTAAATATACTTCCGAAGAATATGCGGAGAGTGTTGCGCTGCTTCGTAAGGTATTTGACCATCCAGCCATCACCACAGATGTCATTGTGGGTTTCCCGGGGGAGACTGAGGAAGAGTTTGCGCAGACAAAGGAATTTTTAGACCGGATTCAATTCTTCGAGATGCATATTTTCAAGTATTCCAAACGGGCAGGCACCAGAGCGGCCGTGATGTCTCATCAGGTGCCGGATCCCGTGAAGACCACCAGAAGTGCGGAACTTCTGGCTATGGAGAAGGAACAGTCGAAGCAGTTCCGGACCCACTATGTGGGACGGGAGGCGGAGGTGCTTCTGGAGGAGACCAAGGAGATCGGCGGAATGGAATATCTGCTGGGACACACGAGAGATTATGTCAAACTGGCTGTCTCTGTGAAGGAAAATAAAAAAAATGTTGCAAATACCGTGATATGCGGCAGGGTACAGGGGTTTTTGACGGATGAAATCCTATTACTATCACCCCTTGAATTTTCAAAGTAAATGCGGTAATATAAGGCATAACGGAAAGATTTGCCCTATGGCAGAAAAAGAGGATCGTATGCAGGACTTAGGAAATACACAATACTTCAAGGTAGAGACAGAACCTGAGACCGGTGTGAAGCTGGTGCTTTCTACCGTATATGAGGCACTGACGGAAAAGGGATACAACCCGGTGAACCAGATCGTAGGTTACATCATGAGCGGGGACCCTACTTATATTACCAGTCACAAAAATGCCCGCAGCCTCATCATGAAGGTAGAGCGTGACGAACTGGTGGAAGAACTGCTCACGGAGTATATCAGGACAAAACACTGGAAATAATTACAGTTATCAGGAGGACCCACATGCGTATTATGGGGTTGGATTTCGGCTCACGTACCGTGGGCGTGGCGATTAGTGACAGTCTGCTGTTGACAGCGCAGGGTGTGGAGATCATTCGCCGCAAAGAAGAGAATAAATTACGACAGACGCTGGCCCGGATCGAAGAACTGATCGTGGAGAATGAAGTGGAAGAGATCGTACTGGGACTTCCCAAGAACATGAACGATACCGAGGGTGTCCGCGTGGAACTGACCAAGGAGTTCAAGGAGAAGCTGGAGCGCAGGACCGGTCTCCCGGTATATTTCTGGGATGAGAGACTGACGACTGTGGCAGCGGACAAAGCCATGATGGAAGCGGGAATCCGCCGTGAGAACCGTAAGGATTACGTGGATATGATCGCAGCTACTCTGATCCTGCAGGGCTATCTGGATCGCAGGAACAATGAGAAGAAAAAGGAAACAGAATGAGTAAATTGGAAAAGATTACATTTCGCCCCGAAGGCGAAGAACCTGTAGAATTTTATGTACTGGAACAGACCAGGATCGGTGGACACAATTACATCCTGGTAACCGATGTGGAAGAGGGAGACGGAGATGCCCTGATCCTGAAGGATATGTCTCAGGATGGTGAAGAAGAGAGCATTTATGATGTAGTCTCCGATGATGAAGAACTGGAAGCGGTATCCGGAGTATTTGCGGATATGTTAGAGGACGTTGATTTAATTTAGATCATATTGGGGCAGGTCATTAAGCCATAAAATCACTCCTGTGCAAGCACGTCCTGTTTTCAGGCTTATGACCTTGATATATGATAAATACAGGCAGTTCTGCGAGAAGGACGGTCTTATATTTATATATGATTTGTATGATTGGCAGAGAGGGATATTGGAGGCTTTGCCGGTTTCAGCATATAATGGTTTTGTGCTAAAAGTGACAGGGAATACACGAAGGGCATGAGAGATGCCGTTATTTTGATGGAATCGTAAGATCTGGGATGTCTGATCTCCACGGGAGTCTTTGAGAAGAGAGCCGGAAGGAGCAGGCGTGAAATCACAGATCTTTGTTTGCAGAGCATAACAATCCGTTCTAACGCCGGGATACATACACTAAGAACAGTTGTATAGACGTATAGAATTTGGAGGTAATTTCGTTGAAAAAGAAAAAAGAGAATAGTAACGTTTCAGGTCTGAAGATCATTCCTTTGGGAGGCCTGGAGCAGATCGGTATGAACATTACTGCCTTCCAGTACGAGGACAGTATTATTGTGGTGGACTGCGGACTGTCTTTCCCTGCGGATGATATGCTGGGAATCGATCTGGTCATTCCCGATGTAACATATCTGAAGGATAATATCGATAAGGTAAAGGGATTTGTCATCACTCATGGACATGAGGATCATATCGGAGCACTGCCCTATGTGCTGCGTGATATCAATGTGCCCATCTACGCAACCCGCCTGACCATGGGGATCATTGAGAACAAGCTGACAGAGCATAACCTCATGAAGAAGACCAAACGCAAAGTGGTGAAGTTCGGTCAGTCCATCAATCTGGGTGATTTCCGTGTGGAATTCATCAAGACGAATCACAGCATCGTAGATGCCGCAGCACTGGCAATTTATTCCCCTGCCGGTATCGTGGTACACACCGGAGACTTCAAGGTAGACTATACTCCGGTCTATGGAGATGCCATTGATTTACAGCGTTTTGCCGAGATCGGTAAAAAGGGTGTACTGGCACTGATGTGCGATTCCACCAATGCCGAGCGTCCCGGTTTTACCCCTTCCGAGAAGACCGTAGGTAAGACATTTGATACCTTATTTGAAGAACATAAAAATACCAGAATTTTTGTGGCGACTTTCGCATCCAATGTGGATCGTGTACAGCAGATCATCAACACGGCCTATAAATTCGGCCGTAAAGTAGCTGTGGAAGGCCGCAGTATGGTGAATATCCTGGATACCGCCATCAAGCTGGAGTGCATCAATATCCCCGAGAATACACTGGTGGATCTGGATCAGATGAAGAATTATCCCGATGAGCAGCAGGTGATTATCACCACCGGAAGCCAGGGCGAAAGTATGGCAGCCCTGTCCCGTATGGCCAACAATATGCACCGTAAGATCACGATCGGTGCGGGGGATACCGTAATCTTCTCCTCCAACCCCATCCCGGGCAATGAAAAGTCCGTCACCAAGATCATCAACGAGCTGCTCCGCAAAGGCGCAGATGTTATTTTCCAGGATGCTCATGTATCCGGACATGCCTGCCAGGAAGAGATCAAGCTGATCTATACCCTGATCCATCCGAAGTACGCAGTACCCGTGCATGGTGAATACAAGCATCTGAAGGCACAGGCCAAGATTGCAGAGAGTCTGGGCATCAGTAAGGACAATATCTTCATCCTGTCCTCCGGAGATGTATTGGAAGTCAGCGAGGAACAGGCCAAGGTCAATGGCAGAGTACCCGTAGGAGCTATTCTGGTGGACGGTCTGGGTGTCGGTGATGTCGGAAATGTAGTATTGAGAGATAGACAGCATCTGGCAGAAGATGGTATTATGATCGTGGTCATGAGTCTGGACAAGGCCAGTGGAGAACTGGTAGCAGGTCCCGACATTGTATCCAGAGGTTTTGTATATGTGAAGGAATCCGATGAACTTATCGAGGAAGCCAGACGCACCGTGGATGATGCGCTGCAGGCATGTCTGGATAAGGGAATTACGGACTGGGGTAAACTGAAGACCACCACCAAGGATGTCCTCGGCGATTATGTATGGAAGAAGACCAAGAGACGTCCCATGATCCTTCCGATCATTATGGAAGTGTAATAGCAGCGATTGCTGGAAAGGTCGTAAGCAGATGAAGATTACATCGGACGAAAATGTAAATCAGGCTGTAGAGCAGATGGTACAGGCGATTCGTAATACCGACGCTTATCTGGAATATCAGAAGCAGCTGGCCCGCGTGAAGGAGCAACCGGAACTTAAGAGACAGATCGATGAATTCCGGACCAGAAATTTTGAATTGCAGACCAGCAAGGACACCAACTTTGATAAGCTGGATCAGTTTACCAGAGAAAACGAAGCTTTCCGGGAGAATCCACTGGTGTCGGATTTTCTGGCGGCGGAGCTGGCATTTTGCCGTATGATGCAGGGGATCGGACTTTACGTTACCGATCAGATGCATTTTGAGTGAGCAAAAGGAAAGTCTCGAAGAGACGATTTTGCGAATGTATGGATCGAAATGCGGATTACTTGGATAAGAAAGGACAGAACACATGAAGGCAGCAAATTTGGCAGGTGCCGTATTGGGCGCTATCTTAAAAGTGGCATTTGCAGTGATCGTGGTATATCTGGTGTACACCGGAGCGTCTACATGCTACGACTATGGTTATCGTATTTTCACAGAACCGGCGGTCTCTGCCGGAGAGGGACGTAAGATCACAGTAACCCTGACCTCGGACATGTCCGCAACGGAGATTGGCACAATTATGCAGGAAAAGGGCCTGACACGTGACAGCAGACTGTTCGCATTACAGTATCTGTTATCTGAGAATAAGAAGGACTGGCAGCCCGGAACTTATGAGCTGAGTACTGCCATGACCGCAGAGGAAATGATGGAAGTCATGGCCGGACAGACGGAAAGCGCAACGGAAGAGACAGTGGAGACTATAGACAACGGCAGTGCGATTACCGGTGAGACACAGGATACCACTGCAGTTGCACAGTAAAGTGTGAAATGAGGGACAGTATGATCATAGACGAGAGAATGTCCGCGTTTATCGATTCCCTGGACAGCGGGAATCCGGCGTGGCTGAATGAGATTGAAAAATTCGCTCTGGAGACACAGGTTCCCATCATACGCAGATCCATGCAAAGTCTGCTGAAATTTTTGCTGAAATTTACAAAGCCGAAGAGCATCCTGGAAGTTGGGACTGCTATCGGCTTTTCTGCGTTACTGATGAGTGAATATGCACCGGGGGATTGTCATATCACGACGATCGAAAAATATGAGAAAAGAATTCCTATCGCAAAAGAGAACTTCCGTAAGGCAGGCAGGGAAGACCGGATCACTCTGCTGGAGGGTGATGCTACGGAGATCCTGCGGGAACTGGAAGGCACCTATGATGTGATCTTTATGGATGCGGCGAAGGGACAGTACATTCATTTCCTGCCGGATATCTTACGCCTGTTGGCCCCCGGCGGACTGTTGATTTCCGACAACGTATTACAGGACGGTGATATCATAGAATCCCGTTTTGCCGTAACCAGAAGGAACCGGACCATTCATGCAAGGATGCGGGAATATCTGTATGAATTGAAACATCATCCGGAACTGGAGACGGTGATCCTGCCGGTAGGTGATGGAGTGACACTGAGTACGAAGAAAGAGGAAAGCACGGTTACTCAAAATAAATAACATAATAATACGGGTATTCCCAGGTCTGGTAAGCCAGTCCGGACTCTGACAGATTCTGCAGGAATTCATTGTTCTTTTTGTATACCACATAGACGGAAGAAGGACTGATCTTCGTGGAATAGTCGGTGAGAAAATGATAAGTGTGTATACCGTCGGTAAAGGTTTCTTCATCCTGAGTATCATAAGGAGATGCGGGATAATAAAAGAAGAAAAACTCCTTCATGTTGACCAGATCCACATAGAGATCCGCATAATCCAGGTTGAGATTCACATCATCCACACACTCCCGGAAGGAGATGGAATACAGATAATTCGGGCAGACGTCGGTCATGGTATAGACCCGGAAATAAAAGCTGCAGAAAGAGATGCACCATAAGAGATAACCGGCGGACAAAAGGAGCATAAAGCCTGTGTGATAAGAGGACAGGAAACGGCAGCAAAGGAAAAGTCCTTTTATCAGGAAGAAGAGATAACAGATAAAGAAACTGTTAGCCCGGTAGACATAGCCGGATCCGGACAGACCAATGGTGATGAGACCGCTGAGAAAGAACAGCAGATAGATACTGTCGGCCTGAAAAGTCCGCTTGTACAGAGAGACAAGAAAACTGTAAACTGCACCGATAAATCCCAGAACAATAAAAGGAATGGATAAGGGATAAAGCGTGTAAAATTTAGGTACGGCATCTAAACGGTAGGAACCACATGTCAAGGTAATCTTTATGATATCTTTTATATTTTCCCAGAAAGAAGTGACTCCCACATCGGACATGCGCTCGGAGGCGATGGGAGATATGGTAAGCCCCAGAAAATGAATGGTTTCCCAGTGGAATAACAGGGAGCATACAAATAATATTACGGGCAGAGCTGTAATACATACACATGCAGCCCAGAGCAGAACCCGGCGGAAGGATATTTCTTTCGTGTATAGCAGATACAGGGAAATGCAGATCAGAAAAATAGGGATCAGGAAGTAACTCAGTGCATACGAATACATCGTGATACCAAAAAAGACTCCGGATAATATAAGGTTCCGAAGGGTCTTAGTCTGTGTGAAACGGATGAGAAACAGCAATGCTACAGCTGAGCAGCACAACATAAGATTACAGTCCAGGGCAAAACGGGCGGACATGATATAATAGGGGCAGACTGCCAACAGGAAAGCAGCAGCAATACTCCATTTTTGATCATCGAACACCAGACGGATACTTTTGGTCCCGACAAAAAACAGCAACAGGCTTGCAAGGACTGCGGGAATTTTGAGAAGCGTAAGAGACAGGTTGCCCTGTCCGACTGTCCGGATCAGCAGAGCCAGTAAGTAGGTATAAAGAGGACTCTGACCACCATAAAAATTCTGAGGGTAAAAAGGGCGTACATTGAGATACCGGTCGGTTCCGTAATGAGCCAGACACCAGGCATTATAACCCAGTCCTGCTTCATCGATATGAAGAACGTCAGGCAGGCTTTCCAGACGATAAACGCGCAGGAAGACCGCAATGAGAAACAACAGCAGGAGGGCTGCGGAATACCAGTATTTTTTCACCAGAGATTTCAGATCCTTCATTTGTGGATACCTCGCAATCAATCAAAATAAAATAAGTAATACGGTGAAAATTCTACCGTATGGCAGGAAAGTCCGGAATCGTTCAGATAAGAAATAAATTCCTGATTTTCTTTGCGGACAATGTAGGCTGCGGAAGGAGAGAGCGGAGTGGAAGCATTCAGTATATAATGCTTGGGGATTTCATCGTCTTCTTCCCGGGCGGACAGGGGAACGCGCTCATAAGGAGAAATAGGATAATAAAAATACAAAAACTCCTCTACATCAACGCAGTCCGCATAGATTTCTTTATCCCCGAGATTTTCGTCAATATAGGTGACAATGTCGGAAATATCGGCAAAATAGAAGGAATTTGCATAGGTATGCAGATCCAGCACGGAATATATAGTGTAATAGTAACGCATAAACGAAGCAATCCACAGCACATAGCCATAAGCCAGAATGCTCAGAAATGCTTTCCGGTAAACGGTAAGAAAATCGCAACATGCCCGGATACCACGGAGAAAAAAGAACAGATAACAGATATAGATGCTGTTGGCACGATATAGATGATCTGTAGGTGTCAGAGCAACCACAAAGGAGCAGCTGATGAAATAGAACAGATATACTGTGCCGGAATGAAAACAGCGTGTCCGGAAGGAATTTCCGAAGTCATAAACGGAACATAACATTCCCAACAGGATAAAAGGGATGGAAACCGGGTATAAGGTATAGAATTTATCCACGGAATCCATAGGATAAATACTGTATGTCAGAGTGATCTTAAGGTTGTTCCACAGATTTGCACCCAATGAGGAAAAAGAAATTTCATCCATGCGGTTGCCGGAAATAGGAGAAATTGTAAAGCCGAGAAAATGAATAGGCTCTGCATGGAAGAGAAGTGTGTAGGTAAAAAGGATCACGGGCAATGCCGTAATGCAGACACTGACCGCCCACAACAGTATTCTGGAAAACGTGATTTTTTTATGGTAAAGCATGTAAAGAGAGATCAGAACCAGAAAAATAGGTATGATCAGATAACTCAATGCATAAGAGTACAAGCTGATACCGAAGCAGACTCCGGACAGAAGTAAAGTATGTAGTTTTCCTGTTTTCAGATACAAAAGCAGTACAAGAACAGAACAGGAAATGCAGCACAACATCAGATTGCAGTCCAGGGCATAACGTCCGGACATCACAAAATACGGGCAGAAACACAGAAAAAGAGCAGCAGCGAGGGTGATTTTTTTATTATCAAAGATAAGGGACATGCTCCTGGTGCCGGTGATCCACAGAAGAAGACTGGCAAAGGCAGCAGGAAATCTTACCAGAAAAACGGACAAATTCCCCTTCCCGAAAAACTTGATCAGCAATACGACAAGGTAAGTATAGAGAGGGCTTTGGCCACCGTAAAAATTCTGCGGATAGAAAGGCAGCACATTGAGATAACGATCGGTACCGTAATTGGCCAGACACCAGGAGTTATATCCAAGAGCAGCTTCGTCTATATGTAAAACATCCGGTAAAACGGTCAGTTTATAGAATCTTAAAAATACTGTGACACAAAACAGAAAAAGTAATGTGATCTGATACCAGTTTTGTTTGCATAAATTCTTCATCTCGTGTATCCTTATATATTATGATGTCGGGGTCAAAAGCCCCCGACTTTGATGCCTACGGATTGTTCCGTGCTACGCACTCCCACAATCCTACCCAATATTCGCATATCGTGGGATTATCATCCCACTTTTCCCGCTGATCTCCCTGTTGTATAATGCGGGATTTCACGGATACCTGCTGCTGGGATATGTGGTGTATCTGCTGGGATCGAAAAAGGGAAAGCGGATTTTGCTGATAGTACCCACACTGCTGGTGTTTGCGGTATGCATTCTTTCCCCGGTCAACGGAGAACTGCGCTATATGCTGCCGGTGATGATAATGCTTCCGCTAAATCTGACATGGTGTGCTTATCAGGAAAGAGAATCTGTTGCAGAAAAAGAGGAGAAATAAAATGACATATAAAAAACCGGAACTTTTAATCCCGGCCAGCAGCCTGGAAGTATTAAAAACGGCTGTTATTTTTGGCGCGGATGCTGTTTATATCGGCGGAGAAGCTTTTGGACTGCGGGCCAAGGCAAAAAATTTCAGCAGTGAAGAAATGGCGGAAGGAGTTGCATTCGCCCATGCACATGGAGTGAAGGTTTATGTGACGGCCAATATTCTGGCGCACAATTATGATCTCGAGGGAGCCAGAAAATATTTTGCCGAGCTGCGGGATATGAAGCCGGAGCAGCCGGATGCGCTGATCATTTCCGATCCGGGAATGTTCATGATCGCCAAAGAAGTCTGGCCCCAGGTGGAGGTGCATATTTCCACGCAGGCCAACAATACCAATTATGAGACATATCTGTTCTGGTGGAAGCTGGGAGCCAAAAGAGTGGTGTCTGCCAGAGAACTGTCACTGGTAGAGATCAAGGGAATCCGGGAGAAGATTCCTGCGGAAATGGAGATTGAGAGTTTTGTCCACGGGGCAATGTGTATCTCTTATTCCGGCAGATGTCTGCTGAGCAATTTCTTTACAGGAAGAGACGCCAACAGAGGTGCCTGCACACATCCCTGCCGCTGGAAATATGCGGTGGTGGAGGAGACTCGTCCCGGAGAATATCTGCCGGTCTACGAGAATGAGCGGGGGACATATATTTTCAACTCCAAGGATCTGTGCATGATCGAACATATTCCGGAGCTGGTGGAGGCAGGAATCGACAGTCTCAAGATCGAGGGGCGTATGAAGACCGCATTGTATGTGGCAACGGTAGCCAGAACCTACCGGAAGGCCATTGATGATTATTTTGCCGATCCGGAGCTGTACGAGAAAAATATGGACTGGTATAAGGCAGAGATCTCCAAGTGCACCTATCGTCAGTTTACGACGGGGTTCTATTTCGGCAAGCCGGATGAAAATACGCAGATCTATGATAATAACACTTACGTGAACGAATATATTTATCTGGGAATTGTGGAGGCAGTAAAGGATTCTCTGTGCCGGATCGAGCAGCGGAACAAATTCTGCGTGGGCGATTCCATAGAAATCATGAAGCCTGACGGCACCAATGTACCGGTCACGGTGGAAGCTATGTACACCGAGGAGGGAGAAAGTGTGGACAGTGCACCCCATCCCAAGCAGGTGCTGTGGATAAAGTTATCCATGCCGCCGCAGGAATTTGATTTGCTGCGTCAGAAAAATGCTGATTGAGAAAGAGTGACCGGAGGTAACGCCTTATGAAAAGGGAAGGCAGAATTCATAAAGGAGTGTCCATAGGTGCCTATAGTATTCTCATCGCTTTTATGCTGTTGCTGTTGTGGACAGTACTCAGGTATCCGGGGAATCATCTGATCCCATGGCAGATGGCTCTGGGGGTGGCGGCTGCTACAGTGTTGCTGCTGGCGGCCGGTGCGGCATGGAATAAAATATATACGGTGACAGGCCGGAGAAATTCGCTGTATGCCGCAGCGCTGGTATTGTTTGGGGTGCTGCTTTATGTGGTTTCATTGAGCCGGCAGGGGAATGAGAATACTCTGCTGGATTACACCTATGTCTATCGGGATGCTCTGAATCTGGCGAACGGGAGAGAACTGGAAGACACCAATTATTTTTTGACCTATTCGAATAATCTGAAGCCGATGCTTTTGCTTTCCGTTCTGTTTCGGATGGCATTGCTGATGGATGTGTCCCCGTTTTATTTTGTTTTGCTGCGGAATGTAATTCTGGTGATGCTGGTGGCATGTGCCTGTGGTTATCTTGCGGAACGGAATGGGGATACTTGCTGGAGATTTCCGATCCTGCTTGCCTTTGTATTTCTGCTTCCGATGTGGGAGATGACTGCCGTGTTTTATACGGATTCCATGAGCTTCGGTATGGGAATCCTGGGACTGGCTTTCCTGAAATTGGCGGCAGCATCCAGGGGGAAGCGCCGGCAGATCCTGTGGGCGCTGCTTGCGGCCGGTATGGCAGTACTGGCAGGCACATGGAAGATCACAGTGATCATACCGCTGATCGCATGCGCTGTGATCCTCTTGTGGCAGAGAGTGTCGGTGGACCGTCGAGTGACATTGCTGTTTGGAGGTTTTGTCGTGATTCTGGGAGTGGCTCTGCAGCTCTGGGCCAATTCCTACGAGATCACAAAGGAAGCATCTGAAACAGCCAATCCTGTGATCAGCTGGGTGGCACTGGGAATGAAGGAAGACGGTTCCTGGACCAACAACAGAGAGTTTGTGGATCATATGTATGAATTTTCCACCAGACAGGAAAAACAGCAATACAGTATGGAATATATTCGCGAAAACAGATCGGAATTCTGGAATCCCGTACATTTGCGCAAAAAGGCAAGCTATAATTTTGCCAACGGAAATCTGGGGGCCAGTGCATTTTTGAACGTGGAGTACAGCGATGGAACCCTGCTCTGGGAAATGTTTTCGCCCTGGGGAAAATACTACTGGCGCACCTGTCAGTATTGTTTCTGCTACCTGGTGTCCATGTATGTGCTGTTACTGATCGGAATGATCCTCAGCCTTCGCAATATTATCAGAGATCAGGAACCACCTGTAATGTTGATGATCTGTCAGTTGGGATTTATCGGTATCGTTGTTTTTTTAATGTTCTGGGAAGCCAGTGGAAGACAGATGTACAATCAGATGCCCGGAATCCTGCTGGGAAGTGTTCTGAGTATAGAGTATTTTTGGAAAAACTTATCACTAAAACCTCGAAAATAATAATTGACCATTATAACGCACATGTTGTACACTGTATTCGATATTATTTTATTGTATACCGAAGGGAAGTAGGGACATGCGCGAAGAATTGAATGTAGAGGAGCTTTTTGCCAGCAAGGTGTTTACCCTGGGCAAGATGAAAGAGAGGCTCCCAAAGAGTACTTACAAAGAAGTGAAGAAGATCATGGATCAGGGAGGAGAACTTTCCCTGGCAACTGCGGATGTAGTGGCAAGTGCCATGAAGGATTGGGCCATCGAGAACGGTGCCACTCATTATACCCACTGGTTCCAGCCGTTGACCGGCATTACCGCAGAGAAACATGATGCTTTTGTGACACATCCTGATGAGGATGGCCGGATGATCATGGAATTTTCCGGCAAAGAACTGATCAAGGGAGAGCCCGATGCATCTTCTTTCCCTTCCGGAGGCTTACGTGCTACCTTTGAGGCAAGAGGTTACACTACATGGGACATCACCTCCCCCGCATTTATCAAAGAGACCGCTACCGGTCCGACCCTTTGTATCCCTACAGCATTCTGTTCTTATAAAGGCGAAGCACTGGATAAGAAGACACCGTTACTTCGTTCCATGGAGGCTCTGAGCAAGCAGGCGATCCGTATCGTCCGCCTGTTCGGCAATACAGAAGCTACCAAAGTACTGCCTTCCGTTGGCGCGGAGCAGGAATATTTCCTGGTAGATTCTGCCAAGGCTTTGCGGCGTGAAGATATTATTTTCGCCGGACGAACCCTGTTCGGTGCTCCCGCCCCCAAGGGACAGGAGATGGATGACCACTATTTCGGTGTTATCCGTGAGCGTATCGGTGGTTTCATGCATGATGTCAATATCGAGCTGTGGAAGCTGGGTGTAACATCCAAGACCCAGCATAATGAGGCGGCTCCCGCACAGCATGAAGTGGCGCCCATCTACGAGTCTGCCAATGTGGCAGTGGATCACAACCAGCTGGTAATGGAGACTCTGAAGCGTGTGGCAGGCAAGCACGGTCTGCGCTGCATGCTGCATGAGAAGCCTTTTGCCGGAGTAAACGGTTCCGGTAAGCATAACAACTGGTCCATCACTACGGACAATGGTGTAAACCTTCTGGAGCCCGGCCAGACCCCCAATGAAAATATTCAGTTCCTGCTGGTACTGGCATGTATCATGAAAGCTGTAGATACCCATGCGGATCTGCTGCGTCAGAGTGCGTCCAATGTAGGTAACGATCATAGACTGGGCGGTTACGAGGCACCCCCTGCCATTATTTCGATCTTCCTGGGCGAACAGCTGGAGGATGTGGTGGCACAGCTGGTGGAGACCGGTAAAGCAGACAATCTGAAAGAAGGCGGTGTACTTCGCACCGGTGTATCCACATTGCCGGATTTTGTAAAGGATGCTACCGACAGAAACCGTACTTCACCGTTTGCCTTTACAGGAAATAAATTCGAATTCCGTATGGTGGGAAGCGAGGATTCCATCGGAAGCCCCAACACCACCCTGAATGCCATTGTGGCAGAGGCGTTCTGCGAAGCTGCAGACCGTCTGGAAGGTGCGGAAGATTTCGATATGGCAGTCCATGATCTGATCAAGGAATATATGACGGAGCACCAGCGTATTATTTTCAATGGCAACGGTTATGCCAGGGAATGGGAAGAGGAAGCAGCCAGAAGAGGACTGCCCAATATTCCTTCCATGGTAGCAGCAGTAGATACTCTGACTACTCCCAAGGCTATCCATCTGTTTGAAAAGTTCGGTATTTTCACCGAGGCAGAGCTGCGTTCCCGCGCGGAGGTACTGTACGAGACCTATGCAAAGACCATCAATATCGAGGCACTGACTATGGTGGATATGGCAAACAAGCAGATCATTCCTGCAGTAATGAAATACAGCAAGTCGCTGGCAGATGCTGTTATTGCTATTACGGAAGCTGGCGGAGACACCTACGTGCCTACCCGTATGTTGCAGCAGATCACACAGAAGCTGACAGAGATGGAAAAGGCATCCGAGGCACTTCTCGAGGTGGAGAAAAAGGCTTCCGCCATGGAGAGAGGCAAGGAGCAGGCATTCTGTTATCATGATGAAGTCATGGTGGCAATGAACGCACTGAGAAAACCTGCGGATGAACTGGAAAAGCTGGTAGACAAGAAGTACTGGCCGTTCCCGACCTATGCGGATCTGTTGTTTGAGGTATAGAGCACTTCAGAGATCGCTTCGGATGCAAAAGTAAAGCCTCGTAGAGGCGATTTTGCGAATGGAGTTCTGAATAGTTACAATTTTTTCAAAAAAGGTATTGCATTCAAAAAAAATCTGTTGTATAGTAATGAGCCATAGAGGAGCGATCCTCACAAGTTAATATTTTTCAATGCGAAACGAAGGCGTTTACACTAGGAAGTGTAGCGCCTTTTTTTGTTGCTATTCAGAGCCGTAACTATCGTACATCTTCGGCGAATGCTTGCATGCGCAAGAAGATGTAACGATAGTTATTCGGCGAAGTAACTTACATAAGCAAAAGGAAAGCATCGAAGATGCGATTTTGCGCATGTAAGTTCTGAATAGCAACTGTGCAAGTAAGTCGCAGGAAGCATGGAAAATAGCAAGAATAAGGAGGAAACGAAGATGAGTGAAGTATTAAACGTGGAAGAAATCTTTGGCAGTAAGGTATTCACTCTGGGTAAGATGAGGGAAAGATTACCCAAGAGCGTATACAAAGAAGTGAAGAAGATCATTGATCACGGCGGAGAGCTGTCTCTGGCCACCGCTGATGTTGTAGCAAAGGCAATGAAGGATTGGGCCATCGAGAACGGTGCCACCCATTATACCCACTGGTTCCAGCCTCTGACCGGTATCACCGCAGAGAAGCACGATGCATTCGTAACCCATCCCGATGAGTACGGCAAGATGATCATGGAGTTCTCCGGTAAGGAGCTGATCAAGGGCGAGCCCGATGCATCTTCCTTCCCCTCCGGAGGCTTACGGGCTACCTTCGAGGCAAGAGGCTATACTGCATGGGATATCACCTCTCCCGCATTCCTGAAAGAGGATGCAACCGGCGTGATCCTCTGCATTCCCACTGCATTCTGTTCTTACAAGGGTGAGGCACTGGATAAGAAGACACCGCTTCTTCGTTCCATGGAAGCAGTCAGCACACAGGCACTGCGTATCGTAAGACTGTTCGGCAATACCGAAGCTACCAAGGTCGTAGCTAGCGTGGGACCGGAGCAGGAATATTTCCTGGTAGACAGAGATAAATACTTAAAGCGTGAAGACCTGATCTTCGCAGGACGTACCCTGTTCGGTGCACCCGCACCCAAGGGACAGGAGCTGGAGGATCATTACTTCGGTACTATCCGCGAGAGAATCGGTTCCTTCATGAAGGATCTGAACATTGAACTGTGGAAGCTGGGTGTAACCGCCAAGACACAGCATAACGAAGTGGCTCCCGCACAGCACGAGCTGGCTCCTATTTATGAGACCGCCAACATTGCGGTAGATCATAACCAGCTGGTTATGGAGACCATGAAGAAAGTAGCAGGACGTCACGGTATGACCTGCCTGCTGCATGAGAAGCCTTTCGCCGGAGTGAACGGTTCCGGTAAGCATAACAACTGGTCCCTGGGAACCGATAACGGTGTCAACCTGTTGGATCCCGGCGATACTCCTAACGAGAACATCCAGTTCCTGTTAGTACTGGCATGTATCCTGAAAGCCGTAGATACCCATGCAGATCTGCTTCGTCAGAGTGCATCCGATGTCGGCAACGATCACAGACTGGGAGCTAACGAGGCACCCCCTGCCATCATTTCCGTATTCCTGGGCGAGCAGCTGGAGGATGTGGTAAAGCAGCTGGTGGAGACCGGTGATGCTACTCATTCCATCCAGGGCGGTAAACTGTTGACCGGCGTATCCACTCTGCCGGATCTGGATAAGGATGCCACCGACCGTAACAGAACTTCACCGTTTGCTTTCACCGGCAACAAGTTTGAGTTCCGTATGGTAGGTAGTGCAGACTCCATCGCCAGCCCCAACACCACTCTGAACGCTATCGTTGCAGAAGCTTTCTGCGAGGCAGCAGACATTCTGGAGAAAGCAGACGATTTCGATATTGCCGTACACGATCTGATCAAGAAGTACCTGACCGAGCATCAGAGAATCATCTTCAACGGCAACGGCTATTCCGAGGAATGGGTAGAAGAGGCAGCCAGAAGAGGACTTCCCAACATCAAGTCCATGGTAGAAGCTTCCGAGACTCTGACCACCGAAAAGTCTATCAAACTGTTCGAGAAGTTCGGTATCTTCACCAAGGCTGAGCTGGAATCCCGCGAGGAGGTTCTGTATGAAACCTACTCTAAGACCATCAATATTGAAGCCCTGACCATGGTAGATATGGCGAAGAAGCAGTACATTCCTGCAGTTATGGAGTATACCAGGACTCTGGCGGATACCGTACTGGCTGTTAAGAGTGCAGGTGCGGATGCAACCGTACAGACCACTGTACTGAAGAGCATTTCCGAGAAGCTGGCTGAGGCACAGGCTGCAGAAACTGCTCTGGAGGATAAGCTGGCTGAGGCAGCAGGCATCGAAGATCCCAAGAAGCTTGCTTTCTTCTATAAAGATGTGGTACATACCGCAATGGATGACCTGAGAACTCCCGTAGATGAACTGGAGATGATGGTTGACAAGAAGGTATGGCCGGTACCTGCCTATGGTGATCTGATCTTTGAAGTATAAACAGCATTGCAAAATACCATAATACGTTTCTCTCATTGTGTTGAATAAAAACGGGGCTTGCCGCAGGACGGTGGGCCTCGTTTTGCAGTTATGTATGTTTCTTGTCATTGCTATGGGGAAATTCCTGTGTTATGATAACTGCATGATGAAAAATATACTGAAAAATAAGAAATTCTGGAAAATTATCTGTATTCTTGCAATCATTGCATATACGGCAAAAAATTTATTTATTGGTGCAGATACGGACGAAGGCTATGGCATCATGGCGGGTTATCGTCTTGCCATGGGAGACCGGCTGCTGCTTGAAATGTGGGAACCACACCAGACTTCTGCCATTTTTACGGCGGTTTTTATCAGGCTGTTTGTGAAGCTGACAGGTGGAGTGAACTATCTGAACCTGTTTTTGCGGCTCGTATTTTTCCCAATCCAGGCGTGCGTCAGCGTCTTTCTGTATAAGACGATCCGCAGGACGGTGCCGCAGATGGATGAGAATGTGGCAGCACTGATGGGGCTTCTCTACTATGTGACAACACCCAAGTCCATTTTTATTCCGGAGTATTCCAATCTTCATAACTGGTTCTTTGCACTTATGGTGCTGTGCCTTCTGAGATACTTCGGAGCGAAGGACTCCGAGGGCAGACAGACAGCAGGAGAGCTGCGGTGGCTGGTGCTGGCAGGTATATTCATGACCTGTGATGTGCTGGCTTATCCAAGTATGGTACTGGTATTTTTGTGCTGCCTGGTATTTCTGCTGGTGCGCAGATCAGAGAAAAAATGGAAAGAACTCTGTGCTTATGTACTGCCCTGTGTGGCAAGTGCGGCAGTAATGTTTACATATCTTCTGAGTTATATGACACCGCAGAAAATGTTGGAGATGGCAGGCGAGATCCTGGGAGAGGGGTCCCATCAGACTACTGTGGGAGAAAAATTGTTGGGATGGGGGTCAAGCCTGGGAGAGATGGCCATGATCCTTCTGTGTGCCCTGCTGGTGTCTCTGGGAATCCGATGGTTTATAGAGAAAGTGTGGAAGAAAAAACTTCCCGGACTGCTACAGCTTCCGGGCATGCTGTTTTTCGTAATTGTATTTCTGATCCAGATCTGGTTCTGGCTGTTCAGTTCCTTTAATGCAATTTATCCGCAGCTTTTGCTGATGGCAGTATCCCTGACGGGATGTTATACCTATCTGCGCAGAGACAAGACGGAAAAGCTGTTCTATGAACTGATCCTGCTGGCATTTGTCAATTATTTTTCGGTACTTCTGTTGTCTAACTGGGGACCGATGCTGCTGGTCACCTATCTCATTATGGGAGCAGTGGCCGGACTGGTATGTCTGGGAGACTGCTGGCAGAAGGAAAACACCGCAGGAAAGAAGGCAATTCAGATCCTGTGCCTGATCCTTGTGCTTGGGAATGCATTTTCCTATACCTGGCTGATTCTGGGATCCCAGGAATATCATGCCTATGTGATTCAAAATGTGCGTGGCATCAACAGAGAGGGATTACGCGCCGGAATCCTCACGGATTATATGACTGCATACCGTTACAACAATAATCTGGCTGTATGGCCGGAGGCCGTGCCGGACGGCAGTACCGTGCTTTATGTGGGACCGTCCCAGTTCTATTGTATGCTCGGAGAACATAAGCAGGCATCCCCCGATACGATCTGCTCTATGATCTATGATGAGCGTCTGTTGGACTACTGGAAGATCAATCCGGACAGATATCCGGATGTGGTGGTATTTGAAAGCTGTTATGGAGATATTGCCCAGGAAGGAGAGAACAGCTTTATCTGGAACTGGTTGATGGAGGATTTTAAGCCTGCAGAGAGGAAGGATTACCCCTATATCACGGTGTTTATGCGATGATTTTACGGAAATTGTTCCAATTTCATATATTTTTTTAAATTTTTTTTAAATTAGGTATTGCAAAAAGGGAACAGATAGTGTATACTTCATCAAGTAAACGACATAGGGCTATCGCCAAACGGTAAGGCAACGGACTCTGACTCCGTCATTTCAAGGTTCGAATCCTTGTAGCCCTGCGAAGCAGGGGTTGACCTGCGAATAGGAACCTCAGTAGAGAAATCTGCTGAGGTTTTTTCGTGTCCGGAAAATATTGGATTTACAGGAATTATGAATAAGCAGATTTAGGAAGCGAGTAATGAAGCATTATAGAACGAGGCGGAAGATGTATACTGATTTCTGCGGAGCAAGCTGAAAATTTACTTATGGATAAGTCAATTCATAGGTAATGGTTTTGAGTAAAAAATGAATATGACGGTTCTAAGGGCAAAAATTTCGGTTTTTGCCCTATTTTGTCGAAAAAAAGTGAAAAAGACAAGGAGAAAATGCAACAGAATCTCAAATGAGAACACAATGAGGATACGCTATAATTTATCCTATGATAAGCAATACTCAATGATATTATCGGAATTGAGGTGGGATAAGACCAGATAATTTATGAGAGAAGGTAATGTACATGAACGATCAAAAAAGACACAAGGAGGGAGCAGCAGACATTTATAGAACCCTTATGGATTTGGTAGGACCGGAGGATACAGAACTGATATTTGAAGAGTTCCGTGGGCAACAGGTCACCTTTCCGAAGAGATTCTACAAGGCGGATTATGTAGCAGGAGAAGTGAAACGTCGTTATGATGGTACGAACCTGCAGGAGCTTGCAAAAGAATTTGATTATACGGACAGACATTTGCGAAGTAAAGATATGGCAAGTGGTTGTAATTGCTGGAACGAAAGGAGAGAAATGATATGGCAGCAAATGTAGAAACTATGTTTTACACAAGAGAAAAACCATGGCACGGATTAGGAATAAGGGTGGCAGAGGCATTGACATCCAAAGAAGCTTTAACGAAGGCTGGATTAGATTGGCACGTGGTGCAGAAACCGCTGACAACTTATGATGGAAGCCCGGTTCCGGGATATTTTGCTAATATTCGTGACAAAGATGACAAGCTTTTGGGAGTAGTAACAGACCGATATACCGTAATTCAGAATGAAGATGCTTTTGCCTTTACCGATGGGCTGTTGGGTGCAGGAGTTAGATATGAGACAGCCGGCAGTTTGTCGGAGGGTAGAAGAGTATGGATATTGGCTAAACTTCCCAACGAATACATTATCAGGGGTGACAGGATCAGCCCCTATATGGTGTTTTCGAAAGGGGCTATTTGCTGGAGCTTTGATAAAAGGTCATGCGGAAAAAGCTGTTTCTTAGCTTTGTTGATGCGTTGACAGTAAAGACTAGTCTTACAGATAAGGCGCTGGAGATACTCTGCTTGATCTATAAAGAATCGCCGTGTGTTGATATAGAGGATTTT
The DNA here is from genome assembly GCF_046969025.1 of Waltera sp. Taxonomy (NCBI): domain Bacteria; kingdom Bacillati; phylum Bacillota; class Clostridia; order Lachnospirales; family Lachnospiraceae; genus Waltera; species Waltera sp. Next base: position 48,248 of record NZ_JBKVQF010000005.1, on the reverse strand, counting down.
GTCACTCCCACCAAAACGGGTGCGTGCAATACGGTAACCAACCTGGAACATCGAGCTGAAGCAATTTATCGAGCAGCAGATCTCGAGGAATTGGGAGGCAGTCTTCATGTACTTCGACGAACTTTGGCAACAGATATGTATGATAATGGAGCACCAATTAAACAGATTGCTTCTTACATCGGTGATTCTGAGGCTACTACAGAAAAATATTATATTGCTGTCAGAAAAAAGATTATTTCCGAGGGGAAGGTGACGCAGATTGTACCAGTACCTGTTCAAAGGCGGACACAGAAAATATCATAGGGCAGCCATTGAGAAAATGAGAGGCTTGTGGTACTATGATTATAGGAAACGGCACATATTATGAATGGAAAGAAGGTGTAGGTAATGCCGCAGCAACTTGAAAATTTATTGAAGATTTATCGGGAGGAACTGGAAAAGGTTACGGATGACAGAGTAAAAAAGGTTATTCTATACGGATCGTATGCGAGAGGAGATTTTCGCCCGGATTCAGATGTGGATGTCATGGTATTGGTGGATGCGAATGTGGACAATGTAAGCCCCTTGGAAAGAAAGATCTGCGATATTACTTATGACTTCAATAATGAGCATGAGACGGATATCATGCCGGTAGTGCAGAGCAAGGATCACTTCGACTACTGGAAGAATGCGGATATGTTTTACCGCAATGTGGAGAAAGAGGGGGTAGTTATTTGAACAAATCGGAATCGGAAGGAACTTTTGCGGATGTGGCAAGGTATAAATGGGAGCAGGCAAAAGATGACCTGGAAACCGCAGAAATCCTATTAGAGGCTGGAAAATATAAGGCAGCCAATAACAGAGCGTACTATTCCTGCTATCATGCGATAGATGCAGTATTGGCGATGGAGCCGATTGCATTTAAAAAGCACAAGGACACGTTGGGATACTTTAACAAAAATTATGTCAACAAGGAAATCTTCCCCAGAGAGATAGGAAGAAAAATATCCCGGTTGGAGGTTATCCGTCATAAGAGTGATTATGATACCTTTTATATTGCGAGTAGGGAAGATGCCCTGGAGCAGATCGACGTAGCAAAAGAAGTTGTCGAACTGGTGAAGGATTACTTGGTACAAAAAGGGCTGTTTTGAGAGCGATAGGTCAATTCATAGGTCAATTCCGAACAGGACAATCTGTGGAAGCCTTGTTATTACGGGAATAGCGCTAAAAAAGGCAACGGACTCTGACTCCGTCATTTCAAGGTTCGAATCCTTGTAGCCCTGCGAAGCAGGGGTTGACCTGCTAAGAAGACCTCAGTAGAGAAATCTGCTGAGGTTTTTTTGTGTCAAATTCTAAAAAAAACCATAGCAATCACTAAAATTCTCATATTTTCAAAAAAAACACAAATGTTAAAATGAAATCATTCCAAAAAGAAAGAAGACAGGAGTGAGTTTATGGGAAAAACAAAAATGAAAAGAACGGAGGCTGGATCCGGTAATTTAAAGGAGCATTTTAAAAGAAACTGGCCTTATTATGTGATGATGTTGCCTGGAATTATATATCTTGTTATGTTTAAGTATATTCCTATGCTTGGTAGCGTAATCGCATTTAAAGATTATTCTGCATATAAAGGAATTTGGGATAGTGCATGGTGTGGATTGACTAATTTTAAAAAGCTGTTTACATATCCGGATTTTTACAAAATCCTCAGAAATACGGTTGTTCTGGGATTGCTGAAGACTGTTTTGACATTTCCGGTTCCCGTCATTTTGGCATTGATGTTAAATGAACTACGAAATGCTAAGGTGAAAAAGGGAATACAGACGATTATTTGTATCCCATATTTTGTATCCTGGGTAGTGGTAGGAGGACTGGTATTCGATATTTTTGGCATTGGTGGACTGTTTAATAACGTAAGAGAATTTCTGGGAATGTCTCCCTTACTGGTAATGCAGAAAGAAAGCTGGTTTCGTCCTATTTATGTTCTTTCTACGATATGGAAAGAATCTGGCTGGGGTACGGTAGTATATCTGGCGGCAATTAGCGGAATGGATCCGAGTTTGTATGAATCAGCTTCTATTGATGGTGCGTCGCGATTCCAGAAAATGAAATTCATTACATTTCCTCTTTTAGTGCCTACGGTGCTTACACTTTTACTTTTGAACATCGGAAGCTTTTTAACACTTGGATTTGATCAAGTATATAATTTATACACACCAATGACTTATTCAGTGGCAGATATTTTTGATACGTATGTTTTCCGTGTCGGAATTCAACAGGCACAATACAGTTTCGCAACAGCGGTAGGATTGTTCCAGTCGGTAGTAGGTCTGTTTATGGTAGTTACTTTCAATAAAATTGCAAATAAAGTTTCAGAAGACGGAGGATTGTGGTAATGAAGGCTTATACGAAAAAATCACATGTACGGGAATCTGCAAACGATAAAATCTTTGGGTTTGTAATTAGCTTGATTCTAATATTGTTTGCCGTTATTACGGCCATCCCACTTATTTCTGAGGCTGCAGTATCCTTGAGCTCCAAAACGGCATCACAGATGAATCAGATTAATTTATTACCGGTAGGATTTACGTTTGATTCCTGGAAATATCTTTTTATGAAAGGAAAAATATGGATGCCTTTCTTGATTTCGGTTTCTTCCACAGTGTTGGGTGTGGCGATAGCATTATTACTAAATGTTTTAATGGCATATCCGTTGTCGAAAACAGAATTCCGACCGTCCAAATATATTATGTTATTTGTGGTATTTACTATGGTGTTTGCTGCTCCTAAAGTTCCTTATTTTTTGACGTTACGTTCTTATGGATTATACAATAATTACTGGGTGTTAATTCTTCCTCATATTATGACAGCGTATAACCTGATTATAGTCAGAACATTTTTCAAACAGTTTCCCCGGGAGTTGGAAGAAGCTGCAATGATTGATGGATGTGGAAAATTTCGTATTTTGCTTCAAATTGTGCTTCCGGCTTCGAAAGCTGTGCTGGCTACGGTAGGATTATTTTACGGAGTGACAATGTGGAACCAATATGAGCATCCGATGATGTTTATACAAAATATGAACCTGTTTCCTTTACAAATGAAGATTCGAACAATTGTTGACGGAGGTGGAGAATTACAGGCAGTTACCATGGCACAGACGGCAAATTATACATCCGCAACGCTCAGCGCAGCAGCGGTTGTATTTGCGATTCTTCCGGTTTTGGTCGCGTATCCCTGGATACAGAAATATTTTGCGAAAGGTGCAATGCTAGGGTCTGTAAAGGGATAAATAAAAAATAAAGAAACACAGAGTAAGAACTAAAAAGCCCATATTTCAAAAGAAATAGGAGCTGATAAAATAGAATTACCAAAAGAAAGAACGAGGTGGAAAGGTATGAAAAAAAGGTATGCAAAGAAACTAATGAGTGCAACGCTGGCATCGGTGATGGTGATGTCAATGTTGTCGGGGTGTGGAAGTGCTGATTCTAAGAGCACAGAAGCAACAGAACAGACGGCAGAGGCTTCTACAGATGAGGATATTGAAATCTGGAGCACCAACAATGGATACCTTCCGGTGGAAGCAGGAAGTGAACTGTATAATTTTTATAAAGATATCATAGGTGTAGGGATTGTACAGCCTTATGTAGAGTGGAATGGTGGAGAAACCTATTTGGAGCAGTTGAATCTCAGAATTGCTGCCGGAGATATGCCGGATATGTTTACTCCCTGGAATGGTGTAGAGACAGAATTAATTGCGAATGGAGCATTACTGGATCTGACAGATCTGTTGCCTGAAAAAGCACCTCATTTGTGGGAGAGCATTCCGGAGGATGTCTGGGACGCAGTAAAAGCGAATGATCCGACCGGGCAAAACCGCATCTATGTGATTCCGCAGGTTATGAGTTACGGAAGAAATGGCGCTATGATTCGTAAGGACTGGCTGGATAATCTCGGTCTGGACATGCCCACAACCCAGGAAGAGTTTGTAGAAGTACTCAGAGCATTTAAAAACGATGATCCCAATGGCAATGGGGTGGCAGATGAAATCCCTACAGGTGGTCGTGCAGAAGCAAGATGGATGGGACAGTTGTTTGGACAGTACGGAATTGCAATGTGGGAAGGATATCCTCAGTGGGATATTTATGATGGAGAACTTACTTACTCTGCAGTAACCAAGAATATGCGAGATTGTCTGGAGTGGATGTCCGGGTTATATGCAGAAGGATTGCTCGACCCAGAGACTTTTCTGAATGATAAGGCTGCGTGGGACGGTAAAATCAATTCAGGTGTAGTTGGTATTTGGGAACATTTGCCTCAGGAATGCTATAATTATGCGGAAAATATTTATAATGGTACCGGAGTAAAACCGGAAATCGCTGTATTACCTGCCATTTCAGCACCCGGATATGAAGGGTATTATACAATGCGTCAGATGAACGGCGGAGGATTTGTTGTAGCAAATACGGATGATGAAGCGAAGATTGACAGAATCATGAAAGTATTAGATGCTTATGGAAACCAGGATCTGTGGATGAAATTTTATAATGGTGTGGAAGGTATGCACAGTGAAGTGGTAAACGGGGAATCCGTTCGTCTGCCGGATGATCCATCCACGCAGCAGAATTTGGTATTAGTACCTTTCAACCAAATTGCAACCATTGATTTCCAAGTGAATGTACTGTCTTCCCAGTTAACAGATGACAGAGCATGGGCAGTATCTCAGGCAATTGAGAATGCTCAGGAAAACCAGAAATATGTAAAGAGTTTTGCTGGGGACGGTATGCCGGAATCGATTACTTCTGATTATCCGGATATTGCTAACCGGACTTTATATATTGAATATGCTACCAAGATTATCACCGGAGAATACTCCATTGATAAGTTTGATGAATTTGTAGAAAAATGGTATGCCACCGGTGGAACGGAAGTAACTGAGAAAGCAAGAGAGTGGTACGCAAAAAAAGCACAGTAATATTCTGCAAGAAGATGAGGAGTCCTGAGAGTTTATTTCCCCAGGACTCCTTTGTAGAAACAGGAGTACAAAAGAATGCAGAGCTATAATCCATATCTGCCTTTGTGGGAATATATTCCGGACGGAGAACCACATGTATTTGGTGACAGGGTTTATCTATACGGAAGCCATGACGGGTTTGGCGGAAATAAGTATTGCATGAACGATTATGTCTGTTGGTCTGCCAATGTTCATGACCTAAAGGAATGGAGATACGAAGGCATTATCTACCGGAGCAGCCAGGATCCAAGAATGCCGGATGGTAACAGACAAATCTGGGCACCGGATGTCGCAAGAGGCAAGGATGGAAGATACTATTTATATTATTGCCCGGACGGTGACGGAGAGGCAATCGGTGTAGCTGTATGCAATGAACCTGCAGGACAATATCAATTCTATGGAATTGTGCAGGATAAAAAAGGACAATGGATCGGAAAACGGGAAGGGGATATCTGGCAGTTTGATCCCGGTGTTTTTATAGATGAAGACAGTAAAATTTACCTGTATTCAGGAAATGGTCCAAAGACAGAGAAGGATATAGGGAAAACACCTAAAAATTCCTGTGTCATGGAATTAAGTGACGATATGCTTACAGTCATAGAAGAACCAAGAATTCTGCTTCCAATATTGGGAAAAGCAAAGGATACCGGATTTGAGGGACATGAGTTTTTTGAAGCAAGTTCTGTCAGGAAGATAAACGGAAAGTACTATTTGATTTATTCTTCTGTTCGGTCGAGAGAATTATGCTATGCCATAAGTGAAAAACCGGATCGTGAGTATCGTTATGCAGGAGTACTGTCCGATAACTCCGGCGTAATAGAAGAACAGGATAAGAACCGGATACAGATCATGTGGGGAAACAATCATGGAAGTATTGAGCAGATCAATGGTAAATGGTACGTCTTTTATCATAGACCTACTAATAAGACACAGTTTTCAAGACAAGCCTGCGTTGAAGAGTTAGTTATGTTGCCGGATGGCAGGTTTCAACAGGCAGAGATGACATCACAGGGATTCAACGGAGCTCCGCTGGAAAAAGGTACATATCCTGCGTCCATAGCATGCATACTGCATGGAAAATTAGAACCTGAGATATCCAGGCCGGACAGCAATGCGCAGCCCTATGTGACACAGGATGCTCCGGATAAAAATCCGGATGAAATACAAGATGAAAATGCAGCGCCCAAGCAATACATTACCTGCATAGAAGACGGAGGATGCGCAGGGTATAAATATTTTCAATTCGATGACCTGAAAAAGATAACGATAACGACCAGAGGATGCGCAAAAGGAGAAATCTGTGTTAGAATACAGGAAAAAGATAAGGAGATAGGGCGTATTTTTGTGATGCCGTCAGAAGACTGGGAAAAGAACCAAACTGATATAAAAGAATGGAGAGGTATTGGTACTTTGATGTTGGAATATTACGGACGGGGAATGTTGGATATGCTTGAAATCTCTTTAGAATAGAACAGCGAATAATCTATGGGCGGTGTGATGACAATGAAGAAAATGTGGAACAACCTGAATATAGCGACAAAATTGATTCTTGTATTCTCGATGGTCAGTGTGATGCCATTGTTGGTTATGAGCTTTGTACTATATCATATTTCCGCTAATAGTCTGGAATCCACCATGGAGGAAACTGCATCTATTTTCAGTTCACAAATAGCCTCTGACATGAATGGGTTTATCAGCGATTATGATGCGCTTACAAAATCTCTGCTGGTGAATGAAGGTCTGATGGATCGTCTGGACACAGAGATTCCGATATCACAGAGAATAGAGAATAAACTGTTTTATCGTGAACTGGTAATGAGACTGATGACGATGGAAAGTGAAATTCAGTCTGTGACGATCATGAATGAGGAAGGCGGATATTTTCAGTATGATCGTACCGGAAGATCTTTGAGTTATGAAGAATTGTTGCGGCAGGACTGGTTTTTAAAGGAACAGGAGAATTCGGAAGTTCTGTTTCTGACACCGTTGCATGACTGCTCTTATTATGATAGAAACAGAGATCAGATATTGGTTACATTTGGACGTCGTGTATACGGTGTAAACGGAAAATATGCCGGGATGATACTGATAGACCTTGCTCCGTCCAGTATTATCAAATTGAGTGATATGTTTCTTCTGGAACGCAATCAATATAATATCAAAATTAATATTACAGATGCACAGGGGGGACTGATATATGATTCTGATTTGTCCAGTGGCAGAGTTCATTACAGCGGGATTGACAAAGAAAGCCTGCTGTTTTATGAAAAGAACCCTGACGATTATATCGTAATAGAAGATACGACGAAACAGTTGGGAATTAAGGTGAATACTGTGATCCCGAGGAGCAAGATGTATCTGCGTGTCAGCTTTATCCAGAAGGTGACATGGATACTGGTGGCGGTTCTGATTGCAATCATTATTTCCGCTTCCATTTTATTCAGCAAACAAATGGTATATTTAATCCGGAAGTTGCAGAGTAGTATGAAAAGATTGGAAAATGGAAACTATGAGTTGATTGAGGAAACAGTTGGAAATGATGAACTCGGAAGCCTGGTAAAAAGCTATAATCATATGGTCGGTAAGATGGAAGCACTGCTTGAGGAGATATATCAGGCAGGTGTACGCCAGAAAAATGCACAGTTTCTGGCACTTCGTACCCAGATTAATCCCCATTTTCTGTTTAATACCCTGGAATCCATTCGCATTAAGGCTATCCTGAACGGAGATGATGATGTGGCCGATATGGTTAAGATTCTGGCAAAAATGTTTCGTAATGTCCTGGACAGTGATAAAAAGAATTACACAGTAAACGATGAACTTGACAATATTCGGTCTTATATCTGCCTTCAGAATATCCGCTTTGACAATGTGATTACTTTGCATGAGGATGTGGATCAGAAGCTCTGTCAGGCACGTATCATGCCGATTCTGTTCCAGCCGGTCATTGAAAATTCATTCAAATACGGAAGCAGAGAGAGTGGTATACCGATCAAAATATCTATATCAGGAAGACTGGTTGATGAACATATTATGGTGTTTACCATTCAGGATGATGGTGCCGGTATGTCCGGTGAGAGACTGGAAGAAGTACGACACAGCCTGGAGGCATTGTCGGAAACATCACAGAGCGAGGAAACACAAAACTCTCATCGAATCGGTCTTCGCAATATAGCAGAGCGGATCAGATTGCGCTATGGAAATGAAGGAAAGCTGAGTATCTTATCAAGTGATGAGTACGGAACAGTGGTGGAAATTCGAATTCCTTATATGGAGCAGGAAAGAGGCTGATCAATATGGCATATAAGTTATTGATTGTTGAGGATGAAAAGGAAAAGGCAACCGGAATTGCCTATTTGACTGGAAAGTATAATCCGGAGTGCAGACCGGTTCTGCTGGCACATGACGGAAGAGAAGGATATGAGAAAGCCACCGCAGAGCAGCCGGATATTATTGTTACGGATATCAGAATGCCTGAAATGGACGGATTGGAAATGATCCGGGAACTGAAAAAGGCAGGATGCTCAGCTGAGTTTATTGTATTAAGCGGATATGCAGAATTCAGCTACGCAAAAAAGGCAATCGAACTGGGAGTCAGAGATTTTATCACAAAACCGGTTGATGAGAAAGAACTGAGTGAGACAATAACCAGGGTGTGCGGAGAAATTGCAACCAGGAGAAAGACACAGGATTCCTTGGGAAAATTGAATGATGATATGCGTAACTATGCATTGAGGGATTTCCTGACAGGTGGCACGGACAGCCGCTATAAGGTGGGAGAATTCCTGAAGGAAATGAGAGTTTTAGAAAATTACAGTCAGTATACCTGTCTGGTACTTGCTGCAGAAAATCAAGAGGAGAATATACTGCCTGTAGAAGGCTTGATTCTACAGGGGGAACAGTTCCTTTACAGTATCCGCATCGGGAATGCACAAACAGCGGTAATCATCGGAGCAAACAATTTTACGACGGAAGATAAGAAGACGCTTGTCGGAAAGTATATGATTCAAAACACGAAGGACGCAGGTCGGTTCAGTATAGGAATCGGAAGTACTTATAAAGAGTATGAAGATCTCCCTAAAGCATATGAGGAAGCTTGTGTAGCTATCAATTACCGTATTTTGAAAGGCTGCGGAACCGCTATTTTATTTGAAGAACTTTGCAATATGGAAAACCGGCCGGAACTGCTTACGGAAGAAGAGACAGAGCAATTAAAGGATAGAATTGATCGTTTTGACCAGAATGGCTTCCGGATTACCGTGAAAGGAATTTTTCACAGAATTCTTTCAGAGAATACATTGACACTTCCGGAATTGCAGAAACTGAGCTTGAATATTGTGCTTCTGGGATTACATAACATACCGACGGCACAGCTTCAGATGAATGAATACTTTGGAAAGAATTTATTTACTTTGAAGAGTATTGAAAAATTCAAGACAATGGAACAGTTGGAAAACTGGATCATGAATATGGTCAGCAGTGTCAATGAAGTTATGCTGAAAGATAATATGCCGAAAAAGAAGGACGTTATTGCAGAAGCAAAGGAGTACATCAGGCAAAACTATAATCAGAATATTTCATTGAATGACATATCCGGGAAATTTTATATTAATCCTTACTATTTCAGTCAATTGTTTAAGAAAAAAACCGGAATGACCTATCAGAAGTATCTGACAGATTATCGTGTGGATCGTGCCAAAAAGCTGTTGGCAGAGACGGAACTGCATATTTATGAGGTGTGTAAAGCGGTGGGATACAGTGATGTAAACCATTTTAATCAGACATTTGAACGGGTGGAAGGAATGAAACCCAGCGAGTACAGACAAAAATACAAACAGGAAGAGAACTGACAGCAGATGAGGAGGCGTTTATGAATTCCAAAATAAACAGCCTGTTGCATGGAGAGATGGAAAATTATATTTTTCCCTTTTTCTGGCAACACGGTGAATCGGAAGCAGTGCTGAGAAAATACATGCAGGTAATTTATGATGCAAATATTCGTGCGGTGTGTATAGAAAGCCGCCCACATCCGGATTTTGTGGGAGCCGGCTGGTGGCGGGATATGGACATTATTTTGGAGGAAGCAAGAAAACGGAAAATGAAGGTCTGGATACTGGATGACAGTCATTTCCCCACAGGATATTGTAACGGAAAAATTGAGGAAAAACCGGACACCTGCAAGAGATGGTTCCTGACCTACCGAGTGTTGGACAGGGTGGCTCCGGGAGAAAGAAAAGTCTGGAAGAGACCAAGCTACGATAGAGCAGAACCGTTTGTCCCATCCTGGATCGAGAATTATTTTCACATGGAATTTGAAACATTCCCGGGAGATCAGACACTGGGGATAATAGCGGTGCGGAAAAACGGATCAGTGGAGAAAGATCTGATATTGCTGGAGGAAAAAAACGGAGAGATAGCGTTTGCACCGACAGAAGGAGAATGGAAAGTATATGCACTTCATCTGACGAGAAATCGTGGGTCACATCGTAATTACATGAATATGTTGGATGAGGAGGCCTGTCATACACTGATCGAGGCTGTGTATGAGCCACACTATGCACATTATCAAGAGGATTTCGGAGATACCATTGCAGGATTTTTCTCGGATGAACCGGAGATCGGGAACGGTCATCTCTATCAGATGGATCAGAAGATATATCAGATGGAAGATCAACCTTGGAGCAGGGAACTTGCACAGGATCTTGAGAAAACGTTTGGAACGGAATATGCAAAATATCTGCCGCTTTTATGGGAAAGGGAATTTGATGAGAATCTGACGGCCAAGGTGCGTTTCAGTTACATGGATAAAGTTACCAGATGCGTGGAAAGGGATTTTTCCCGGCAGATAGGAGACTGGTGTCACAAACACGGTGTCGAATACATAGGCCACCTGATCGAAGACAATAACCAGCATGCTCGCTGCGGATCGAGTCTGGGACACTATTTCCGCGGACTGGCAGGACAGGATATGTCAGGAATAGATGATATTGGAGGACAGGTATTACCACAGGGAGAAGATATTGCTTATGTCTCTCATCTGGGGACACCGCGTGACGGTGTGTTTTATCATTTCACATTGGGGCGTCTTGCTTCCAGCGCGGCAGCAATAGATCGTCGTAAAAAAGATCGCTCCATGTGCGAAATTTTTGGAAATTATGGCTGGAAAGAAGGGGTGAGACTGGAGGCATATCTGGCGGATCATTTTATGGTTCGAGGTGTGAATCATTTTGTTCCGCATGCTTTTTCGGCCAAGGATTTCCCGGATCAGGACTGCCCACCGCATTTTTATGCACATGGACATAATCCGCAATACCGTCACTTTGGAGTGCTGATGAATTATATGAATCGTATCTGCAATCTGATAAACGGTGGACATCATGAGAGCGAAGCGGCGATTTTGTATCATGGCGAAGCCGAGTGGACGGGAATGACATGCATGTATATTCAGGAACCGGCGAGAATTCTGACGGAAGCACAGATTGGATTTGACTTCTTGCCGTCAGATATTTTTACAGACAGTTGTTATGAAACGGATCTGAGTGACGGATTACAGGTCCATACACAGAAATATAAGATTTTCATTATTCCACAGACCGATTATATAACAAAGGAAACGGCAGAAGCTGTTATCCGACTGGGAAAACAGGGATTCCCCTGTGTATTCCTAAATGCCTATCCCAAAGGAATATGCAGTTGGATCGACAGTAATAGTGAAGCGGAAAGGTTGTCACAAATACGCAAATACGCAGAAACATTGCCGGTAACGAAACTTTTGGAGTACATGAGAAAGCACAGGATGCCGGAAATACAGATGATTCCGGAGAATAAAGATATTCGCAGTTACAGGTATCATGGAGACCCGGAACTCTTGTACCTTGTGAATGAAGGAACGACGATATATGAAGGCACGGTGCTCTTGTCAGATAAAAGAGAGATATGCTATCGGTATAATGCATGGGAAAATGAACTGGAAGAGCTACAGCTAAAAGAAGGAAATTCGATAGAGTTTAATGTGCGGATAGAACCCGGAAAAAGTTGGATCATCATATTTGATACGGAAACCCCGGACTGTTTGAAAAAGCAATCGACGTATGCGGTAACAGGAGGCAGAAATTTGAATAAAGGATGGACACGCTCGGTGTGCGATAGCATTCATTATCCTGTATTTGAACAGCCTGTAGCGGTAGAATTACCAGATCATGCAGAGAAGGAAATGCCGGATTTCGGCGGTGTGATTCGTTATGAACAGGAAGTGGAACTGAGACCGGAAGAAATACAACATGCAGTTTTAGAAATCAGTGACGCAGGGGAAGCCGTACAAGTATTTGTAAACGGAGCAGATTGTGGAATCCAGATTATTCCACCGTATCGGTATGAGATTGATAAGTTACTTATAACAGGAAAAAACCGGATTGTAATCGAAGTTGCTACTACATTGGAGCGGAGAATACCACCAAAGAGAAAACAGGAGAACTGGAAACCGGAGAATCAGATCGGTTTATGCGGAGAAGTACATTTATATCACAAAAAATAACAAGAGCAGGAGGAACAGGAAAATGAAATTATTTCCGGAGAATTTTTTATGGGGAGCAGCCAGTGCTTCCTTCCAGATAGAGGGAGCCAGAAATGAGGATGGTAAGACCGACAGTATCTGGGACGCTACTGCAGATGGACACATCAAGCGGAACCTAAATGGGGATAAGGCTTGTGATCATTATCATCGTTACAGAGAGGATATCGCTCTGATGAAAGAGCTGGGATTGAAGAGTTACCGGTTTTCCGTCAGTTGGCCGAGAGTTATGCCTCAAAGAGGTATTATCAACGAAAAAGGACTTCAGTTTTATCGAGATCTGACAGGCGAACTGCGTCGTGCCGGGATTGAGCCGCTGTGTACTTTGTATCATTGGGATCTTCCTATGTGGGCTTACAACGAAGGAGGATGGGAGAATCCACAGATTATTGATGAATTTAAAGAATATGTTCAGACTGTGGTAGACGCTTTATCTGATAAAGTGCGTTATTGGATAACGTTCAACGAGCCGGCATGCTTTATCGGGTTCGGTTATTTTGAAGGTCGACAAGCTCCCTTTAAGACAAATACGATGACAAAAGAGCAACGATTCAGTGATCTGGCTTACATCAGCAGGAATGTATTATTATGTCACGGATATGCGGTGAAAATTATTAGAGAACGTTCGAAACTTGCAGATCCGCAGATTGGATTCGCCTTGAATGGACGCAATTTTGTGGCGTATGATGAAACGACTGATGGAATCGAAAAAGCAAGAAGTGAAATGTTTGATATTGAAAAGGGATTTTCCATGGCGGTAAACTGGTGGGCAGATCCAATGATTTTGGGAAAAGCACCACAGTATCTGGAAAAGGTTTTGACACAAGAGGATTTGAAAGTAATCTGCCAGCCGTTGAACTTTTTTGGGTATAATATTTATTTTGCTAACAATTATAATGCAGATGCAAAATCTCCCGATCTCGGCTGGCCCGGAATGCCACGTACACAGTTAGGATGGGCGATTACCCCCGAGGTACTTTACTGGTCTCCGAAATTCCTGTATGAACGATATCATCTTCCAATTCTGATTACGGAGAATGGTATGTCCAATCTTGATTTTGTAATGAGTGACGGTAAGGTACATGACCCTCAGAGGGTTGATTATATGTATTGCTATCTGAGTAAATTGTATCGTGCAATGAATGATGGGATTCCTGTGATAGGATATACAGCATGGGCATTTACAGATAATTTTGAGTGGGCGGAAGGATGCGACCCGAGATTTGGATTAGTTTATGTGGACTATAGATCACAGCAGCGAATTCCGAAAGATTCCTTTTATTGGTATCAGCAGGTGATTCGGGATAATGGTGTTGGCGATATCATGCAGTAAAGAGGCGTATGATAAAAAAGTACAGAACAAACATTCGATTTTGTTCTGTACTTTTTTATTTTTGAATGATATACTAGACGGGTAATCATACTAAGAAAATGATGGAGTTTTTCGAGGCGCTGGTAGAGCAACTTTATGATGAAATAATAGTGAAGAATTTAAGAATTTTTGATATAATAAGAAGAGCAGAAAAGGAGGACTGATACAATGACTAATGCAGAAGCTTGGGATTATGCAATCGGAATGATCAGGGTAGATGGACTTGAACCTACAGAGGATTTAAAAAAAATATATCGAAAAAGAAAAAACAGGTGAGGCAACGATGGAAGATGTTAAAAAATTTCTTGATAAGAAATATAAGATGAAGGAGCCTGCGAATGCGTGATCCGTATTTGTATGAAAATACAGAGGTATTAAAAAACAAACTGGATATCAGAACGCAGGATGGGCTGAATGATGCGGAAGCAGATTACGTGGTGTATCGTTTAAAAGAGTTAGCAATGAATCCATTGCCGGGAGAATATAATACCGAACATCTTTTAAGGATGCACCATTATATTTTTTAGGATTTATATGAATGGGCAGGAGAACCACGTATCATTGCTATCTATAAGGAGGAAGATGTCCTCGGAGGTATGTCAGTAGAGTACTCTGATCCGTTTGATATCGTGAAGGATATTCACAATATCCTTTCAGATATGCGAGGAAAGCCTTGGAAAGATATGGATAGAAAGCGTGCAACAGTCGAATTTTGCGATTCTCTGGCAAGACTATGGAAAGTACATCCTTTTCGGGAAGGAAACACCAGAACAACGATAACATTTTGCTGCCAATATGCTGATGCGATTGGCTTAAAGATAAACAGAGAGTTATTTGAAAAAACAGCAGATATGTTCGAATGGCCTTGGTAGCATATAATGCATATTTTGCGGATGGCAGTAATTTCTCAAAGAGAGAATATCTGGAAAAAATAGTATATGATGCAATGGCTGAGCGTACAGTGTTATGAAAATGTTGAAATATTGCGTGTTATCATCAGGGTATAAGAAGTACAGAACAAACATTCGATTTTGCTCTGTACTTTTTTATTTTTGAATGATATACTAGACAGGTAATCATACTAAGAAGATGATAGAGACTTCCTATTTTTACAGATAGAGTTTTACAGATAGAAGCGAAAATCAGGAGAAGGAATATGGATCATTTCAAATTACATTCCGAATATCAGCCTACCGGAGACCAGCCGCAGGCCATTGCGGAGCTGGTGGAAGGCTTTAAACAGGGCAATCAGTTCGAGACGCTGCTCGGTGTCACCGGTTCGGGTAAGACGTTTACGATGGCGAATGTCATTCAGGCACTGAACAAGCCGACGCTGATCATTGCACATAACAAGACGCTGGCAGGTCAGCTCTACGGGGAGATGAAGGAGTTTTTTCCGGAGAATGCGGTGGAATATTTTGTCTCCTATTATGATTATTACCAGCCGGAGGCGTATGTGCCTTCTTCGGATACTTATATTGCAAAAGATTCTTCCATCAATGATGAAATTGATAAACTGCGCCTGTCCGCTACGGCATCCCTGGCGGAGCGCAGAGATGTGGTAGTGGTGGCCAGCGTGTCATGTATCTACGGCTTGGGAAGCCCTGACGAATATCAGGACTTGATCGTATCCCTGCGCCCCGGTATGGTGAAGGACCGGGATGAGGTGCTGCGGGAACTGATTGATATTCAGTATAACCGTAACGATATGGATATCCAGCGTGCGACCTTCCGTGTCCGCGGAGATGTGGTGGAAGTATATCCGGCGCAGGGCGGCGATTATCTGATCCGGATAGAATTCTTCGGGGATGAGATCGACCGGATTGCGGAGGTGGAGCCGCTTACGGGGAAAATTCATGCAGAACTGAACCATGTGGCAATTTTTCCGGCATCCCACTATGTAGTGTCGCAGGAGAAAATCAAGGCTGCCTGTGGCAATATCGAAGAAGAGATGAAGGAACGGGTACAGTTTTTCAAGGGCGAAGACAAGCTGATCGAGGCCCAGCGGATTGCGGAACGGACGAATTTCGATATTGAGATGCTCCGGGAGACCGGTTTCTGTTCCGGTATCGAGAACTATTCCAGACATCTGAACGGACTTCCTGCGGGAGCACCGCCCATGACGCTGTTGGACTTTTTCCCGGATGATTTCCTGATTATCGTGGACGAGTCCCATATGACGATCCCACAGATCCGCGGTATGTATGCCGGGGACCGCTCGCGAAAGCAGACACTGGTGGACTACGGTTTCCGTCTGCCCTCGGCACTGGATAATAGACCGTTGAACTTTGAGGAATTCGAGGCGCATATCGACCAGATGATGTTCGTATCCGCCACTCCTTCCGATTATGAGAAGGATCATGAACTGCTGCGGACAGAGCAGATCATTCGTCCCACAGGTCTGCTGGATCCGGAAGTACAGGTGCGCCCGGTAGAGGGACAGATCGATGACCTGATCGGAGAGGTCAACAAGGAGATCGCACAGCATCATAAGGTACTGATCACCACACTGACCAAGCGGATGGCAGAGGATCTTACGGATTATATGAAGGAAGTCGGTATTCGGGTGAAATATCTGCATTCTGACATTGATACGCTGGAGCGCGCCCAGATCATCCGGGATATGCGTCTGGATGTGTTCGATGTACTGGTAGGTATCAACCTGTTGCGAGAGGGTCTGGATATTCCGGAGATCACTCTGGTGGCCATTCTGGATGCGGATAAGGAAGGATTCCTTAGAAGTGCGACTTCCCTGATCCAGACCATCGGCCGTGCGGCCCGTAATGCGGAAGGCCATGTCATCATGTATGCGGACACCATCACGGACTCAATGCGGGAAGCACTGGATGAGACCAACAGACGTCGTGAGATCCAGATGAAATATAATGAAGAACATGGTATCACCCCCCAGACGATCAAAAAGGCGGTGCGTGATCTTATCAGCATCTCCAAGGTAATCGCCAAGGAAGAGGTACGCTTTGAGAAGGATCCCGAATCCATGACGAAGAAGGAACTGGAGAAGCTGATCGGCGAGATCCAGAAGAAGATGCAGAAAGCAGCGGCAGACCTGAATTTCGAAGCGGCAGCAGAACTTAGAGATAAAATGCTTGAATTAAAGAAACAATTAAATGATATGGAATAAAAGTAAAGCATCAAAGATGCGATTTTGCGAATGGGGCTCTGAATAATTGGAGAACGATATTTTATTTAAGAAAGGCAAGACAATGGAAGAAGCAAAGAAGATGCGTCCCCGGGAGTACATTAAGATCCGGGGTGCCAATGAACATAACCTGAAAAACATTAATGTGGACATTCCCAGAAACGAGCTGGTGGTATTGACCGGTATGTCCGGTTCCGGTAAGTCCTCTCTGGCATTCGACACGATCTATGCAGAGGGACAGAGACGCTACATGGAATCCCTGTCCTCATATGCGAGACAGTTCCTGGGCCAGATGGAGAAGCCTAATGTGGAAAGCATCGAAGGACTGTCCCCCGCTATCTCCATTGACCAGAAATCCACCAACCGTAACCCTCGTTCTACCGTAGGTACGGTAACAGAGATTTATGACTATTTCCGTCTGCTGTATGCGAGAATCGGTATTCCCCACTGCCCGAAGTGTGGCAGAGAGATTGCCAAGCAGACTGTAGATCAGATGGTGGATCAGATCATGAACATGGGAGAAGGCACGAAGATCCAGTTGCTGGCCCCCGTGGTCAGAGGCCGCAAGGGCGAGCATGCCAAAGTGCTGGAGCGTGCCAAGAGAAGCGGTTATGTCCGGGTACGGATCGACGGCAGCATGTATGAACTGACGGAAGAGATCAAACTGGATAAAAATATCAAGCACAATATCGACATCGTGGTAGATCGTCTGGTGGTAAAGGATGGTATTCAGCGCCGTCTGACAGACTCTATTGAAAATGTACTGGAACTGGCAGAGGGGCTGCTGGTGGTGGATGTGATCGGCGGCGAACCGGTGACTTTCAGCCAGAGCTTTTCCTGTCCGGACTGTGGTATCAGTGTCAGCGAAGTGGAACCCAGAAGCTTTTCCTTCAACAATCCTTTCGGTGCCTGCCCGGTATGCTTCGGCCTGGGATATAAGATGGAATTCGACGAGGATCTGATGATCCCGGACAAGAGACTCAGCATCAATGAGGGAGCCATCACGGTCATGGGCTGGCAGTCCTGTGCGGACAAGTCCAGCTTTACCAATGCTATTCTGCGGGCACTGGCGAAGGAATATAATTTTGATCTGGATACTCCCTTCCAGGATTATCCCCAGAAGATTCATGACATTCTGCTCCACGGCACCAACGGTAAAGAGGTCCTGGTGCATTATACCGGCCAGCGCGGCAGTGGTGTGTATCCAGTAGCCTTTGAAGGCCTGATCAAAAATGTGGAGCGCCGCTATCGTGAGACCGCTTCCGAGAGCAGCAAACAGGAATATGAGACCTTCATGCGCATCACTCCCTGTAAAGAATGTAAGGGCATGCGACTGAAGAAGGAATCTCTGGCGGTTACCGTATGCGACAAGAATATTTATGAGATCACATCCATGTCCATCCGTGATCTGCAGAAATTCCTGGATACCATGACGCTGACGAAACAGCAGCAGTTCATCGGTGAGCGTGTGCTGAAGGAGATCCGCGCAAGAGTAGGATTTCTGGTGGATGTGGGACTGGAATATTTGTCTCTGGCCAGAGCTACGGCTACCCTGTCCGGCGGTGAAGCACAGCGTATCCGTCTGGCTACCCAGATCGGTTCCGGACTGGTGGGTGTATGCTATATTCTGGACGAGCCCAGCATCGGCCTGCACCAGAGAGACAATGACAAACTGCTGAATACTCTGAAGAACCTGCGGGATCTGGGGAACACTCTGGTAGTGGTAGAGCATGATGAAGACACTATGCTGGCAGCGGATTATATCGTGGACATTGGTCCGGGAGCCGGTTCCCACGGCGGAGAGGTCATTGCCTGCGGCACAGCGGAAGAGATCATGCAGATTCCGGAATCCATTACGGGACAGTACCTCAGCGGCAAAAAGCGGATTCCCGTACCGGAGACCAGAAGAACTCCCACCGGCTGGATCAAAGTACTGGGAGCTCAGGAAAACAACCTGAAAAACGTAGATGTAGAAATTCCTCTGGGTGTGATGACCTGTGTCACCGGTGTCTCCGGTTCCGGAAAAAGTTCACTGGTGAATGAGATCCTCTACAAGCATCTGGCGAGAGAATTGAACCGTGCCCGCTGCATTCCCGGCAGACACAAGGGTATCGAAGGTGTGGAACAGCTGGACAAAGTCATCAACATTGACCAGTCTCCCATCGGACGGACTCCCAGATCCAACCCCGCTACTTATACCGGAGTATTTGATCTGATCCGCGATCTGTTTGCTTCTACGGCGGACGCAAAGGCCAAGGGTTACAGCAAGGGACGATTCAGCTTCAATGTCAAGGGCGGAAGATGTGAAGCCTGCGGTGGCGATGGTATCATCAAGATCGAGATGCATTTCCTGCCGGATGTCTATGTGCCCTGTGAGGTCTGCGGCGGTAAGAGATACAACCGTGAGACACTGGATGTAAAATACAAAGGCAAGAGTATTTTTGATGTGTTGGATATGACGGTGGAAGAAGCATTGCCTTTCTTCGAAAATGTACCGTTTATCCGCAGAAAGATCGAGACCCTGTATGATGTGGGACTTTCCTATGTAAAGCTGGGACAGCCTTCCACTACCCTGTCCGGTGGTGAGGCACAGCGTATCAAGCTGGCCACGGAGCTTTCCAGAAGAAGTACCGGCAGGACCATCTATATCCTGGATGAGCCTACCACAGGACTGCATTTTGAGGATGTCCATAAGCTGGTGGAGATCCTGCACAGACTGGCGGACGGCGGCAACACGGTGGTTGTCATCGAGCATAATCTGGATGTGATCAAGACCGCGGATTATATCATCGATATGGGACCGGAAGGCGGAGACCGCGGTGGTACAGTGATCGCCAAGGGAACCCCGGAAGAAATCGTCAAGGTGAAAAAATCCTACACCGGTTACTATGTGAAAAAGATGCTGGAGAAGGACAAGAAACTACGATAACTATTCAGACCCCCATTCGCAAAACGCTCTTTCATGGCTCCCTGATTCTGAATAGTTATCAAATTTTAAGAATTACCCTCTATGAAAATGGAAAAAATTCAGTTATAATATGATGTATATGACTAAAATAGCGTGTAGAGTCAAGACTTATAGATAGATACCATCGGAAAGGGGTAATAAAAAAGATGCAGTGCACAGATATCGGAATTGATTTAGGTACCGCCAGCATTCTGGTATACATCAGAGGAAAGGGCGTTGTATTAAAGGAGCCCTCTGTTGTAGCTTTTGATAGAGATACAAATAAGATTAAAGCCATCGGTGAGGATGCAAGACTGATGCTGGGAAGAACTCCCGGCAACATCGTAGCCGTAAGACCGTTACGTCAGGGTGTTATCTCTGATTATACCGTAACCGAGAAAATGATGAAATACTTTATCCAGAAAGCGCTGGGGAAGAGAACTTTCCGTAAGCCCCGTATCGCTGTCTGTGTTCCCAGCGGCGTTACAGAGGTAGAGAAGAAGGCAGTAGAAGATGCTACCTACCAGGCAGGTGCCAGAGAGGTTTCCATTATTGAGGAACCCATCGCAGCTGCTATCGGTGCGGGTATTGATATTTCCAAGCCTTGCGGTAATATGATCGTAGATATCGGCGGCGGTACTTCCGATATCGCAGTCATATCTCTGGGAGGTACTGTAGTCAGTGCTTCCATCAAGATCGCAGGCGATGATTTTGATGAAGCCATTGTTCGTTATATGCGTAAAAAACATAATCTGCTCATCGGTGAGAGAACCGCAGAGGATCTGAAGATCAAGATCGGTTCCTGCTACAAGAGAGCGGAAGTGGATTATATGGATGTCAGAGGACGTAACCTCGTGACCGGTCTGCCCAAGACTGTTAAGGTGTCTTCCGAGGAGACCGAGGAGGCATTGCGCGAGACTACCGCACAGATCGTGGAGACCATTCACAGCGTACTGGAGAAGACTCCCCCTGAGCTGGCAGCCGATATTGCAGACAGAGGAATCGTACTGACCGGAGGTGGAAGCCTGCTGCGCGGTCTGGAAGATCTGATCTCTGCCAAGACAGGTATCAACACCATGACAGCAGAGGATCCCATGACAGCAGTGGCCATTGGAACCGGTAAATACGTAGAGTTCCTGGCAGGCTACAGAGAGTAACACAGACAGCTCCGGGGAACCGGAAAAGATAGACGAAGGCAGGATGCCGTACATTTGTCGAAGGATCGCAGCCACAAATGGAGGATATGAATGGTTAAAGGCTTGTATACCGCTTACACCGGTATGGTAAACGAACAGAACAGAATGGATATCATGACCAACAATCTGGCCAATGCATCTACCGTTGGATATAAAAAGGAAGGATCCACCAGCCAGTCCTTTAATGATGTGCTGACGGTCAAGATCAAGGACCAGTCGGTAGGCATGAGAAATGTCCAGAAGATCGGTATCAAAAATCCCGGAGTGAAGATCGGAGAGAATTATACCGATTATACGCAGGGATCTTTCCGCATTACGGATAATACCTATGATCTGGCATTAGCCGGAGATGGCTTTTTTGCCATTGAATTTACCAATAAGGCAGGAGAGACCGACACCAAATACACCCGTGCAGGACAG
This sequence comes from Waltera sp., assembly GCF_046969025.1. Classification (NCBI taxonomy): domain Bacteria; kingdom Bacillati; phylum Bacillota; class Clostridia; order Lachnospirales; family Lachnospiraceae; genus Waltera; species Waltera sp. Next base: position 26,593 of record NZ_JBKVQF010000005.1, on the reverse strand, counting down.
TTTACACTGAATAAGGATGGATATCTGGTAACGGAAGAGGGTGACTATGTTCTGGATACCCAGAACAGGAGGATCCGCCTGAATACACTGTTAGATTCCAAAATTACGGATGACGGTACGATTTATCAGAACGATCAGGCAGTTGCCAGAATTCAGGTGACGGACTTTGAAGATTATGATTACTTGGAAAAATATGGAGAGACCTATTATCAGCCCATTGAAGGGGCCAAAACGACTACGGCAGATGCACAGGTGAAGTCAGGCTATCTGGAGATGGCAAATGTACAGATTGTATCCGAGATGGTAAATCTGATCTCCATTACCAGAGCATATGAATCCAACCAGAAGGTGGTCCAGACCATTGATGGCACTCTGGATGTAGCAGCGAACCAGATTGGTAAACTGTAGTAATGAATTCGGCTGGGACAGCCGATAACTGATTATAGAATATTTTCAGGATAAAAATCAGGTCATGGATGACATAAGGGACATTGTGAGAGGAGACTACATATGGTCAGAAGCTTATGGACAGCAGCGACCGGCATGATCGCACAGCAGACAAATGTGGATACGATTGCCAACAATCTGGCAAACGTAAACACCACAGGTTACAAAACACAGGTGAATGAATTCAAGAGCCTGTTATACCAGAACATCCAGACGAAGACAACTTCCGCAAACGGAGATACCAAGCCCGGCAGTGCGCAGGTAGGTCTCGGTGTAAGAAATGCTTCCATCAGTTCCGTATTTAAGGAAGGAAGTCTGACAGCATCCGACAGCGACACCGCATTTGCAATTGATGGCAAGGGTTTCTTTGCAGTAAGAGGAGCGGACGGCAATACCTACTACACCAGAAACGGTAATCTGAAGTTTACACTTGCAGCCAACGGCGGCAATATGCTGGCTACTTCTGATGGACTTCCGGTACTGGATACACAGGGTAAAGCAATTGTTCTGGGCAGCAATTATGTGATGAGCAATATTACAGTCAGCAAGGACGGAAGTCTGTGTTATCCCGATGCAAAGAACAAACCTCAGCCTATCGGCATCACAATAGGTGTTTTCCAGTTCAATAATCCGAACGGACTGGAAAGACTGGCAGACAGCCTGTATCAGCAGACCGCAGCCAGCGGACAGGCTATCAACGAAGCAAGAAATAATAATGTAGAAAAGAGCAGTATTATCCAGGGATATCTGGAAAGCTCCAATGTACAGGTCGTAGACGAGATGGTCAACATGATCGTTGCACAGCGTGCCTACGAACTCAACTCCAAAGCCATCACAGCATCCGATGAGATGCTACAGCAGGCCAACAACCTGCGTAGGTAATGAGAAATGTCAAACCGTAAGATGACGATTCGCCTGCTTGCAGGCGGAAACGTCAGATTGCGGTTTGATAGGGCGAATGCCCGACATCGAAGGAAACGCGAAGCGTTTACGAGATGCATTGCTCATTACCGTAGGGACGATTCGCCTGCTTGCAGGCGGAAACGTCAGATTGCGGTTTGATAGGGCGAAT
>NZ_JBKVQF010000005.1:0-24974 GCF_046969025.1 Waltera sp. | reverse complement strand
GCCCGTCGCATTACCGTGGAATTTAGAAAGGATAAATTATGGATATCTCTTCTATATACGGCAGTTCCGCTCTGGACAGCACCGCATACACCAATGCGGCGAACCAGACGGCTTCCAAATTGCAGAACCAGTTAAACGGTTCGGATTACACCAAAGCAACAGACGATGAACTGATGGATGCCTGCAAGCAGTTCGAGGCTTATTTCCTGGAGCAGATGTTCAAGGAAATGATGAAGACCATCCCTGAGAGCGATGAGACTTCTTCTTCCAACTCCCAGCTTATGGATTACTATAAGGATGAGATGGTACAGCAGATCGCATCCGACTCTACGGAGCAGAACAGTCTGGGACTGGCACAGATGCTATATGAGCAGATGAAGCGTAATTACAATCTTGAGTAGCGACTTCGGGCTGCCATTTCTGGCAGCCCTGATCTTTTTTATCTTACGCCGCCACCGCGGTGACCTCTTCCCAATTCGGAGAGAACAGCCTTGAAACCCACAAATCAACAGACAGATAGTATGAGGAATAAAAATGGAGACGATTACAGGTTTTGTAGACCATATTGTGTTTCAAAACAGTGAAAACGGATATACGGTAATGATCCTGTCGACAGAAGGGGAAGAGATGACCTGTGTCGGTATGTGCAAAGGACTGACCCAGGGAGAAAATATTTCCGCAGAGGGAGAATACATAGAACATCCCGTATACGGCCGACAGTTCAAGATCCAGAGCTACGAGACCGTAACACCGACCGACCGCGTGGGAATGGAACGGTATCTGGGTTCCGGAGCAATCCGGGGAGTCGGTGAGGCACTGGCAGCCAGAATCGTAAAAAAATTCGGAGACGATACTTTCCGCATCATCGAGGAGGAGCCGGAGCGTCTGGCTGAGGTAAAGGGGATCAGCGAACGCAAGGCACAGGAGATCGCTATCCAGATGGAAGAAAAAAAGGATCTCCGGGAAGCACTGGTCTATTTACAGCAATACGGAATCAGTAATACTCTTGCCGTAAAAATATATAATACCTATGGTATGGAAATGTACAGCGTTATGCGGGAGAATCCCTATCGCCTGGCAGAGGATGTCAGTGGTGTGGGATTCCGTATCGCGGACGAGATCGCAGGGAAGATCGGCATTCATACCGACTCGGATTACCGCATCCGCAGTGGCATTCTGTATACCCTGCTGCAGGCGGTGGGAGAAGGTCATTGTTATCTGCCGTTGGATCTTCTGCTGCGCAGAGCTTCCGAACTATTGGGGGTATCAGAGGAAAATATCCGTCCTCAGGTGGATAACCTTATCATGGACCGAAAGCTTGTGGCAAAGGGAGAAGCAGTATTTGCTTCCTCTTATTACTATGCGGAGTTGAATTGTGCCAATATGCTCAGGAATCTGAATATCCCTATGGTGGAGGCAGAAAATCTTCCCTCCCAGGATGCAGCGATCCGCAAACGTCTGGAACGCATGGCGGAAAATCTGTCCATGGAACTGGATGAACTGCAGCTGAAAGCGGTGGAGGAAAGTATCAAAAATGGCCTGTTTATCCTGTCCGGAGGTCCCGGCACCGGAAAAACCACCACCATTAATATGATCATCCGATTCTTTGAATCGGAAGGCATGGACATTTTTCTGGCAGCACCTACGGGCAGAGCAGCCAAGAGAATGACGGAAGCCACCGGATTTGAGGCGAAGACCATTCATCGTCTGTTGGAACTGAACAGTGCCCTGTCGGAAGACGACACCAGAAAGGCAAATTTCGAGCGGAACCAGGAGAACCCCTTAGAGGCGGATGTGGTGATCATTGATGAAATGTCCATGGTGGATATTCAACTGTTTCAGGCGCTTCTGAAAGCAATTCTTCCGGGAACACGACTGATCCTGGTGGGAGATGTGGATCAGCTGCCCAGTGTGGGACCCGGACAGGTATTGCGGGACCTCATGAACAGCCGGGCGTTCTCCACGGTAACTCTGGAGAAGATCTTCCGGCAGGCCGGACAAAGTGACATTGTCGTCAATGCCCATCGGATTAACAGAGGAGAGCAGATCACTCTGGACAATAAGTCAAAGGATTTCTTTTTACTGGAAAGAAATGACGTAAATGTCATATATAAGCACATGATCCAGCTGATTCAGGATATGCTGCCCAGATATGTGGGAGCCACCTCCTTTGATATTCAGGTACTGACCCCTATGAGGAAGGGAAGTCTGGGCTGTGAGACGTTGAATGAGATCTTACAGCGTTATCTGAATCCAGCGGATCCTCATAAAAAGGAGCATGCCTATGGCAATACCGTTTTCCGGGAAGGCGATAAGGTCATGCAGATCAAAAACAATTACCAGATCGAATGGGAGATCGTCGGGAGATACAATATTCCCATCGACAAGGGAATGGGCGTATTCAACGGAGATATGGGAAGGGTTAAGGAAATCAATGATACCATGTCCACACTGCTGGTGGAATTCGATGACGGAAGACGGGTCAACTATCCTTTCTCGGCATTGGAGGAACTGGAACTCTCTTATGCCATTACGATCCATAAGTCCCAGGGAAGCGAATATCCTGCGGTGATCCTGCCACTGTTGGGCGGCCCCAGAATGCTGTTCAACCGCAACCTTCTGTACACCGGAATTACCCGTGCCAGGAACTGTGTCACCATTCTGGGAAGCAGTGAGACCGTGCGGAACATGATCGAGAATGTCAGCGAGAATCGCAGATATACGGGATTGGAGCAGCGGATCCGGGAGATCTGCTGCCTGCCGGAAAATGATACACCGTAGACGGAAAACAAAACGGGAGCCTGAGATTGCAGAAAGAGATCAGAAAAACCATAAGCAAAATAAAGGAAACGGGATTACAGCTGCTGTTTCCCGGAAGATGCCCGGTCTGTGACGGGATCGTCCGTCCTTTTGGCAGGAAAATCTGCCCGGAATGTCTGCCTAAATTAAAGCCGGTGACGGCTCCGTGGTGTATGCGTTGCGGAAAGAAACTGGCGGAGGAACGGGAGTATTGCGGTGATTGTATGCACCGGGAACATAAATACGACAGAGCCAGAACTTTATACGAATACAGGGATGTGGCTCCGTCAATCTATCGTTTTAAGTATAGTGGACGGCAGGAATACGGCGATTTTTTCGGAGAAGAAATGGCGCGTCTGTTGGGAGATTTTATCGGCCGGGTGCGTCCGGACGTTATAGTTCCGGTGCCGCTGTACCGTGGGAAACTGCGGAAAAGAGGATATAACCAGGCAGCATGTCTGGCAAGGGCTTTGGGCAGAAGCCTGGAACTGCCGGTGGATGAGAAACTGGTAAAACGGGTGAGAAATACAGCACCGATGAAGCATTTAAATCCCACAGAACGGCAAAATAATTTGAAAAAGGCTTTTATTATAGGCAGAAATGATGTAAAATTATATGACCGGATTATTCTGGTGGATGATATTTATACAACAGGTACGACCCTGGATGAGATCGCAGCACTGTTAAAAGAGCACGGAGTGTCAAAAGTGTATTGCGTGACATTGGCCTGTGGGTCTGGTGTATGATCAGGAAGGTGTGAGATACTATGAATATAAGAAATTGCAGAATGTGCGGACATATTTTTAACTATGTGGCAGGACCGTTTCTGTGCCCGCATTGCCGTGAGAAGATGGAAGCCAAGTTCCAGGAGGTAAAGGAATACATCCGTAATAACCCCGGTGTAAGTATTCAGGATGTATCGGAGAACTGTGACGTGGAGCCGTCCCAGATCCAGCAGTGGCTGAGAGAAGAGAGACTGGAACTGACAGAAGGATCCAGTATTCTGCTGAACTGTGAGAAATGCGGAGCACCGATCCGCAGCGGAAGATTTTGCGAAAAGTGCAAATATGATATGGCCATGGATCTGCAGAGTGTACTGCCGAAGAAGCAGACTGCGCCCCAGCAGAGCCCCAGAACATCCAGAGACGGAGAAAGAATGCGTTATCTGTAAGCATTTGTAAGCGGAGGAATTATGCTGAACGAAGAAAAAGTCATACTGATGACGCAAATGGCATCTTATGAAGAGAATGAAGGCAAAAAGAATATGGCCATCGGCCGTTATTTCCGCAGTGACTACATTGCCATACAGGTGTTGAAGTCCATTCTGTGCGCGACGATCGCGTATGGAGTCTGCTTTGCGTTGTTTGTGTTCTATGATTTTGAGAATTTCATGCAGGATATTTACAAGATGGACCTGATCGGTTTTGGAAAAAATGTTCTGCTGTACTATGGAATAACGGTTGTAGTGTATGGAGCGGCATCTTATCTGATCTGCTCTCTGCGCTATGCACGGGCGAAAAAGAGCCTGAAATGCTATTATAACAATCTGAAGAAGTTGAATTCCATTTACAATGAGTAAACGGCCTACACAGATTGACCTGGAGGAAATATGACTGCTTTACTGGAATTAAGAGAGAATCTCAAGAAGATCTACAGCAGAAATGAAGCTTTTATTCTGCCGGTGATCAAGTTTTTACTCAGCTTTATCGTGCTGAGCATCATAAACGGCAAAATGGGATATATGACAAAGCTGGATAACATGGCCATCGTGCTGATCGTATCGCTGCTGTGTTCTTTCCTGCCCACCGGATTTATGGCTTTTTTTGCAATGATGTTTGCAGTGCTTCATATGTATGCACTCTCTATTGAAACCGCGGCGGTTGGGCTGGTTGTTTTCCTGTTGCTGTATCTGCTGTTTCTCAGATTTACCGCGAAGGAAGCACTGGTAGTGGTACTGACCCCGGTGCTTTGTATGCTGAAGCTGCCCTATGTGATGCCTGTGGCAATGGGACTGATCGGAACCCCGGCGTCCTGCGTATCTGTAGGCTGCGGTGTTGTGGTGTATTATCTGCTCCAGACGGTGATCACCAATGCTCCGACCATCAACTCCATGGGAGCAGAGGAAGCCACTGCCAAACTGCGCCTGCTGATTGACGGAATGCTGGGGAACAAGGCAATGCTGGTGACGATCGCAGCATTTGCCATTACCGTGATCGTGGTGTATCTGATCCGGAGAATGAGTGTGGATCACTCCTGGACCATTGCCATGGTTGCCGGCGTTATGATCGAAGTGATGATCCTGCTGGTGGGAGATCTGATGTACGATACCAATCTCTCCATCGTCAGCGCACTGTTAGGTGCCGTTGTTACGCTGATCGCCTGCAAGATCATAGAATTTTTCCGATTCTGTCTGGACTATAGCAGAACGGAGAAAGTACAGTTTGAAGATGACGAGTATTATTACTATGTAAAGGCAGTGCCCAAAATGACAGTTGCGGCGCCCACCAATACAGTGAAGAAAATCAATACACAGCGACGTCCGGCAGGTCAGCAGACCAGAACCTCCGGACAGGGTACGAGATCTGCAGGCCAGACCTACAGAAGTACGGCACATACCGGCAGGCCCTCAGAAGGAACAGGCCGAAGTGTTGTGACAGAACGTACCCCCGCCAGAAACGGAGTTCCTTACGGACAGCAGGGCGGTTACCGCGGACACGAGATGTCCGGTGGCAGAAGTGTCACCATAGGCGGCAATCACGCGAATCCTCAGGATGACTCCGATGATTATGAAGAATTGTTCTGAAGGGATTAATGGAAAATGCAATTAGGGGATAAGCTGGCAGAATATATTAAAAATTTCAGCAGTTACCGCACAACCATGGATTTCGGCGATGTGGCCGAGATCCTGATCATTGCGGTACTGCTGTATTATGCGTTAGTGTGGATGAAGACGACCCGGGCATGGGTATTGCTCAAGGGTCTGGTTGTCATCCTCATTTTTTTGCTGTTGGCTTATTTTTTCCGTATGACTACCATCCTGTGGATGGCCCAGAATGTCCTGGGCTTTGCGGTGACAGCCCTCATAGTGGTACTACAGCCGGAATTGAGAAAGGCATTGGAGGAACTGGGCAAGAAGAATATTATCAGTTCTGTATTACCTTTTGACAACAATCATCGTGTGGACGAGGGATTTTCCGAGAAGACCATTAATGAGATCACCAAAGCCTGTGTGGAGATGGGCAAGGTCAAGACCGGTGCCCTGATCGTTATCGAACAGAAGGTTTCCCTGCGGGATTATGAGAGGACTGGAATCGATGTGGATGGTATCGTGACCAGCCAGCTGCTGATCAATATTTTCGAGCACAACACCCCGCTGCATGACGGTGCTGTGATCGTACGGGGGAACCGGGTAGCCTCTGCCACCTGTTATCTGCCGCTGTCGGATAACCTGGGACTGAGCAAGGAACTGGGTACCAGACATCGTGCCGGTGTGGGTATCTCGGAGGTGACAGATTCCCTGACGGTGATCGTATCCGAAGAGACGGGTAAGATCAGCGTTGCATACGAAGGAAAGCTGGAGCGGAATCTGGATGCGGAGACTCTTCGCGACAGAATGCATAAGATCCTGAACAATACCGGAGAGGAACACAAAAATCTGCGAATCTGGAAGGGAAGGAGCCGTGAGAAGAAATGAAAAAATTACTGACACGTAATCTTGGACTGAAGCTTGCTTCTCTGGTGCTGGCCTTTGTATTGTGGTTTCTGGTGGCACAGATCTATGATCCGAAGGACACGGTAACCTTCAATAATATCCAGGTCAGACTGATTAACACAGATCTGCTGGAGCAAGAAGGAAAAGTATATGAGGTGCTGGACAACAGTAATCTGGTAAGAGTAACGGTAACAGGCCCCCAGAGTATTGTAAAATCCGAATTGCGCAGAAACGATATTGTAGCGGAAGCGGATATGAGCAAACTGACAGATATCAATACGATCGCCATCACTTATTATTGTGAGAATATCAGCAACGATTCCGTGGAGATCAGGGGTAATCACGATTCCGTGCGCCTGAATGTGGAAGACAAGACCAGCAAATGGATCAAACTGGAGAGCACCACGCTGGGAGAGGTGGCATCCGGTTATATGATCGGCAATGTAACGTTGGATCAGACCAACATCGAAGTAACCGGACCTAAATCAGCGATCTCACAGATCGATCATGCCGGAGTGGACATCAATGTAGCAGATTCCACCAGCAGTCTGTCGGCTAATGTGGACATTAAGCTGTATGATGCGGACGACAATGAACTATCTCTGGAAACTGTCAAGAAAAACGTGGATTCTGCGCATATGACAGTAGAAGTGCTGGCAACGAAGGAAGTACCGGTAGAGATTGAATATATGGGTGTACCTGAGGACGGTTATATGGCTACCGGTGAAGTAGAGAGTAGCAGGTCTACAGTGAAGATCGCCGGAACGGCATCAGCACTGTTGGGAGTATCTGCCATTACCGTACCGGAGGATCGTATGAATATTACCGGACAGTCCAGCGATCTGGTGGATATCATTAATCTGAAGGAGTACCTGCCCGCTAACGTCAGACTGGCGGATAAGAGCTTTGACGGCAAGATCACTGCAACGGTATACATTGAACCGATCGCGACCAAGGACCTGTCCGTACCGGCAGAGAACATTACGATCAGCGGTGTGCCGGAGGGAATGGAGGCAGAGATCACTACAGAGGCGGAGACTTATGATATCACGGTATCCGGCCTGGACAGAGATATCAGTATTCTGCGGGATGATACGGTGACGGGAGTACTGGATCTGGAGAAATGGATGAATGACAACAATGTAGAAGAACTGACACCGGGAAATTACACGATCCCTGTGACGTTTAACCTGTCGGAGGATATCATGGTAGAAAATGATGTCAATATCCACATCCGACTGAAGAATCAGGATACAAATAATTAAAAGATAGAATGAGAGGTTTTTTATCATGGCTAGAATGTTTGGAACAGATGGTGTACGAGGAATTGCCAACGAGGAACTGACTCCGTTGCTTGCCATGCAACTGGGGCAGGCAGGAGCCTATGTACTTACGAAGGAAAATGAGCACAAACCCACGATCATGGTGGGTTGTGATACCAGAATTTCCGGAGATATGCTGGCGAATGCGTTGATGGCAGGAGCCTGCTCCGTAGGAGCCAACTGTGTCTACGTAGGTGTGATTCCCACTCCTGCGGTTGCTTATCTGACCAAGAAATACAAAGTAGATGCCGGCGTTGTGATCTCCGCATCCCACAATCCGGTAGAGTTCAATGGTATTAAATTCTTTGACGGTAACGGCTATAAGCTTCCCGATGCCATGGAAGATGAGATCGAGGCATTGATCCGTAACAATATGCCCGGTATCAAATTTCCCATCGGTCCCGGAGTCGGCAAGATCAAGTACCGTACCGATGCCAGAGAAGAGTACATCAATCATGCCATGAGAGCGGTCAATGTGGATCTGACCGGACTGAAGATCGTGGTGGATTGTGCAGAGGGTGCCTCTTTCTATACATCCGTAGAATGCCTGAAAGAACTGGGCGGCAGCGTGGTGGCCATCCACAACAATCCGGACGGTACCAATATCAATGCCAACTGTGGCTCCACCCATATGGAAGAACTGCAGGCCAGAGTGGTCTATGAAAAGGCCAATGTCGGTCTGGCCTTCGATGGAGACGCAGACAGACTGCTGGCTGTGGATGAGAACGGTAATATCGTCGATGGTGACCAGATCATGGCAATCGTAGGCAACTACATGAAGAGCAAGGGTACTCTGAAGAAGGATACCATCGTGGCAACCGTTATGAGTAATCTGGGATTCTTCCTGATGGCAGAGAAGAATGCCATCCATATGGAGAAGACCAAGGTAGGTGACCGCTATGTACTGGAGCGCATGAAGGAGATCGGCGCCAGCCTCGGCGGCGAACAGTCCGGTCACATTATTTTCCTGGATGAGAATACCACCGGAGACGGACTACTCAGTGCACTGCATCTGCTGCAGGTCATGGTGGATACCGGAAAGCCTCTGTCAGAACTGGCTAAGGTGATGGAAGTACTGCCCCAGGCACTGGTAAATGCCAAAGTGGCCAATCACAAAAAAGAGAAATATATGGAATATCCGGAGATCGCAGCAGCCATTGGGAAACTGGAAGAAAAATTCGCCGGAGAGGGCCGCGTCCTGATCCGTCCTTCCGGAACCGAACCGCTGGTAAGAGTCATGATCGAAGGAAAGGATCAGCAGGTGATCCAGGAAGAAGCACGGAAGCTTGCCAACCTGATACAGGATATCATGTTCTAGCAGACAGATTCCGAAAGTTGTCTGGTAAAAGCCCTTGTGAATGCTTTTCATTCATGCTATGATAGAAATGTAAATGAAAAGTAAAATCATAAACACTAGAGAAAATAATGCAGAATAATATAGATATTGGAGGGTTTGTTATATGGTAAGTCAGAAAGTCGTAATCAAGAATCCCACGGGCCTGCATCTGCGTCCCGCCGGAATTCTGTGCAAGGAGGCAATGCAGTTCAAGTCATTGATCACCTTCAAATTCCGTGAAAATACTGCAAATGCCAAGAGCGTACTCAGTGTATTGGGTGCTTGCGTAAAATGTGGGGATGAGATCGAATTCGTATGTGAGGGTGAGGATGAGGCAGAAGCCCTGAAGACCCTGGTAGAAGCCGTAGAGAACGGTCTGGGAGAATAACAGGATCGTCATAGAGGAAGATTACAGAGGCTGTGCATATTGAAGATGCGCAGCCTTTTCCTATGGAACTGTCTTAAGCCATGGAAAAAATAGTTTCATACACAAAGGATTTATGCTATGCTGTAACTATTCAGAGCGGATTTAGAAAATGTGATTCTGAAAAGTTTATAGTACATGAGGGAGAGAAAATTAAATGGAAGAAAAAAGCATGAAGAAAAGTTTTTCCAGCTTAGGTTTCCGATTCCTGATCGGAACACTGGTCACCTACGCAGTGCAGATGGGAGTAATGACCATCGTAGGTGCGGTGAAGCCGGAATGGCTGCAGGACACCACCATAAGCCTGATCCTGGCAGTATTACCACTGTATCTTGTGGGTATGCCGGTTCTGATCGCTGTGGTAAAGCGGATGCCCGGGGAAGCACCCGCGAAGAAAAGCATTACACCGGGACAGTTTGTTCTGGCGCTGATCATGTGTTTTGCACTGATGTATTGTGGTAATCTGGTGGGAACGCTGATCACCACTGTCGTAGGGGCATTAAAAGGCTCCGCAGTGGACAATGCACTGATGACCTATGCCACCGGATCCAATATGATCGTTACATTTCTCTATATGGTGATCTGCGCGCCGATCCTTGAGGAATATATTTTCCGGAAACTGATCGTGGATCGTACCGTAAAATACGGACAGGGAGTAGCTGTTGTTCTGTCCGGTCTGATGTTCGGATTGTTCCATGGCAACCTGAATCAGTTTGCCTACGCATTTTTACTGGGAATGTTTCTGGCATTTCTGTATGTGAAGACCGGAGAACTGAAAGTGACCATCGGCTTGCATATGTGCATTAATTTTATGGGTGCCGTAGTCAGTGTACTGTTATTGAAAGCAATCCATCTGGAGGAATACCAGGAAGTCATTATGAACGGGGCAGATTCACAGGCTGTCATGGACTACATGATGAAGTACCTGCCGGGATGGATCGGCTATATGATCTATGTATTGTTTATTCTGGCAGTATTGGTTACGGGAATCGTATTGTTCATTGTATATCGTAAGAAGCTGAAATTAGAGCCGGGACAGATTGCAAAGGGACGGAGATTCAAGACCGTGATCGGCAATCCGGGAATGATATGCTACTGTATTTTCTGGATCGCCATGATCATTATCCAGATGTTCCCGGAGATTGTTACGGCAATTACGGGAAATCTGTAAAAAGAACGGCTGTGGCAGAACATCGCCGCAAAGGAGATCGGAAGTTATGTACGCATTTGACAGTAGAATACGTTACAGCGAGACAGACAGTGAAGGGTATCTTACGCTGGACGCATTACTGAATTATTTTCAGGATTGTTCCACCTTCCATTCGGAGGATGTGGGGCTGGGAATCGGTTATATGAAGGAGATTGGTCAGGTCTGGGTCCTTTCCTCTTGGCAGATCGTGGTGAACCGTTATCCGAAATTAGGGGAAAAAGTAAAGATCGTGACGCTGCCCTATGAGCTAAAAGTATTTTTGGGATACCGTAATTTTGCCATGCTGGATGAACAGGGAGAATATCTGGCGAAAGCCAATTCCTTATGGAGTCTGCTGGATGTCGGCACCGGCAAACCGGTAATGGTGAACGAAGCCATGCATAAGGGCTACGAAATAGACGAAAAGCTGGACATGGAGTATGCCCCCCGCAAAATTGCCGTGCCGGAAGGTGGAGAACTGTTGGAACCCATCGTGGTGAAAAAACACCACCTGGACACCAACCATCATGTAAACAATGGGCAGTATGTAAATATTGCCATGGAGTATCTGCCGGATGATTTTGTGATCCGTCAGATGCGGGCGGAATACAAGAAACAGGCATTCCTGGATGATGTATTGCATCCGTATGTAGTGTCTACAGAGAATGACTACGTCATCTGCCTGCAGGACGAAGCCGGTAAACCTTATGTATCAGTGGAATTTCAGGGACAGTAATCCTATGCTGTCAGAACAGGAGAGAACGTGGAATTGAGATTAGGCGAAAAACAGACGCTGGTAATAGTGAAAAAAGTAGAATTCGGAGTGTATCTGGCAACGAAGGAAGCACCGGAGGACAAAGTGCTGCTGCCGGCGAAGCAGGTGCCGGAAGGAGCAAAGGTCGGAGATGAACTGGAAGCATTCCTGTACCGGGATTCCAATGACCGTCTGATCTCTACGACGAGAACCCCGAAGCTGTGTATGGGACAGGTGGCTCTGCTCACTGTAGTACAGGTAGGGAAAGTAGGTGCCTTCCTGGACTGGGGACTGGAGAAGGATCTGCTCCTGCCCTTTAAGCAGCAGACCCGCAAGGTAAAGACCGGAGAACAGGTGCTGGCAGCCCTCTATATCGACAAGAGCGGCAGACTGTGTGCGACCATGAATGTCTATGAACATCTGCGCACGGACAGCCCGTACAAAAAAGACGATAAGGTAACCGGCCGGATCTATGAGATCAGCAAGAATTTCGGTGCGTTTGTGGCAGTGGATAACTGCTTTTCCGGACTGATCCCGAAAAAAGAACTGTTCGGAGATACCGAGCTCAGGATTGGCGATCAGGTCACTGCCAGAGTGGTAAAAGTGTTGGAAGACGGTAAGCTGACACTGAGTGTCCGGGAAAAAGCCTATCTGCAGATTCAGAAGGATGCGGAGAAGATCGAGAGACTGCTGGACAGCTATGAAGGTTCTCTGCCGTTTAATGATAAGGCGGCGCCGGAGGTCATTGCCCATGAGACCGGCATGAGCAAGAACGAGTTCAAGCGCGCGGTAGGACATCTGTTAAAAGAAGGCAAGATCCAGATCACGGAGAAAAATATTCGCAGGGTGCGTGGATAGTGTGGAAAAAACAAAAAAAGTGTGCTATAGTAAGAACGTAATCTGAGAGATATGAACAGATACAGGAGGTGTTATTATGGATATCGCAGGATTATCAATGTCAATGGCTTCAAATAATCTGCAGACGAAAATCGGAACGGCTGTGCTGAGCAAGGCGATGGATACGAACGAAGCACTGGGACAGGGAATCGTCCAGATGATTGATTCCGCTGCTATGGAGCGCAGCGTAACACCGGAACTTGGTGCGAATATCGATCTGCGGATTTAGCGCAGAAATAATACATAATAAACGCTAAGACAAAAAGAGTTCGGAATATTAGTTTTCCGAATTCTTTTTTTGCGCGTATTTAAAAGAAAAAGGCATTTTTACTAAAAAATGCATAAAAAACTATTGCATTTTTACCAGTTTTTCTGTAAATTTATATATGATATGGACTCTCATATCATTTTTCGGGGTTATAGCAAAAGAGAAGTATGTTTGGGGACTGAAGGAGCAGAAGATGATATCAAATCAGATTTTACAGAACACCATTGAAGGATTGAAAGGAATCGCCAGAGTGGAATTGTGTGTCATGGATGTGGATGGCAAGGAAGTAGCAGCCACCATGGATATGGGCAACTGTTCCAAGCCCGCGGTGGAATTCGCGGCATCACCGGCGGACTCCCAGGAGATCCAGGGATATCAGTATTTCAAGATCTATGATGAGCAGCAGCTGGAGTATATTCTCGTAGCCGGAGGTACCGGTGAGGATGTCTATATGATCGGCAAAATGGTTGCGTTTCAGATCCAGAATCTGCTGGTGGCCTATAAGGAGAGATTTGATAAGGACAATTTCATCAAGAATCTGCTGCTGGATAATCTGCTGCTGGTGGATATTTACAGCCGTTCCAAGAAGTTGCATATTCAGACAGACGTGCCCAGAGTGGTCATGATCGTGGAATCTGCGGGAGGCAAGGATAATAATGTCCTGGAACTGGCCAGAACTCATTTTGGCAGCAACAGCAAGGATTTCATCACAGCGGTAGACGAGAGCAACGTGATCGTGGTGAAAGAATTCGCAGAGACCGATACCGGCAAAGAAATTGAAAAATCGGCAAGAGCACTGGAAGCGGCTCTCCTGAAGGAAGGTATCCGTGAGATCCGTATTGCATACGGTACCATTGTACATGAGATCAAAGAAGTCAGCCGTTCCTACAAGGAAGCAAAGATGGCTCTGGATGTAGGCAAAATCTTCTTTGACGAGAGAGATATTATCGCATACAGTGAACTGGGAATCGGCCGTCTGATCTATCAGCTGCCCATTCCTCTGTGCAAAATGTTTATCCGTGAGATCTTCGGAGGCAAGAGCCCGGATGATTTTGATGAGGAGACCCTGACGACCATTTACAAGTTCTTCGAGAACAGCCTGAATGTGTCAGAGACCTCCAGACAGCTGTTTATTCACAGAAATACGCTGGTATATCGTCTGGATAAGTTACAGAAGAGTACAGGGCTGGATCTGCGGGTATTTGAAGATGCCATCACCTTCAAGATCGCACTGATGGTCGTAAAATACATGAAGTATATGGAAACTTATGAGTATTGATTTCTTTGGCGAGAAAGCCTCAAATGAGCAAACAACAAGTTAACTTGTTGTTTAGAAGAGCATCGTAGATGCGATTTTGCGAATGAGGCTCTGAATAGGGATCAATATGGTAGCACAAAGGCAGCAACTGTCCGCAGGGTGGGATCTTACGGACAATAGAAAGGCATGATCATAAAATGACAAGAAAAGAAACACAAAGGCTGAAAAGAGAGCGGATTATTGAGGAAAACGGAATCATTTTCCTGGACAACGTCAGCAAGTCTTATTCCTCAGGTTCTCCGGCACTGAATGGTGTGTCGTTAAGCATCGGAAGAGGGGAATTTGTATTTATTGTAGGTGACAGCGGATCCGGTAAATCCACGTTGATCAAATTACTGCTGCGGGAGCTTACAGCAACCAGCGGCAGTGTTTATGTTATGGGAAATGATCTGGCGAAATTAAAGCACAGACAGATCCCCCGTTTTCGTCGTAACCTGGGTGTCGTATTCCAGGATTTCCGACTGCTGAATGACCGCAATGTCTATGAAAATGTAGCATTCGCACAGCGTATCGTAGAGACTCCCGTCAGTGAGATCCGCAGAAATGTTC
The DNA here is from genome assembly GCF_046969025.1 of Waltera sp. Lineage (NCBI taxonomy): Bacteria > Bacillati > Bacillota > Clostridia > Lachnospirales > Lachnospiraceae > Waltera > Waltera sp. Next base: position 10,406 of record NZ_JBKVQF010000005.1, on the reverse strand, counting down.
CTGCGATTCTGGCAACTGTGGGACTGGCAGGCAAATATAAGGCCAAGACCAAACAGCTCTCCGGCGGTGAGCAGCAGCGTGTTGCACTGGCCAGAGCGCTGGTGAACAATCCTTCCGTACTGCTGGCAGATGAGCCCACCGGTAATCTGGATCCCAATAATTCCTGGGAGATCATGAAATTGCTGGAGGAGATCAATGAGAGCGGCACCACGGTAGTCGTGGTCACCCATAACCGCGAAATCGTCAATGCCATGCAGAAACGAGTGATCACCATGAAAAAAGGTGTGATCATCAGTGACGAAGAGAAGGGTGGGTATATCGATGAAGATTAGTACACTTTTTTATACGATCAAGCAGGGATTTGCCAATATTTTCCGGAATAAATGGTATTCTCTGGCATCCATTGCCACGATATCCGCATGTCTGTTTCTGTTTGGACTGTTCTATTGCATCGTGGCCAACTTTCAGAATATCCTGAAGACTGCAGAAGAAGGTGTATCCGTTACGGTATTTTTCCACAGTGATATGGATAACTGTGAGAGTCATGTAGACGGACAGATCCCGTCCGAACAGCGCCTGGAAGAGATCGGACAGGAGATTGCCAAGCGTGCAGAGGTATCCGAGGTACAGTTCCAGTCTGCAGATGATGCATGGGCAACCTTCGGACCGGATTATTTCGGTGAGGATTATGCAGAAGGATTCCCCGAGAATCCACTGGCAGGAGAGGATACTTATGAGATTTTCCTGAGTGATGTCTCCATGCAGGATGCACTGGTGACCTGGCTGCAGTCCATTCCGGAGGTGCGCAAGGTCAACTATTCCGAAATGACAGCCAACACACTGAGCGGTCTGAACCTTCTGATCGCCTACGTGTCCATGGGAATCATCGTGATCCTGCTGGCAGTCAGCATCTTCCTGATCAGCAATACCGTAGCTATCGGTATTTCTGTCCGTTCTGCGGAGATCAATATTATGAAATATATCGGCGCTACCGACTTTTTCGTGCGTGCACCCTTTGTGCTGGAAGGTATGCTGATCGGTCTGATCGGTGCGGCAGTACCGCTGGGACTGATCTATTCCCTTTACAATTATGCGTTGAACTATGTGATCAACCGTTTTACGGTACTCAGCGGCTTCCTGAATTTCCTGTCTGTGGACGAGATATTCCATTTCCTGATCCCGGTATCTCTGGGTGTCGGTGTGGGTATCGGTTTCCTGGGAAGTATCGCTACTGTAAGAAAGCATCTGCACGTGTAAATACAATTCCAGCAGATAACCCGGATCCTATTTGTCATGATGTGTGCGGAGTGTGGCTCTGCACTGCATCATGACATTTTAAGAATGGAGACTAAATCAAATTGAATAAAAAGAAAAAAGGCTTCCTGTGCCTGGCACTGTGCCTGATCCTGACGGTTTCCTTCGGCATGCAGGGATTGCGGGTAAATGCGACCAATATGTCATCCATTACCTCTGACAGTATCCGGGACAAACAGGATCAGATCAAACAGGCGGAAAAAGAACGTGAACAGATGAAAAGCAATCTGAGCAATTTGGAGCAGATCAAGAAAGACCTGGAGACACAGAAGACCAATCTGAAAAATTATGTAACCCAGCTGGATCAGAATCTGAGCCAGATCGAACAGAATATTGCGGATCTGAAAAATAAGATCACAGCAAAAGAAGAAGAAATTGCAAAGACCCAGGCGGAACTGGATGCGGCACTGGAGAGAGAAGAAAATCAGAAAGATGCCATGATCCGCCGCATAAGAATTATGTATGAGAAAGGGGATTCCTACATCCTCGATATGATGTTGAAAGCAGAAAGCTTCAGTGATTTCCTGAACCGTGCGGATTTCATGGATCTGATCATGGCTTATGACAGACAGCAATGGAAAGACTTCATGGAGAACCGTAAATATATTGAACTCTGCAAAGAGGAACTGGAAGAGGAGAAAGCCATTCTGGATGAGGCCAAGGCCGGCGTGGAACAGGAGCAGGCCAATATGGAGGCTCTGATCGACCAGAAGAACCGGGATATCACCGCTTACGAATCCGATATTACCAACAAGGAACAGGCCATCAAGGAATACAAGCAGTCCATTGCGGATCAGGATGCGGAGATTGCAGCCCTGGAGGCTGCTATTGCCGCAGAGAAAAAAAAGATCCTGGAGGCCAGTGGTACTGTGCTGACTTACGATGGCGGTACCTTTAAGTTCCCGCTGGCAACCTATACCCGGATCTCGGATGATTACGGCAACCGTATCCATCCGACACTGGGAATCGAACAGTTCCACAACGGCGTGGATTTCGCGGCGCCCAAGGGCACGGCTATTTATGCGGCCTATGACGGACAGGTGGTGGCAGCCACTTACAGCAACACCATGGGCAACTACGTGATGCTCGACCATGGTGGTGGACTGTATACGATCTATATGCATGCCTCGGCATTATATGTATCCAAGGACGATATTGTGGTCAGAGGAGAGACGATAGCCGCAGTGGGCTCCACCGGACGTTCCACCGGCAACCATCTGCACTTCAGCGTGCGTAAGGATGGAGCTTACACATCCCCTTGGAACTACTTGTCGCAATAGTTCTGTAATCGCAGGGCACGTGACTGCTTGCAGGCAAAGTGCTCTGGCGATTAGCAGAACAAACATACATGAGCAAGTAGGGCGATAGCCCGGAATGCGAATGTATGCAGCATTTCGAGAGTGCGAAGCACGGAGAAATGCGTGTTGCGACAAGAAGCAGGACGTGTTGCGACAATATCTTGGAAATAAAGGAGAGCATTTATGGAGGAAAATAAGGAACTGGAAACCACCACCGAAGAACAGGCTTCTGTAACTCCGGCGGCAAATAATGGCGAGAAAAAAGGCTTATTTCTCAGTGGCCTTATCGTTGGCTTTGCGGCCACGTTGCTGATCGTGGGCGGTATCTTTATCGCTTTTCAGATCCACAACATCATGACCATGAAGGATGATGTGGCAGCACAGGTATCCTATGGAGAAGATTCCGCGGTCAATGCACAGACCATTAAAAAACTGCAATTGCTGGAAGACACTGTGAAGGAGAACTTTTATCTGAGTGAGGTCACCAATGAACAGCTGGAAGACGGTATGTTCCGTGGCCTGATGGACTCTCTGGATGACCCGTATTCCGAGTACTATACCGCAGAGGAGCTGAATGAACTGACGGAACAGACACAGGGCATTTACTTTGGCATCGGTGCCTATGTCAGCATGGATTCCGAGACCAATCTGCCCAAGATCAGCGGCGTGATCGAAGGAGCACCGGCAGCTGATGTGGATCTGCGTGCCAACGATATTATCTATGAAGTGGACGGTGTCTCCACTGCAGGTAAGACGTTGACGGAAGCGGTGAATATGATCCGCGGAGAAGCCGGGACCACAGTGGATCTGACCATTGTCAGACAGGGCGCCGGGGATTATCTGCACGTCACCGTGGAGAGAGCCAAGGTAGAGAGTCCCACCGTAAAATACGAAATGTTGGATGACAATATGGCATATATCCAGATCGTGGAATTCGACGATGTGACCATAGACCAGTTTACCGATGCACTGGCAACCGTGAAGGGCTCCGGCATGGAAGGCCTGATCCTGGATCTGCGGGGCAATCCCGGTGGAAGTCTGGACGCAGTGGTTAAAATTGCCAGAAAGCTGCTCCCGGAAGGCATGATCGTATATACCGAGGACAAGGCAGGCAAGCGCACAGAGTATACCTGTGACGGCAAGACTCCTCTGGAAGTACCTCTGGTGGTACTGGTGGATATGAACAGTGCCAGCGCCTCCGAGATTCTGGCCGGAGCAATCCAGGACTACGGCGTTGGAACCCTGGTAGGTACCACGACCTTCGGTAAAGGAATCGTACAGCAGATCATGCCCTTCACCGACGGATCCGCCATCAAGATCACCATCAGCGCTTACTATACTCCCAATGGCCGCAATATCCACGGAACCGGTATAGAACCGGATGTGGAATGCGAGTTTGACGCGGAAGCATACTACAACAGTGATGATCCGATGGACAATCAGCTGGAGAAGGCAAAAGAGGTCCTGAAAGAATTAATGAAATAAAAGTCTTGACAAAGCGCACAAAACTGTATATTATGTAACCCATAAAAACAAAGGCGTTTTTACCGGATCGGTAAAAGCGCCTTTTTCTATTATCAAAAATTCCTGCCCGGAACGTAGAATGGAGGAGCAAAATGATCAGACTGGAAAATGTATGTAAGAATTTCGGAGATCTCCAGGTACTGAAAAATGTAAATCTGGAAGTAAAAGAAGGCGAGAAGCTGGTTATCATCGGACCCTCCGGTTCCGGTAAATCCACCACCGTGCGATGCATGAATTTCCTGGAGGAGCCTACCAGTGGTCAAGTATATATCGATGGACAGAAGCTGACCCATGCGAACAAGACCAAGATCATCCGGGAGTCCATCTCCATGGTATTCCAGCAGTTCAACCTGTATCCGCATATGACGGTATTGAAGAACCTGACCATAGCACCCATGAAGCTGCATCACAAGAGCAAAAAGGAAGCCGAGGATCTGGCTTATCATTATCTGGATGTGGTAGGACTCAGGGATAAGGCTCATGTGTATCCCACAACACTTTCCGGCGGACAGCAGCAGAGAATCGCCATAGCGAGAGCCCTGTGTGCACAGACGAAGATCATTCTTTTCGATGAGCCGACTTCCGCACTGGATCCGGAGACAATCCAGGAAGTACTGGATGTCATGATCAAGCTGGCTAAGGAAAACATCACCATGGTAGTGGTTACCCACGAGATGGGATTTGCCAGACAGGTGGCGGACCGTATCGTATTCATGGCAGACGGACAGATCATTGAGGAAGGTACGCCGGATCATTTCTTCGACAATCCTTCCAACGAACGTGTAAAACAGTTCCTAGGCAAGATCATCCGTTAGACCGCAGCATTACATAACAGCAGGTCTATCCACGAAGTCATATTTACAGCATGTCAGTCAGAAGGCTTCGTGTTTAGATATATAAGTAAAGGGAATTAAAGGAGGAAAACGTTATGAAAAATCTAAGAAAATGGACTGCATTGGCAGCAGTCATGGCAATGACTGCAACTTTATTTACTGGATGCGGCAGCACTGATGCCCCCGCTTCCGAGGCAACAGCACCTGCAGCGGAAAGTACCGCAGCAGCAACCACAGAAACAGGAGCGGAAGCTCCTGCAGCAGACGGCGAGCTGGCAGCAGACGTACAGGCAATCGTAGACCGTGGTGTATTGAGAGTCGGCGTTAAAAATGCAGTAGTAGGCTTTGGCTTCCAGGATACCCTGACCGGTGAGTATTCCGGACTGGAGATCAGCCTGGCTGAGAAGATCGCAGAGAGCCTTGGCGTGGATGTAGAGTTCACCGCCGTAACCGCAGCTACCAGAACCGAGCTTCTGGATTCCGGCGATATTGACTGTGTACTGGCTACTTTCACCATCACCGATGAGAGAAAGCAGAGCTGGGATTTCTCCACTCCTTATTTTACAGACTATGTAACCGTACTGGTAGAGGATAAGAGCGGCATCAGCTCCCTGGCAGACCTGGTAGACAAGAAGGTCGGTGTATCCTCCGGATCCACTTCCGCAAAGGCACTGGTAAAGGCTATGATCGATGCAGGCCTGATCGATGGCAGCGGATTTGATGCAGATACCTTTGATCCCGCACTGTGGACTACCGGAATCTCTTTCCAGCAGTATGATGACTACCCTGCAATCTCCACCGCACTGAGTGCCGGTGAAGTAGATGCCTTCTGTGTAGACAAGTCCATTCTGGCTATTTACAAGACTGACGGACGTTCCTACATCGACGACAAGTTCTCCCCTCAGGAATATGGCGTGGCTACCACTAAGGGTTCCGGCTTCTCTGCATACGTGGATGAACTGGTACAGGGATGGCTGGCAGACGGTACCATTGACAGCCTGATCACAGAGAACGGATTAGAGTAAAAAAGAAAAAAGTAACTGGGAGGAAACACTATGTCTGGTATTATTTCAGCAAGAGCCTGGGGCAAGGTCTGGGCGTACAGGAGCACATTCCTGTTAGGACTTCTGAATACTGTGGAGACAGCATTTTTTGCGATCCTGTTATCGCTGGCACTGGGTGTGATCTTTGGCCTGATGGCTACCAGCGGAAAAAAGGTATTGCAGATCATCAGCAGAGTCTATGTGGAGATCATGCAGAATACACCGATTTTGCTTCAGCTGTGTTTCTTCTACTATGCGCTGGCTTTTTCCGGTCACAGTATCGGAATCCTGCCGACAGGTATCGTTGCACTGGGCGTATACACCGGAGCCTATATGGCCGAGGTGGTGCGCGCGGGCATCGAGGCCGTCCCTAAGGGACAGTTCGAGGCGGCTGTGTCCCAGGGATTCACTTATGTGGAGCGGATGTATTATATTATCCTGCCCCAGAGCATCAAGATCATTCTGCCGCCCATGGTGAACCAGATCGTAAACCTGATCAAAAATACCTCCTGCCTGTATATTATCGGCGGAGCGGATCTGATCTCGCTGACTTACAGCTTTGTCACCGGTGAAAATACCGGTGGAGCCTATGCTCCGGCCTATCTGGTCAGTGGACTGTTATTTTTCGTTATATGTTATCCCCTCTCCAAGACAGCCAGTGTCTGGGAGATCCATCTGAAGAAAAGAGACCAGCGGGTGACATTTCAGAGAACAGAAGGGACGGTGACGGACAATGAGTAACCTGGAAGCAAGCTTTTCCATACTGGGACAGAAAGGTGTTATGGCCTACATTCTCAAAGGTACGGTATTCACTCTGATCATTGCCCTGATCGCTGTTGTGCTGGGAATCGTCATCGGTTCGGTACTGGCCCTGTGCAGAAACTACTGCACAAGCAAAAAGACGAAAATATTTGGCATGATTGCCACTGTATACATAGAAGTATTTCGAAATACACCGTTGCTGCTGTGGATCTTCATATGCCTGGTATTCTGCCCCTGCCCGGAGCTGTTCAACCGGAAACTGTTCGGGCTGACCACAGTAGAGACCAAGCTGTTGTTCAAGGCAGCAGTTGCTCTGATCCTGTTTACCTCTTCCGTTATTGCGGAGATCATCCGCGGAGGACTGAATTCCATCGCACATGGACAGTTTGAAGCCGGCCACGCACAGGGATTCAATGTAGTACAGGTCATGATCTATATTATTCTGCCGCAGGCTTACCGCAATGTCATTCCTACCCTGTTGAGTCAGGTGATCACCACCATCAAGGACTCTTCCTATCTGGCAAATGTGGCGACTATCGAACTGATGGCCCGGACCAAACAGCTGCTTTCCGCAGCCAGCCGTTACAATGGTACTGGCAATGTAAACGTATCGGATGTATTTGTGCTGTTTGGTGTAGCTGCATTGATCTATTTTATCATCAACTACACACTGTCCTGCGTGGTACGTACCATGCAGAAACGGCGGAAGAGACCGGTACGTGTGACCGCAGATTAAACGAGAAAAGAAAAGAGGATATCCATGGAACAGTATGTGATCACGATTTCAAGACAATTCGGAAGTATGGGACGTTCCATTGCCAGGGAACTGTCCGAAATACTGGGAATAGAATTCCTGGACAGAGATATTGTGGAGGCTACGGCGAAGCGCATGGGCCTTCCGGTATCTGTCATCAGCGATGAAGAAGAGAGTATGAAGTCTACTTTCTTCCGGAGGCAGTATCCGCTCGGAATGGGAATGTCCAGCCTCAAGGATGAGATCTTTCTTACCCAGAAAAATATCATCCGGGATTTCGCAGCCAAGGGATCCTGCATCATTGTGGGACGCTGTGCGGACTATATTCTGGAGGATATCCCGAATCATCTGAATGTGTATGTCTATGCCCCCGATGAGGCAAGGCTGAAAAACTGTGTGGAGAACCTGCAGATGGATCCCCAGACGGCAAAGAAAATGATGCGGGATGTGGATGCTGCCAGAAACCGTTACCACAAAGCCTATATTCCCGGCTGGCAGAGCGTTTTCGACCATAAGGATCTCATGATCGACAGCAGCCGGTTCGGCATCGACGGCACAGCAAAGATTCTGGCAGACATTGTTAAAAACCAGTGGGGCTGATGGTCCACAGATTTTTGATCTGCGGAGACAGCGTGTCATAATCCCAGGTGCGGGAAGAATTGCTTACCCGATTGGGATCTTTGACGCAAAAGCCCGTGTCATCATAATCATAGAGCAGGATATAGTGGCCGGAGGTGGTGAAATCCCCCGGCCGCATGCTGCATACGATAAGTTTGCCCTGATCCAGGGCTGTTTTCATGCTGTTTTCAACCAGGGGAAGTTCCTTGCCGGACAGGCCGAGGGCAGGAAGCCCTTCGGTCCACAGGGACCAGCTGGTGCCATTTTCCGTATAATAACCGTTCTTTTCACAGTAGGAGGCAATCTCTCTCGGGGTGCCGTTCAAATCGTGGGTGAAATAGACATAGACCATGGACAGACAGGTGGGACCACAGCCGGCGAGACCGATGATGCTATCACCGTAGGACTCGTAGCCCCAGCGCTTGTCCCATTGCAGGAGCAGAGGCACCTGTCCAATGAGAACATCGGAAGCAAGATCGATGGACCGTCCCAGATAATTTTGTCTGTTGGGGTAGTCTGCCACGAAATCCGCGGCTTCGGCATTATTTTGGGCAAGCTCGGCCAGTGCTTCCGTGATGTTTACGGTATCTGCGGTGGTAGAGAGACTTCCGGCAGCGTCAGATTCATTTTCTTCCCGCAGTGCAGCAAAATCATATTGGACAACCGGCAGATCATACCGGGCAGTCAGCTGATAATACAGATGATTGACGGCAGGAAGAATCTCATGGCCGTAATCCTGCCAGAAAGAGACTGCGGTCAGGAGCAACACGATGGCAAATGAGACCCGGAGGAAGCAGACTATGCGTTTTCTTCTGCGGATCGCCCGCTTCCTGCGGAGCATCTCCTGCCTGGAAATTCTGCGGCGGCGTTGTTGCACCGGAACCTGATAAGCTGCATTTGTATTCATAGAAATCCCTCCCGTTAGAACCTTTTTGACAAAATAACCGTCTTTTCTATAGAAGAGTATAAAGGATTGTCCCATAAAAAGTCTTTTAAGCAGTTTTAAGCTTTTTGACAGATATCTTTAAGAATTCATGAAGATATGTTACAATAAAACATGGACCAAAATCATTCGGAAAGGGGAAGGGACCGATGATCAGGAGAAAATATGTTCCGCTGCGCATTGTGCAGCCGGGGATGATGATCGATCAGGCAATCATAGACCGTGCAGGCCGTGTACTGATCGCCAGACGTACCCGACTGGAGGATTTCCATATCGATGCGCTGAAGAAAATGGGGGTTACAGGAATCTATACCTGTGAGGGTACAGAGGATGTGAAGCCGGCGGATGCGGACAAGCCGCAGGAACTGCCGGAACCATTACAGAAAAAATATGAACAGGTGAAGGTGAAGGATCCTGCCAAGGTACAGATCTCAGAGAGCGTGCGAAGCCGTGTGGCACAGGGAGTGCAGTATTTGTATCAGGATACGCAGTCACCGGATTTTACCAATGCTTCCCGGAGTATTACGGATGACCTGTTGCGGGCTATTGAGGATAATGATGCAGTAGCAGTGGATATCGGTGCATTGAAGATCAGTGATGAGTACACTTTCAAACATAGTGTGGATGTGGCAACGATGTCCATGATCGTGGCGCAGAAATACGGACTGGATGACAAGCAGGTCTACGAGATCGGAATCGCAGGACTTTTACATGATATCGGAAAATCAAAAGTACCCAATGAGATCCTGAATAAGGCGGCGCGGCTGACGGATGAAGAGTTTGCCATTATGAAGCAGCATTCCGTGTACGGATATCGTATTCTGCAGTCTAAGGAAGATCTGTCCATGGAGATCAAGCTGGGTGTGTTACAGCATCATGAGAAAATGAACGGAAAAGGATATCCTATGGGGATCACAGGGGACAAGATCGACCTGTTTGCCAGACTGATCTCTGTGTCGGATATTTATGATGCATTGGTGACGGAGCGGCCGTATAAGAAGCCGTTTTCTCCCAGAGATGCCGTGGAAATGATCATGTCCATGACGGAAGAACTGGATATTACAGTTATGCGGTGCTTCCTGGAGAGCGTTATTCTCTATCCGGTAGGCACAGATGTGGCATTGAGCAACGGAGAGACCGCCCGTATTGTGGAGAACGTTCCCAATGCGGTGCTGCGCCCCAAAGTTCTGGGTCTCACCACCGGCAAAGTGTACGACCTCGCCAATGATGTGAAATGCGCGAATGTAATTATATTGTAAATTGAAAGTTAGTTAAATACATTGGCAAAATCCACGAACTCCCGGAGCATGCGATACA
>NZ_JBKVQF010000004.1:0-181919 GCF_046969025.1 Waltera sp. | reverse complement strand
GACCATATAATATCGTGTATTCATCTATTCCTCACTACTTCTTATCCGCACGCTGATTGCCCTTGAATTCCTTCTCCACATAGCAATGTTCATGCTTACCAACCAACTTATCACCCATATCTACCTTCAATTCTTCTGCAACAGTATGTGCTATTCTCTTTGCCAAGTTACTTTTGATTTCATCGTTTCGTCCCGGCCATAGTTTTACAATCACATGTGGCATATTTTCTCCCTCGCAATCTAATGAAATCTACCATTATCAACCTTATCCATTTCTTCGACTACCTGAATATAATAATCCAGCAACTCATATATCCAATCTTTCAATTCTGTAAATTGATAACCTAATTCCTTCGCCTTATCCGTACATATACTATATTCCGGTTCCCCATTGTATGGTGCATCCTCGCCAGAATTATCAATTATCGCTCTTGCTCCCGTCTTTTCTTCAACATATTCGATAATTTCCTTTATAGAAATCGTACCATCCGAAGCACCATTAATTGCTCCTTTAACATCTTTATCCACCAAAAATGTAAGGAATTTTCCTGCTTCGTCGGAACGAATATAACTCATCTGATAATCAACATTATCAATATTCATTGGAATAGATTTCATAGTATGTTCTACATAGAACAACAGCCTTTTTGTATAATCATCCTTTCCAATGGCAAATGGATATCTAACGGCAATCCAATTCTTTTCTGGATACTGCTGCCATAACGCACACTCTGCCTGACGCTTTATTTGCTCATAAGGGAATGCTTTTCTATCACACCATATCAGTTCATTTTCAATTCCATCAAAATCTGCCTCAACGGTATTGATATGTTTCGGGTTATACACAGATGTACTTGACATATAAATATACTTATCACAATCTATAACATCCATCACATACTTAATATCATTTGAGCAATATGCAATTTTATCAATTACTACATCGTAATGAGTACCGCTTAATGCCTCTCGTACACTTTCTTCCTTAGTCCTTTCCAGAAATATCCTTTTAACCTTATCCCCAAATGAATCTGATGCCTTCCCACGTGTTGCAATTGTTACATCATAACCTGCGGTTAAAAGCTCATTAACCATATGTATACCAAAAAATCGTGTTCCACCAATAACTAGAATATTCACTGTTGTGCCTCCTTGTTTCTATATTTCACCACTTTCAAACGCCTTTTTCACCTGTTCCAAATCGGAATACTTGCCCTTTATTATCTGCAATATTTCTTCATCCGGTTGCCACAAATCCGGAACCATGATTGGCTTGCATCCCGCTCTGTAAGCCGATAGTAATCCGTTTTTTGAATCTTCAAGAGCTATACACTCTTCAGGATTTTCATTTAACATTTCACAGGCTTTTATGTAAATGTCCGGCGCTGGCTTAGATTTCTCAACCATGTCTCCACAAATAATTGCGGAAAAGCAATCTATAATTCCGGCATCATTTAGATGTTTTTCCACTTCCCAACGCGGTGATGAAGAAGCAACTGCCAACTTGGCATTTGCATTTTTCAAATACTCCAACAAGACATACAATCCTTGCTTTACAGGCACTTTATTATTTTCATAATAGTTTTTTAGAAATTCTTTTGTGTATTTACGCAATTCTTCCTGATTATACCGATCACCAAACTCTTCGTTCCAAATCTCATAAGAGGCAACAATGCTCATACCTAAAGTTTTATAGACCATATATCCGGCTTTTCCAATTCCAATCTTTTCACCGGCATAATCCCAAGCCTTTATAAACACTTTCTCTGTATCAAACATCAGTCCATCCATATCAAAAATAACATTCATTTTCTTTACCTTCTTTTAAAGTTCTATCAATCCATTTTCGTCAAAGTAATAAATATTCTCTTTCTTATATCCATACTTTGAATCTGGAAATGCTATGTGCGGTTCAAATGTAAAATACTTTACATCGCCAAGCTTGGTCATATTACCTTTTTCAATGTAAACTCTATCACCTTTGGTTTTTACAATGGAATGTCCCAGATTGCCCATAAAATCAAGATTAACAAATCCATTTTCCACTATGAACTCATTCATATGATAGTACAATTTCTCAAAGGTTGTTTCCTTCGTAGCAAAACGTAACAATTCTGCATGTAATTTCTCTTCCATCTGGAGACCGCTTTTCCATTCCGGATTTTCAATCAGCCCTATATCCTCTACAACCATGCCGTTTTCTACAATAATAGTTCTCGCATAGTCTCCCCAGATATTCCCCACCTGTGGACTTAAATCAATGGTTATTATATCGTTGTTTCCTATAACTCTATCCGAAGTTACATACTGCTTACCAGATACAGAAACAGTTGTTTCATCTCCTGCAAATACAAATGCACCAACATCCCAATACCAGAACGAATCTGCACCCAACTCTAACAGTTTTTCCTCACAAAACTTTCGGATCTCAAGTAAATTCATTCCCGGCTTGATAATTTTCTTTATGTATTCTATAGTCTGTTTCGCTACCATCTGTATCCGACTGTAAGATTGCTTTTCTATCTGCAGATACTTTTCAATCAATTTAGGCTGAATCAGTGGATAAGTCCAGTTTTCAGTCAACTCATCCATAAGCACAACTTTCTCCATTTCGCTATGTAATTCTTTCGCAAACTCTGTTATCTCTGCAAAGCAAAGCAGTCCAAATGTTTCTTCACCAGTATCATTTACTCTAGTCTTACCTGTCACCGAATATACGCATATTGGTTTTATCTCAAATTTGATAGCCCCTGTTTCTTCCTGCAACTCTCTTTTAGCAGTTTCAAGAATATTTTCCCCAGCTTCTCTATGCCCTCCCGGCACTTCATATGTATCTCTTTCTTTATGCTTGCAAAATACCCACTTGCCGTTACTCTGTGAGATAATTACTGCAAATTTCAATAGTTCATCATTAACTGTATCATAAAATTTTACTTCCATCACATTTTCCCTTCCCATTCCAGCATAAACTCATTCAGAAATTCCTGCATTACAACCTGTCTATGTTCTGCCAGTTTCTTTCCCTCAGTCGTATTCATCATGTCTTTCAACAAAAGCAACTTTTCATAGAAATGATTAATGCTTGTAGAATCTTGATTATTCCGATACTCTTCTTTATTCATTCCCATTTTAGATTTTATTTCCGGATCATAAATCTTTCTTCCCCTACTACCACCATATGCGAATGTTCTGGCAATTCCAATAGCTCCTATAGCATCAAGTCGGTCTGCATCCTGCACACATTTTCCTTCTATGGTATCAGGTACGACTGAATCAGTTCCTGCAAATGAAACCTCATCTATAATTTTGCATACCGCCTCTATCCTTTTACCATCTATTTTGTTAATTGTCATAAAATCAACTGCATTTTTCTTGATAGCATAATTGTCGGGAAAAAGCTTAATATCATCCACATCATGTAACAGAGCTGCCAACTGCACTGTTTTAACATCTGCATTTTCCTGTTTTGCGATTTTAGTAGCCAGTTTATATACTCGTATCGTATGATAATAGTCATGACCACTACTGTCTCCCGAAAATATACTTTTTATAAATCTCTTTTCATTATCTGTCATCTTTTCTCCTAATCAACCTAGCAACGCAATATATTGATTTATGAAAGTCATTACTCTCCCCACAAATAGAGTCAAACTAGAGCCATTTGATAAAACAAATGCCGGAAGCCCGCATAAATACAGGCTTTCGGCATTTTAGTCCGTTATTCAAACTCGACAATTACTAATCAATTTTGTTTAGAGATTATTGGTTGCCGTGTTCGCTTTTCTTTCAATTATTTGATTTATCCATATTATCCTGCCTATATGGGCTAATGTTATCAGTTTGTTATCGGTGTTGATAACACTCGCTCCGTAACTGTGGATAATAACAATATGTTCCGATTCAGATTATAAACGGTTTTGCTTAGAAAAGCAACAGTATATAATTAAAAACAGTAACCACTTCAGACAAATTAAATACAACTACTATTCCTTATTTATATTCGCCATCTTACTAACGCCGATATACATTTTTATGAATTTCCAATAACTGCTTTAACACATCCTCTATCATCTCATTATTTTCGGTATAAAAAATGTTCTCTTTCTCGTTCAAAGTATTTTCCATGATCTCGATATTGCTATCTTTATCAAAGCAACCTTTTATACTTCTAAAATGATTAAATTCAATAGCAAAATCCTCTCCATCATAAATAGAAATACTAATCTCTATATCTTCAATCATAAAATCGGCATAACTGTTTTTTACATGAAAGTCCTTCTTTAAGAACGGGAGTTTTTGGTTTGGCAGTCGATACCGAACATTGTCTTTTTCTAATTCGTAAAGTTCTCCTTTTACGAATCCTAATTTCTCTGCATTCATTTCAAATGCTTGATTCATATTTCTTTCTGTAATTTTCCAGTTAATAAATACAATTGCAAATATAAGCAAACCAGCCAACAGACACATGCCCACTAATCGAATTGCCTTTTTATATTTATTGTAAAAATCTATTTTCTCAACAAACTCTTTATCCTCGTTTAATAGCTTATCCAAAGAAACATGATAGGTGTTACAGATATCAATCAACATTTGAAGATCTGGCAGACTTCTTCCATTTTCCCAACTGGAAACTGTCTGTCTTGAAACACCAAATTTTGCTCCATATTCTCCTTGAGTCATGTTTGCTTCAGTCCGAGTTTTTTTTATCATCTCTGCAACTGTCATTTCAGCTCACCTTTCCATTGTATAATAATGCGCTGTCTCAAGTATGCCATAATCGTGTATTTTACACAAGATATTATCGTTTTACATGCATGTAAAGTAACCTTATCCTTCTAAAATCCAACTGTAAAAGGCTATTTGCTTTATTTTTTTCTTCCAACAACCTATACTTTCATTAACAACAGCAATTGCCGTACAGATTTAGAAAGGATGAATTTTATGAATGATATTATTAGAACCCAAAACCTTTGTAAACATTACAAAGAAACAATCGCTTTAGATAATGTTTCCCTTCATATTCCTCGAGGTGCTATCTATGGATTGATTGGAAATAATGGTGCAGGCAAGACAACTTTAATGAGAATACTTTCTAATTTGCAAAGTCCATCCTCAGGAACAGTTGTTAAATCTGAAAATATTAAAATCGGTGCCATTATTGAAACACCTGCATTATATCCTACCTTAAGTGCAAAAGGAAATTTGAAGTATCAGCTTAAAATTTGTGGATGTCCATCAAAGGAAGTAAAGTCGAAGATTGCTGAACTATTAGAACTGGTACATCTGAAAGATACTCGAAAACTGGTAATGAATTATTCATTAGGTATGCGTCAGCGTCTGGCTTTAGCAATGGCACTTGTAGGAAATCCGCAATTCCTCATTTTAGACGAGCCTCTTAACGGACTTGATCCTGAAGGCATAAAAGATGTCAGAGCTATCATCGCAAAGTTAAATGAAGAGTATGGTGTTACCATTATGATTTCAAGTCATATCTTAAGCGAACTTCAAAAAGTGGCAAACCACTATGGTTTCCTCAAAAATGGTGTTTTAATTCAAGAATTCTCTTCATCAGAAATAGCCGATACCGATTTAGAAACTTTTTACTTCAAAAATTTTTTATAGAAAAGCAGAAAGGAGACTTAAAGAGTGAAAAATAAAGTAGATTTTTGGGCGCACTTATATAAGGGTTCATAAAACCCTGTTTTTACAAGTATAGAAAGCAGAAAAAATGTTAGTTATCGTTGCGTTTCACTAACTTAGAGCTGTCGTAACCAAGGCTTTCAAGGTAAGCAAACACATTGTTCTCATTCAAGACGACACTCTCTACATGATTCTGAGGGTCCATCAATTCCTCATAGTCAGTAGGGGTAAAGGGCTTCTTTTCTGAAACCATGTGGTAAATACAGACCATCATCATTCTTGCAATGGCAATGATTGCCTTTTTGTGTCCACGTCGCTTTTTGATTCGACCATATTTGATTGCAAAATAAGGCTGCTTTTTGCTCTTAATTGCAGCAAGGGCACATTGAACCATCATTGGTTTCAGGTAATCGCCTGCTTTGGCAATGCGGACAGACTTTTTCTTACCAGCGGATTCATTGTTGGCAGGAGAAAGTCCGCACCAGGAACACAGATGTTTTGCATCATCAAAAATATCCATATCAACGCCTGTTTCTGCAAGAACAATCGTGGAACTTAACTCTGTCATGCCGGGCATGGTACTGACAAACTCCACGAACTCGTAATAAGGCTTGATGCGGACATAGAGTTCCACTTCGGTCTGGGTAATCATATCATCGAGATATTCCAGATGCCCCCGGGCAAGCTCTAGTTTTTTAGCCTGATCTGTTTCAATAGTGTAGCCTTTGATGGCTTCGATGATTTCATCAGACTTGGATTTAGCCCCTTTCTTTATGAGTTTGCGGACAGCTTTTTCATCCATGGAATCGGCAGTATGCTCCAATAGATAAGAGATGATTTCAGTTGCTGTCTTGCCAAAAGGATCAGAAAGAACACTGGCAATGCCGACATTGGAAATGGTCATACAGTTCTGGATGCGATTCTTCTCGGAAGACTTCATGCAGACCAGCTTGAAACGGTATCTGGAAAGTTCCCTAAGCTGACGAAAATCTTTTGGAGGAATAAAGGAACATCTGACAAGATCAAATTTGTAGAGGTCGGCAATCCATTTAGAATCCTTTTTGTCCGTTTTCTTGCCTTTAATGGCTTTGACATACTTCGGATGTGTAAGGCAGACATCAATGTCATTTTCGAGATAATTAAAAATAGGAATCCAATACTTTCCGGTGGATTCCATACAAACATGATAGCAATTATTCTCGATAAGCCAGTTGTGAAACCTTTGAATATCTGAGTTGATGGTTGAAAAAGATTTTTGCAGATATTCGGATATGCCGTCCTTATTGGTAGTTACGATGGTTGCAACGATAACATTTTTGTGGACATCAAGTCCACAGCAGATGGAGTATTTTAACTTCATCATTAAGTATCACCACCTTAATAAAAAGGGAATAGCAACATTGACTGTCATCCTGCGACTGAATAAACATGGTTTATTACCAATGATAAGAGTCCGGGCTCAATGTCCCACTTGTTTGTGCTTGTAAGGATGACGGCACATATAACTATACGGGGTCGAAATAAATTCGCCACTTCTCCTTCCGTGCTCTGTAGTGTATTGCTATTCCTTGAAAGAATTATAAATCAAAGAGTGGAGGGGCACAACATTTTTCATAACTTGTTTGTGCCTTGAGCGAAGCGAAAGGAATGACAAAAACTATGAATAAACTTTTATCTATGGAACTAAAGCGTGCTGCAAAATCTCCAATTCTATGGCTTGGAGTAATCGCAGTAATTGCCATCAATGTTTATGGAATCTTATTAAATGGATATGGTTTCAAAATCTTTACAACAACATTTTTATTGGAAAATTCTGACCTGATATGTATCATTTTGGCAGTGTTGATTCCGTTATACTTAGGGAGTGACTTTGAAAACAGAACAATCAACAACAAGATATCCGCAGGATATACACGAAAAGAGATTTATATTGTCGAACTAATCGTCAGTAGCATATGTGCTACAGTTCTCTTTGTTGCTGATATATTATCTGTTTTCACAAGCTCAAATATTGCTGGATTAGAATTTAGTGATAAAGTCAATGTAACTGAATTTGCATTTCATGCTGCGATTGCTTTTGTGTGCATCATCACAGTATCTGCTTTGTACACTATGATTGTAATGATTTCACATAAGCAACTTATCAGTCTTGGAATTGCAGTTATTCTAACCTTAGCATTGTTGACATTAGGTGGAAAGTCAGTTTCCAGCTTAAATCAATCAAGCACTTGGACTGATCCTATCACTCATGAAATTGTGGAAAACCCTCTACGAATAGATAGTTTTGCCCGTACAGCAAATAACATTCATGTTTTAGTATCACCGTTTGCGCAGGCTGAATTTCACAGTTATCTGCTATTTGAATCAGAATTCGGCACAAAGGAAGAAACTTCTCTTATTTTCAAAGACTTTCCTTACCACATAGAATTTTGCCTGTTCAATATTCTGGAAATTCTTCTGTTTTACAAGATTGGGATTCGTATTTTTAGAAAGCAGGACTTGAAATAGTAACTTTAATAGTCTTTGTCCCCTGCATTATAAATATGCTTAATACAGATTTTATTAAGAAGGTAAAAACGGTCGCAATATACGCCTGCTTTTACCTTCTGATATTAAATTCATGAATTTATGATTTATAATTATATACATCAGCCGCCTACATTGTAAAGCAAAAAGCAAGCCATTTTAGACTTGCTTTCCGCCACTCTTATTCCTTATTGATAAATGATTTCTTTATCTACAATCTCCCTCGCACACGCCTGTATATTATTCATCCTGCCTACCCACTCCCACGCATTGTCTGCCTTTAACCGTTCTGTAATTCCTTGTGCCTGTTTCATCTGCTCTACAATTCTTTCAAAGCGTTCCTGTGCCTGTTCCTCTATATCTACCAGATAACTGTTCAGTCTGCCGCTCATCATCAGATCCAGATATACATTCCTGCGGTATTCTTTCAAATACTGCAAATGTCTTTGTCCCCATACTCCAACAAATCTCGGTTCTTCTTCCTCCGGCAAAGTAAGGTTGGGGATAAAGTAATCCCCACATCTTACATAAGTGCCGCCCATTTCTTCAAAAATTGTTTTCTTCATTTTCTGTTCCACCTTTCTCATCGTCCTCTGTCCATTGATTTCTTCTTTGCTGTCTGTTTTGGCTGTTGCCTGCTTTCCTGCTGATAGCGGTGCAATTTTTCCCGTATGCTTGCCTTTTTCGACGGTTCTGATAGCTTCTCTTTTTTCGGTTCTGTCTGATTTTTCCATGCTCGCAGCTCCTCATTATATTCCCTGACCAGTTTTTCCGATTTCTGATATGTCTTTGCAAAGGACTGAACATCTGGATATCCTGCCTGTTTTACAGTCTGCTCCATATCCGTGTGGATACGTTTTTCCTGTTTCTCTGACTGTTCAATTTTGCCCTCTAAAGATTTCCGTGCTTTCCCTTTAAAAAATCCAGTTGTCTCGGAAAGCTGTTTCTTCAATGAGGAAATCTCCTGCTGTGTGGATTTCATTGCCTGTGACTGCTTCTGAAGTTTCTCCATCAGCTTCCGCATATCATTCCATTCCTGTAAATCAATCTTCGGTACTGGCTTCGGCGGCAGCTTAAACTTGAAAATCATTTCCTGTAAGAAGTCTTTTGCACCACGGATAATCTGCTGAAACATATCTGGCAACCAACCATGTGTCCGTATAGATTGCAATGTTTTGTCTGTGATTTTCTCACGCTTAATTGTCAAAATATCTTCTTCGGGAACACCCTCAACCAATGCTACATCTACCGTCCGATTCCATTCCTGCCTTGCCACATTGTCCGCCCGTATCTCTGCTTCTTTCGGGTTGTTCTTCCCAATTTTCTTTGTTGCCAGATACACGCCGCCCTGCTGAAATACAGACAGTTTTTCGGATTCTTCTTTCACATGGCTGTTAATGATTTCCGTAAACATCTCCTTAACTTCTCTGGTAAACGCATCGCTCTTAAACCACTCATCTTTCTTTGTAAAAATATGGCTTTCATAAACCTCCCCTTTGGGAATAATGCTGCATCCTGCCCGAAGATTTCCCTGCTCATCTAAAATCTCTTTCTTCGTGCGTCTGTGCTTGCCCTGCTCATCATAAAACATATTTCTGGTAGCAATTTTCACTTCGGGATGTTCTAACATTTTCCGTTCGCTGAATACGAGATGAATATGGTAATTGGTCATTTTTTTGTTATGATGAAGTGCTGCACTGCATTCCACACCATACCCTTTATGAAAGCTGTCTGTAAAAAGCCTTACCACATCATCTGCCTTGTACTCAACAAAACTTTCAGGAAGTGCAATAATAAACTCCCGCCCTTCAATACATTTCCCTGTTGTTCCGCTTGCTTTAAAATCCAACTGATTCTCTCTGGCAAGATTCTTCCAGAACTCTGGTGTTGCTCCCTCTGTCTGATAGGTCGCATAAAGATGTTCCTGTCTTTTCGGATTGGAAATATAATCAATTCTTCCTGCCACATCAGACAGCTTGTTTTGTCTGATAAATGAATGTCTGCCTATAAGCATTCTCCTTTCCGGCTCTCGCCTGCTTTGCTGTGAGTAGGTGCATAGGCACCTGTTTACGAACTAACTGCCGTTTCCGGCACAAATAGCTCCCGGCAGGGCGAAATACCCTGAGTACAAATCTCTGATTTGTGCGATGAGTGTATTTCGCTCTCAAACGCCGAGGGCTTTATAAGGTGCTATCTTCCTCTGTCATGTTCCGGCTTGGACTTTTTATTTTGGGCGTATCCGCCCTTTTTATTTGCCCGTATCCGGGCTTATTTTTTATCTCTGACACCAAACCGATTCTTTACTTTTCTGTCTGATTTATTCCGGTATCCTTGCCCGTACATACTCCAGATCACCGCAATAGGGCGTTCCCACCAGATACCATTCCCTCGCCAGATTCATTTCCATCCTGGTCTTTACCCACTGATCATCTACCAGAACTTCCATACACTCTCCGCAGTGAAATCCCGTATCAATCCATAAGTCCATTGACAGCAATCCATATCTTCCATTTTCACAGTTATAACCTAATCTTCCTTCTCTCATTGCATGATTCTCCTTTCCAGATTTCTCCTTGTCTATGCTTAACAGGGGCGTGCCACGCTCCTGTTCTTATCACCAAGGAAGAATTACCATCGGAAACTCTCCGGCACTCCACGTCTGTCCAGATACTCTTTTCTCGCCCGTTCCCGTTCTTCCTCTGTCGGAGCAGTTTTAAATTTTCCATACAGGTCACGCATGACCATTCTGTCCAGTTTTTTCTCCAATCCCTGCTTGATTTCTTTCTCACAGCTCCCATCTTCAACCAAGTGAAAGCGGAGCAACTGCATAAATAATTCCTGTGATATTTGCACATTTCCCATCTTATCCATCCTTTCCGTGACGGTATGTGACAGTCGTGACGGTTATTTTGATACCGCCCCGCTGTCAAAAATACCGTCACAACCGTCACGTACTGTCACGCATTCTCTGTATTGTCTTTCCAGAGCCTTAGTTTCCGTCCCTCATGGACACGCTCACTCCGAAAGAGAATCCCATGCTCTGCATACAACCTTCCTGCAAGAACATTCAGCTTTCTTGTAATAACATGAGGTTGAATGTCCACATTTATCAGTGCAACAAGTGCCGTTGGAGAACCCTCCCAATAAGGATTGTCTTTCATAACAAGCTCCGCAATCTCATCCAGTAACGGCTCTGGCGGTTCTTTCCATAATTCCGTTTCTGCCTTTTGCAAATCCCACAACAATGTTTCTGTATTGCGGATAAGATACAGCTTCTGGTCTTGCTGATCTCTGCCCGATACTTCCAGTGTTGCGGCATTGCCTGTCCGTTTTTCTTTCTGAAGAAGAAACGCTCCGTCTGCCGCCCCAAGCAGTCCGCTTGTCCCGGAAATCATGTCAAACTTATCATCCGCATTCTGCTTTCTCGTGTGGTGTACGAGCAGTAAGCAAAGTCCGTGAGCATCCGCAAAACTTTTCAGTCTTGCCATAATCTGATAATCATTTGCATAACTGTAATTATCGCCGCCAACCTCACGCACTTTCTGAAGCGTATCAATGATAATCAGCTTCGTGTCCTTATGCTCTGCCACAAATCTTGCAAGCTGTTCATCCAGTCCATTTCCAAGCTGGCTGGCAGAAACAGAGAAGTAAAGATTATCGGTACTTTCTGTCCCGAACATCCGGTACAGACGCTCCTGCAAGCGGCGGTAATCGTCCTCAAGTGCCAGATACAGCACCGTTCCTTTTCGGGTGGTATAATTCCAAAGCGGTGTACCTGTGCTGACATGGTAGGCAAGCTGTGCCATCAGAAAGCTCTTCCCCAGTTTGGGCGAACCTGCAAAGATATAAGTGCCGGGGTAGAGCAGACCGTCAATCAACGGCTGCTTACTCCGATACTGTGTGTCAAACAGTTCATTCATGGAGATTGTCTGGAGATAGGACGGGTCTGATCGCAACTGCATTTCTCTCTGCAATTCCTCAAAACTCTTGATATTTCCACCATTCTCGGATATACTACTTGTAGTGTTTTTACGAATTGGCTGCTCCGTATCTGCGCCAACAGATACATCCGGGGCAGTCTTTTCTTTTTTATTTTCCATCCTCGTCCTCTCCTTTCAGACCGCCCATAATAACAGCGATCAGTTCAATGACATTCAGCAGTTCTTCATCCACACCGTTTCCTGCTTCAATCCGCTTTAATTCTGTGAGCACAGTGGCAAGTTCCGTTTTAAGTGCCTTGAATATTCTGGGATTGCCCTGTACCACTACATCCTGATTCAGACAGCGGCGGTAACAGTATTCCTGCTTTGGCAGTCCCGATAAGGCAACTGCCTTGTTAATGAGTTCATTTTCTTCGGGCGATACCCGAAACCCTACTGTGATGTTTCTCCAACGGTTTTTGTTATCTCTGTTCTTAGCTGACATTTTCAATCTCTCCTTTCCCTAAATCGTCTAATCTATCTGCCATTTCCGTTTGCTTTGACGGGAACAGATGAGCGTACTGGTAAGTGATGTCAATGCTTTCATGCCCTACACGGTCTGCAATCGCCACCGCTGAAAATCCCATATCAATCAACAGGCTGATGTGGCTGTGCCGTAAATCATGGATACGGATTCGTTTTACGCCTGCGGCTTTCGCACCTCTGTCCATCTCGTGATGAAGATAACTTTTTGTGACTGTAAAGATTCGGTCTTTCTTCTTCAATCCGTAAAGCATCTGCAAATATTCCTGCATTTCTTCACAGAGGAACTTCGGCATTTTGATCATACGATTACTTTTCTTTGTTTTCGGTGTGGTAATCACATCTTCGCCGTGTAATCGCTGATAGGACTTATTGATTCTGACCGTTTCTTTCTCAAAATCGAAATCAGCGGCGGTCAGTGCCAGCAGTTCTCCTTCACGGATGCCGCACCAGTAGAGCATTTCAAAAGCGTAAAAGGAAACAGGCTTGTCCATCATCTCAAATGAGAATTTCTTGTATTCTTCTTTCGTCCAGAACAGCATTTCCTTGTGTTCCTCACTTCCCATATTTCCCGCTTTAGCGGCTGGATTGGAACGCAGCTCATAATACCGCACCGCATGATTGAAGATAGCGGACAACTGATTGTGCAGCGTTTTCAGATAGGTCTGTGAGTATGGCTTTTTCTTTTCGTCCCGATAGGCAAGCATCTCATTCTGCCATGCGATAACCTCTTTTGTAGAAATCTCGCTGATTTTCAACTTGCCGAAATAAGGTAAAATCTTTGTGCGGATGATATGCTCCTTTGTCAGCCATGTATTCTCCTTCAGACGGCTTTTCATATCCCGGATATACAGTTCGGTAAAAGCTTCAAAACTCATATCCATATCAGAGGAGTTCTGCAACTGAAACATTCGCTCCCATTCCTGTGCTTCTTTCTTGGTAGAAAATCCACGCTTGCATTTCTGCTTACGCTCGCCTTTCCAGTTGACATATCTCGCCATCACATACCATGTTCCATTGCTCTCGTTTTTGAATACCGGCATTATTCATCCTCCTTTCCTGCTCCGTAGAGCCTTTCATAGAAATACTGGCGGTTTACCCGTCCTGAAATAGTAATAAAGCCTTTTTCTTTCAGTTCCTCATTCAACTGACGGATTAGCTTGTAAGCATACGGCTTTGATACGCTTAGTTCCTGTGCCACTTCTTCGGCACAAATAAATCTGTTTTTCATATAATCAACCCTTTCTTTCGTTTTTATTGCCGTTCTATCCGAATGAAGTTCCAGCAGGTATTCCCTGTTCGACACTGTGCTGTCCCGATATACTGTAGTAGATCAGGCGCTTGCTTGCTTTCTGGCAAGTTCTTGGCGGTTTATACTGTTCGGACGGTCATTTTGTTTTTATTAAACTTATTTGCTTAATTTGAACTTATTATACTAAGCATATTTGCTTGTGTCAAGTGGCTTTTCTGAAAATATTAAACTTTTTTGTTTTGTATTATCTTGACTTCTCCTAAACATATCTGCTATACTCATTGTAAAATACATACAAGGAGTGGACACGTTATGGCGATTGGAGAAAGAATACATTTTTTTCGCATTCTGCGTGGGATGACACAGAAATATCTTGGTACGATTGTCGGCTTTCCTGAGCGAAGTGCCGATGTACGTTTAGCACAATATGAAACAGGAACAAGAAAACCGAAAGCGGAACTTACTGCTGCACTGGCACAGGCTCTGGATGTTTCCCCTCATGCCCTTGATGTGCCGGACATTGACAGCTATATCGGACTGATGCACACTTTGTTTACCCTTGAAGATTTGTACGGTCTGACTGTCAGTGAATCAGAAGACGGAGAAATCTGTCTGAAAGTCGATACTTCCAAAGGCAAAGACGCTCACGAACTCCGGAAATTGCTGTATGCCTGGAAAGAACAGGCTGACAAGCTATCTTCTGAAGAAATCAGTAAAGACAAATACGATGAGTGGCGTTACCACTACCCGGAGTTTGATACCACTCAAACATGGGCAAAAGTCCCATCACAGGCACTTAGCGACACTCTGGTCGAAATGTTCCAAGACAAACTCAAACCAGATAAATAAATACGACAAAAAAGCCCTTAGCCATGAGTTTTTACCCACAGCTAAGGGCTTTCTAAATAATATGGATTTATTAGTTGCACAACCACCTGTCAATCATTCTCTAACCTTAAAACCACCGGATTATAAGAATAATGGCTCTCATGCAACTGTTATCAATTTGTTATCAAAAGACTTTTAAAAGTGCTGCAAACCCGCATAAACGCCGGTTTTACTAAGCATTTTTGTTTATTCAAACTCAATAGTTCCGGGCGGCTTACTGGTAATATCATACATTACCCGATTCACATGGCTCACCTCATTGATGATCCTGCTGGTCACCTTCTGTAATACTTCATAAGGGATCTGTGCACTCTCTGCGGTCATGAAGTCGATCGTCTTCACGGCTCTCAGTGCGATGGCGTAATCATAGGTTCTCTCATCACCCATAACGCCTACGGATCTCATATTGGTCAGGGCTGCGAAGTACTGGTTGATCTCGCGGTCCAGACCTGCGTTAGCGATTTCCTCGCGGTAGATGGCATCTGCATCCTGTACGATCTTGACTTTCTCAGCGGTCACTTCGCCGATGATACGGATACCCAGTCCGGGACCGGGGAACGGCTGA
Organism: Waltera sp.; assembly: GCF_046969025.1. Taxonomy (NCBI): domain Bacteria; kingdom Bacillati; phylum Bacillota; class Clostridia; order Lachnospirales; family Lachnospiraceae; genus Waltera; species Waltera sp. The sequence goes on along the minus strand of NZ_JBKVQF010000004.1, from coordinate 166,585 downwards.
CGGAATACCAGATGCTCCGGAATGCCAAGCTCCAGTCCTACCTTGCGAACCTCATCCTTGAACAGATTGCGCAGAGGCTCGATGATCTCCTTGAAATCTACATAGTCGGGCAGACCGCCTACGTTGTGGTGGGACTTGATCACTGCGGATTCGCCGCCCAGTCCACTCTCTACCACGTCGGGATAAATGGTTCCCTGTACCAGGAAATCCACGGCACCGATCTTCTTCGCCTCTTCCTCGAAAACGCGGATGAACTCTTCGCCGATGATCTTTCTCTTATGCTCCGGCTCGGATACTCCGGCCAGCTTGCTATAGAAACGCTCCTGCGCATTCACACGGATAAAGTGCAGGTCATAATTACCGTTGGGACCGAAGACTGCTTCTACCTCGTCGCCCTCGTTCTTACGGAGCAGGCCGTGATCTACAAAGACACAGGTCAACTGCTCGCCGACTGCCTTGGATAACAGTACTGCTGCCACGGAGGAATCCACACCACCGGACAATGCGCACAGGACTTTACCATTGCCGACTTTCTCGCGTATCGCCTTGATGGACTCTTCCACGAAGGAATCCATCTTCCAGTCACCGCAGCATCCACAGATGTTGCGTACGAAATTATACAGCATCTTGGAGCCTTCCACCGTGTGGAGTACTTCCGGATGAAACTGGATTGCATACAGTCCGCGCTCTACACACTCTGCTGCTGCCACGGGGCAGTTGGCGGTGGTGGCCACGGCACGGAAGCCGGGAGCCAGCTTGGAGATATAGTCGAAATGGCTCATCCAACAGATCGTATTCTCGGATACATCGGAAAACAGCTTGGAACTGCGGTCTACCTTCACCTCAGTCTTACCGTATTCCCGAACGGCTGCACGCTCTACCTTACCACCCAGCACATGGGTCATCAGCTGTGCGCCGTAGCAGAGTCCCAATACAGGGATTCCTAATTTAAACAGATCCTCGGAGCAGGTAGCTGCACCGGGTTCATAGCAGCTTGCAGGGCCGCCGGTCAGGATGATTCCCTTGGGATTCATCGCTTTTATCTTATTCAAGTCTGTCTTGTAAGAGTAGATCTCGCAATAGACATTGCATTCTCTGACTCTTCTGGCGACCAGCTGATTGTACTGTCCGCCAAAATCAATGACAACTACCAGTTCTTTTTCCATGGTTGTCCTCCAGTATATTTTTCTGTCCTCTATTATAGGGTATGGTGCAGGGGAAGTCAAACCCTACTGCACCAGTTCTTCCAATTTTCCGAAGGTATAACCCATTTCTTCCCATTTTGTGAGAAGTTCATCCAGAATCTCCCCATTGGTCTTCGAGGTATTATGTAACAGCACCACCGCTCCGGGGTGGATCCTGCCTGTCAGCTTGGAAAAAGCTTCCTCGTGGCTGGGCTGGGCATCCACGTTCCAGTCCACATAAGCCAGGCTCCAGAAAAAAGTGGCATACCCCAGATCCTTTGCCATCTGCAGATTCGTCTCACTGTATTTTCCCTGGGGCGGCCGGTAGTACATTGCCATCTCCGTGCCGGTGGTCTCCTGAAAAAGAGTTCTCACGTCATCCATCTCTTTCTGAAAAACTGCCGGATCTGAAATCTTTGACATATCATAATGATGGTAGGTATGATTTCCTACAGTATGCCCCTCCTCCACCATGCGTTTCACCATCTCCGGTGCTGACTCCAGAAAATGTCCCACCACGAAAAAAGTAGCCGGTGCGTCATGTTTTTTCAATGCATCCAATATTTGGCTTGTATTACCATTTTCATATCCGCAATCAAACGTGAGATATATCTTTTTCTCCCCGGCATCTCCTACATAATAGGCATTATATTCCTTTAATTTGTCCGAGGAAGCCGTACCGCTGGGCTGCGTTCCTTCCGAGCCGAATCCCAGTCCCCAGTTCTCCGCGGAGAGCAGTGCCTGAGTATTCTCCAATGCACTCCCCGCCGTCTCCCGGATGCTCATCTCCCGCTGAAGATGCAGTCCGAAAGCAATGGCCCCAATGCTTCTCCCGAGGAAAAACATTGCCAGCAAAAAAACACCCAGCATCAACCCGTTCTTATAATGCTTCTTCACCATTGCCGCTCCATCTTTTCCGAATTCCCATACTTTTGTGAAAATAGACTGTTCCCACATCGTACGATCCCCTGCCGGTATTTCTACCTTCTTTTTCCTGATATTCACAATATTCTATGTGATACAGCTTTTCCCTTATGCCACGGATCAGTTCTGCGGAAATGCACGGAGAGATCACCTGTTGTATATATTATAAAAATGAATTCTTCGGAGCACCGCCCATGGACTGCAAGGAAATGATCCTGTCAGAGGACACTTATGACATTATCACAGACTTTTCCGCATCGGAATTTCTGGGAGATGACAATGATTGTTATGAACGCATCGGAGAAGATTTTTTGATTTTGTATCTGGGCAATCTGGGAATCCGCAATCCGAAAATTGATTTTTTCCCCTATCACAATATGCCGAAGCTTTATGGGCTCATGCAGCTATCTCCCTCCGGTGAGACGCCACCCGGTGCCGCTCCCTTTGATCCGGCAGACCTGATCGCCAGTGGGATCACCCAGGTACAGCGTCCGCCCCTAAGTCTCACGGGGCAGGGTGTGATCCTGTGTTTTATCGATACCGGGATTGATTACCAAAATCCTGTGTTTCTGGACGAGAACGGCAACAGCCGTGTCCTGGCGATCTGGGATCAGACGGTTCAGACCGGAGCGCCCCCTGATGGGTTAAAATATGGTTCTGAATACCGCAGAGAGGATATTAACCTGGCGTTGCGTTCCGAGGATCCTTATTCCATCGTTCCCTCCAGGGACGAAAACGGACACGGCAGTATCCTCGCCGGAGTCGCAGCCGGCAGTGTCGTCAGACAAGGCAATCCTTATATCGGTGCTGCACCGGGTGCCGACATCGTCGTGGTGAAGCTCAAGGAATGTAAGCAATATCTGCGCAGCTTTTATCTGGTGCCCGAGGGTGTTCCCGCCTATCAGGAAAATGATATTATGCTAGGCATCAAATATGCGGAATCCTTCGTGCGGCTCTTCGAACGTCCGGTAGTCATCTGTCTGGGTCTGGGAACCAACCAGGGAGATCATGCGGGCAATTCCTCCCTGTCACGGTATCTCTCTTCTCTTGCTGTCCGCAGAAGCCGTGCCGCCATCGTCTGCGGGGGAAATGAAGGGAACGCCTCACACCATTACCATGGAAGACTAAGCGCTCAGACACCTGGGGAGGATTCCCGGAATGTGGAGATCCGGGTCAGCGAAGGCTGTATCGGATTCTGGCTGGAGCTTTGGGGTGCTCTGCCGGATGCTTTTAATCTGAGCATCCGCACTCCCGGTGGGGAAAATATTCCCGAACTGCGCCTGGGATTGCAGCAAAGTGTAACCTATTCCTTTATTTATGAAAAAAGCAGAGTCACTATCGACTCTGCTCTTGTGGAAGAAAATTCCGGCGAGGAACTGATCCTTGTACGCATCCAGGATCCTACCCCCGGTATCTGGACCTTTCATGTCTCTGCTTCCGGTAGTTTATATAACGGTAATTTTCACATGTGGCTGCCTATCACAGAATTTCTGTCTACTCCAGTATATTTTCTCAATCCGGATCCCGACATGACTCTGACGGAGCCCTCGATGGCTCCGGAGGTTCTGAGCGTTTCTACTTACAACGCGGAAAACAACAGTTTTTACGCAGAATCCGGCAGAGGCTTCGGACGCACCGGGCAGATCCGTCCGGACTTATCCGCTCCCGGAGTCAATATCTCCACCATTGACGGATGCCGTACGGGAAGCAGCATGGCTGCCGCTATCACTGCCGGAGCCGTGGCTCAGTTTTTCCAATGGTCAGTCATTGAAGGCAATAACCGCCTGGCGGAAAGCCGGGAGATCCGCAGTTATTTCATACGCGGTGCCGTGCGTACACAGGGTCTGAACTACCCCAACCGGGAATGGGGCTACGGCAGGCTGAATTTAGAAGAGACCTTCAATGCCCTGTTGCGGGTCTGACTATATGATCTCCTGTAAGGTATAAACCGGCTGTATGCCGCAGACACCGTTAATCTTACGCACGCTGCGTTCCAGTTTTTCCAATTCCTTTTCCGATGTCACATCCGCTTTTACGAGGAAATCATATTCCCCCTCTACCTGATAGCAGGATGTGACTTCCGGTTGCTGTCGCATTCTTTCCATAAATCCCGCATGATATTTTTTATGCTGTACCGTTACCTCTAAAAATACTTCCATAAGCCACCTCTCTTCTCAAATCTTTTACTTGATCACCGAATAAAAAACGCTTGATGATGTATCTTCGTCAAATACAGCCTCCTGTGCAGGCACAAATCCGTGTTTGACTCATTGTATACATAAAAAGAGGAAAGACACCGTACACACGATATCTTTCCTCTTCGAAAGTGATTGCATCATACCATATTCTTTCTATACTTACAAGTCGTCTGATAAATCTTATCAGAATTTTAATATTTCGGGCAATACTTTCTGCCGATTTGTACGCTATAAGCCTATTTTACATCCGCTTTGGAAAAAATTCTGGCATACCCATAGGACAGCGGACGGTCCGTCATGTCCGCAAACCGCAGAGGGAAATTCTCCTTTTCCTCCATGCGGTTCGGGCATTCTCTCCTGCCGCACCCCAGACAGATTCCGGCACATTTGGTAAAAGGATCCTTCGTCAACTCCGCATAAAATACCACACTTTTTTTCGGGATCATACAATACGCTGCATTACAGGTAACCGGCAATGCAAGCTCCTGCAGAAGCATGGGAAGGTTCGCCAGCCGCAGCAGACTGCTTATTTTTTGTTCTGAAGTCTCAGAAATCTCCCCACCTAAAAAATGCAGTCTGGCAACATGCAGATTCCGATGCACAACCACCCACTCTGTATAAGCCCGGTAGCTTTCTAATAATAATTCACTGGACAGTACTTCGATCATATAACTCTCTGTCAGAAATCCGTTCTGCAAATACTTTTCCTGCAGTTCATCGATCCCTTTTCCCAGAGTAATGCCTACAGCCAAAAAAGACTGATCCCTCCCGGGAAAAGTCTCTTGGATTTCTCTGTCCTGCCATCCCGCTTCTGTCTCCAGGCAGGGGATCATCTCACCTGCCAGCCTCTTCAGATTGGGGTATTCTTCCGGATCATAATGATATTTTTCCATCACACTGTGCAGAAATTGTTCGTTCCTGCACAGTGCTGTAATTTCTGAAAAAAAAGTCTGCATGTCCACCTGTTCTCCCGGAATACCGGTGATCTCATGACGCAGGCATATTTTGCCTGCATCCGGTTAATTGTTTTTAATGCGCAGGCATCTGATGGCATTGAGCACAGCCAGTACCATAACTCCTACGTCTGCGAAGATAGCAACCCACATGTTGGCGATACCCAGCGCACCCAGGATCAGGCAGATGGCCTTAACTGCCAGCGCAAATACGATGTTCTCGTAAACGATGCGCAGACATTTCCGGGAAATCCGCATAGCCAAAGCGATCTTGGCAGGATTGTCATCCATCAGAACCACATCCGCTGCCTCAATGGCCGCATCTGAGCCAAGGGCTCCCATGGCGATACCGATGTCAGCACGGGACAATACCGGTGCATCGTTGATACCATCGCCCACGAATGCCAGTTTTTCCTTTGCACCCTTCTCCTGCAACAGCTTCTCCACGCAGCTTACCTTGTCTGCGGGAAGCAGTTCACTGTGTACCTCATCCAATTTTAACTCACCGGCCACATGTTCTGCAACTGTTTTGCTGTCACCGGTCAGCATAACGCATTTCTTCACACCGGAATTCTTCAGAGATGCAATGGCTTCCTTCGCACCATCCTTGATCACATCAGAGATCAGGATGTATCCGGCATATTTTCCGTCTACCGCTACATGTACCACTGTACCGACACCGGTATTTTCCGTATAGGACAGATTCAGGCTCTTCATCAGTTTCGCATTACCGGCCGCTACCTGCTTGCCATTTACTTTGGCAGTAACGCCGTGTCCGCTGATTTCTTCCACATCACTGACGTTGGACGCCTCCAGCTCCTTGCCGTAAGAAATCTTCAGGCTCTTGCTGATGGGATGGCTGGAATAGCTCTCCGCATATGCAGCATACTCAAGCAGTTCATCCTCTGTGAAATCCCTGCCGGGGTAAATACCCGTCACATCGAATACACCCTTGGTCAGGGTACCGGTCTTGTCAAATACCACATATTTGGTCTCAGACAGCGCTTCCAGATAATTGGACCCCTTCACCAGAATACCACAGGCACTTGCTGCTCCGATTCCTCCGAAGAAAGAAAGGGGAATGGAAATGACCAGTGCACAAGGGCAGCTGATTACCAGGAAAGTCAGAGCACGAATGATCCACGTGCTCCAGGCTGCCGGATTGCCCATGATCAGGTTGATCACAGGAGGCAGGATGGCCAGTGCCAGAGCACTGTAGCAGACTGCCGGGGTATAATATCTTGCGAACTTCGTAATAAAGTTCTCAGACTTGGACTTCTTCATACTGGAATTCTCTACCAGATCCAGAATCTTGGATACGGTGGATTCTCCAAATTCCTTGGTGGTACGGATCTTAAGTAATCCGGTCAGGTTCACACAGCCGCTGATCACATCCTGATCCACTGTGATCTCTCTGGGGACGCTTTCACCGGTCAGGGCACTGGTATTCAGTGTGGATGTACCTTCCACTACCACACCATCGATAGGAACCTTTTCACCGGGACGTACCACAATCACGGTTCCGATCTCTACATCATCGGGATCTACCTGCTCTAAGCTGCCGTCCTCTGCCTCAATGTTGGCATAATCCGGGCGGATATCCATCAGGGCGCTGATGTTCTGACGGCTCTTGCCCACAGCGACCGCCTGGAACAGTTCACCGATCTGGTAGAACAGCATAACGGCCACGCCTTCGGAATACTCTCCCAGTCCCATGGCACCTACGGTAGCTACCGCCATCAGGAAATTCTCATCAAACACTTCACCGTGCATAATGCCCAGAACGGCTTTTCTGAGAATATCATAGCCGATCACCGCATAGGGAATCAGGTACAGCAGTCCCAGCCACATCCCTTCCAGAGGTACAAAATGCAAAATAATTAACAGTACTGCCGCCACAATGATGCGGACCAGTACTTTTTTCTGTTTCTTAGTCATAGCTTCCTCTTTTCCGAGAGCATCCTATAAATAGATCTCGCAGTCATCCTCTACTCTCTTGCAGGCTTTTACCACGTTCTCCATAACGGCCTTCTCATCGCTGTCATCGGCAAATTCCACCTTCATCTTCTGGGTCATGAAGCTGACGGTTGCATCGGTAACACCCTCTACCTTCTTCGCTGCATCCTCCATCTTCAGAGCACAAGCTGCACAGTCTACTTCTATCTTGTAAGTTTTCTTCATGGTAATATCCTCCTCTTTCTCCATTCGCATTTTTTGTTTAGTTGCTAATGATTTGCATTTAGTTTTAATATTCATTCATATGAACCACTGTTCATATGTTTATATTACCATATGCCTGGAAAAAGTCAATACTGTTTTTAAATGTTTTGTAAATTGAGAGTTAGTGAAATAATCCCGTAGCCCTTGGCAGGGTATAAGAAACGCGGCACGCTCGTACTTTAGTACGATGCGCTCCTGTCGCAGAGCGTAGCGGTACATAAGCGGTCACAATACGACCGCAATGCGTCCCTTGGGACGCTATGGTACCGACGTCTGCTTACGGCACTGCTTATTCTTATACCCAGCCGGGGCTACTGGTTTTTTTGAAAGCTTTCCAAAACGCAGAACTCCCGGCGTATGCGGTGCCATGTCGAAGATGTTTGTCGGAGGATGTTGATATTTTCTAGAAAAGTGCTGAAAGGCAGGGGGAAAGCGGACACGATGTCCGCGTCAGCCGATTGTCGACATGGATGTCGACTGTAGGCGGCCCCGTCATGACGAGAACTACTCATCACTTTTCGTAGAAAATTCACATCCGGAGACCTTACATCGAGACATGTGTATCGCATGCTCCGGGAGTTCGTGGATTTTGCCAATGTATTTCACTAACTCTCAATTTATTTCTCTTCCACCGGAATCTGCTTCAGATTCTCCACGGGTTCCAGGATCTCATTACTGCGGATGTCGATGATGGGACCGCCGGTTCCTTCAATGTACTCTCTGGTAATGGTAACCCTTCCGATGTTATCATCCTTCGGGATCTCATACATGATATCCAGCATGAAGTCCTCGATGATGGAGCGCAGAGCTCTGGCACCGGTATCGCGCTTCATTGCCTTCTCGGCAATGGCATCCAGGGCATCGTCTGTGAACTCCAGTTTTACCTCATCCAGCTCCAACAGCTTCTGGTACTGCTTAAGAATCGCATTCTTCGGCTCTTTCAGGATCTTCACCAGCATATCCTTTGACAATCCCTGTAAAGTACAAATGATCGGCAGACGACCGATAAATTCCGGAATCATACCAAACTTGCGGATATCCTCCACAGTCACCTTGGATAAAATATCGGTATCTTTATCGTATTTATCCTTCAGTTCTGAGTTGAAACCGATGGATGCGGTCTTGGTCAGGCGCTCCTTGATGATCTCGTCCAGATCCGGGAACGCACCACCGCAGATAAACAGGATATTGCGGGTGTTCACCGTTGCCAGAGGTACCATGGCATTTTTGCTGTTGGCACCTACCGGCACCTCCACTTCCGCACCTTCCAGAAGCTTCAACATACCCTGCTGTACACTCTCTCCGCTGACATCCCGGGAGTTGGTGTTTTTCTTCTTGGCGATCTTGTCGATCTCATCGATGAAGATGATACCTTTTTCCGCCTTTTCTACGTCATTGCCCGCCGCTGCCAGCAATTTGGATACCACGCTCTCGATATCATCACCGATATAACCGGCCTCAGTCAGAGAGGTGGCATCAGCAATAGCCAGAGGCACATCCAGAAGTTTTGCCAGTGTCTTTACCAGATAGGTCTTACCGGAACCGGTGGGGCCGATCATGAGGATGTTGGACTTTTCGATCTCAATCTCATCCATAGTGTCAGTGGCCACTCTCTTGTAATGGTTGTATACTGCTACGGAGATGACCTTCTTGGCTTTTTCCTGTCCTACCACGTATTCATCCAGACTGGCCTTGATCTTATGAGGTGCCGGAATGTCCTTGATATTGAATACCGGTTTGGGACCTTCCGCCTTCTTTTTCTTCTTGAGTTTCTGCTTGTTGGGAATACCGCCGTCTCCCTGAAGATCCGCCAGATTCACAAAACTGATATTGGGGAATCCGTTCTGTCCGTTAAACTGGTTGAAATCATTGGGATTGTTCAACATTCCCTGATAATCGAACTGGCTCACAGTCTCCATGGTCTTGTGCATGCAATCATCGCAGATGCAGATATGGTTGGGCAGCTTGAACATTCTGCCGGCTTTGCTCTCCGGTCTGCGGCAGATAAAGCAGACATCTTCGTATTCGCTGCTGTCCTTTTTGTCCTCTGACTTTTTTTCGGTGGAATTTTCTTTTGCAGTATCCGCCACCTGTGTGTTTCCGTTATTTTTTTCGTTATCCTGAGTTTCACTCACATCGGTCTCTGTTTTTTCCTCCTTAGGGATCACTTCTCTATAATCATCATTATAATTATCTGTCATGTTATTCTCCTCTTTGTTTCCTACCACTATTCCGCAGTGTATCTCGGTAACACTTCGTGTTCCCTCGATATCCGGGCTTCGCCCTATCATCCCCGGCCATTACGCAATAATGCCTGCAAGCAGTCATATTGCATAATACCCGTGTCTGACACTTCTCATTGCCTACGCTTATTATACTCAATGAAGTAGCGGGGCACAAGTTAAGTTTTTCTAAACCATTTATAACTATTCATATTTTGGTAAATATTACAAGACCCGGGCAAAACCATATGTCTCGCCCGGGTCTCTTTCCATTTCCTTTTATTTACCTGTTATTTCTTTATTTCTGGCTTGCAGGTCTGCTGCCCAGTGTCAGATTCAGCTCGATGGATACATATTCACCGTTCTGAGGTCTCTGTACCGTTACGGTTACGGAATCACCGGCCGCATAATACTGTAACGTTTTCTGCAGATCAGAGTAGGAAGAGATACTGCTGCCGTCAAATTTGGTAATGATATCACCTTTCATGATACCGGCATTGGCTGCTGCGCTGCCTTCCTCTACAGATACTACATAGATACCTTCCGGCATGTTGTACATCTGGGAGATCTGGGAAGTTACTTCCTGCGGGAAGATGCCGATGTAACCGACTTCATCCTCAGCTACCTTGGTTCTGGTCTGACGCTCCATCAGATCTGCAATGATAGGACTTGCCGAAGTAATCGGGATAGCATATCCCATACCTTCTACGGCAGTACCACCGATCTTGTTGGAGTTGATACCGATAACCTCACCATTCATGTTCAGCAGTGCACCGCCGGAGTTACCGGGGTTGATGGCTGCGTTGGTCTGGATGAAAGTACCGGTAGAGCCGTTCTCCAGACCGGTAGAGCCGTTCTCCAGAGTGATCTCACGATTCAGGGCACTTACAATACCGTTGGTAACAGACTGACCATAGCCAAGGGCATTACCGATAGCGATGACCGGCTCACCAAGCTTCAGATCATCACTGCTGCCAAGTGTTGCTACTGTAATGGCATTCTTGGTATCATCACTCAGATCATTTAAAGATACTGCGATCACTGCCAGATCCATATCGGAATCCAGTCCTTTGACCTGTGCCTGTGCTTCACTGCCATCGATAAAAGTAACGGTCAGAGTATCTGCACTCTCTACTACATGATTATTGGATACGATCAGCAGTTCATCATCGGTCTTACCTACAATGATACCGGAACCGCTGGCTGCTTCTTCCTGTGTATACTGCTGTCCGAAGACATTGGCTGTCTCGGTAAAGTTATTTACGATGGATACCATGGCAGGCATTACTTTTTCTACCACATTGGATACATCGGACTCTACATAAGTAACATTGGTAGCCAGCTGTGCACTCTGGGTACTTTCTGTCGTTGCCTCAGAAGCGATCTCATCTACCACTGCGGTATCTGTGCTGGTCGTAAACATCCCGGTTCCCTGCTGTACTGCATAGAAACCGATTCCTGCGAACAGTCCGAAGAACAATCCCAGGCTGACACTTACCATTGCCTTCCGGAAGTAACCGCCATGTTTTTGGGTTTTCTTAGGCTCCGTATTGTTGCTGCCTGTGGTTCCGCCCATCTGATAAGTGGTGTAACCATTGGTGCTTCCTGCTGCACTCTGGGTAGTACTATGATTTTCATAGCCATAACTGTTTTCTGTTCTTGTCTCATTCAGATCTGCTCCACTGAATGTACCGGTTGTATTTTCATTGCCGGTTCCGTAACCGGAAAAATTATTATTCTCGTACATATTGCTTCCTCCTATCCTGTTGCAAGTGAGAAACTCTTTTTACCATTACCTGTTTCATTTCTTCCTCTCACCTTATGAACACAGTATATCCGTCAATTGTGTCCGAATTGTGATAACTTTCTGAAGCAATTATGAATCCTGAAAAAACAGAGAGTCTGTTCTGCCTGCAAGCAGTCCTCAGTCTCTCTATGGGTAAGTTATTACACTCTACTCAACAGTAACGGATTTTGCCAGGTTTCTGGGTTTATCCACGTCACAGCCGCGTCCCACTGCCACATAGTAGGAGAACAACTGCAAAGGAATGATTGCCAGAGAATTGGTAAAGTACGGATTGGTCTCGGGGATGTATATTACATAATCCGACGCTTTCTCAATGGCCTTGTTGCCTTCAATGGTGACTGCCATAACAAAGGCTCCTCTTGCTTTTACTTCTACCATATTACTGATGGTCTTCTGGAACAGATCCGGCTGGGTTGCCAAAGCCACTACCAGCGTACCATCTTCGATCAGAGAAATCGTACCATGCTTCAGTTCTCCAGCTGCATAAGCCTCGGAATGAATATAGGAGATCTCCTTCAGTTTCAAGGATCCTTCCAGTGAAATCGCATAATCAATACCGCGTCCGATGAAGAAGATATCTCTTGCTCCCACGTAACGGTTGGCAAAATGCTGGATCTTCTCCTTCTGTCCCAGAAGCAGTTCGATCTGATCCGGCAGGCATCTTAAATCTGTCAGCATACCGGCGAACTTCTCCTGATCAATAGTACCACGTACCCTGGCGAATTTCATAGCCAACATGTAAAGTGCCGTCAGCTGTGCACTGTAAGCCTTGGTGGTAGCCACTGCGATCTCGGGACCTGCCCAGGTATACATAACACTGTCTGCCTCTCTGGCAATGGAGCTTCCCACCACATTGACAATGCCCAGTACCTTGAAGCCCCTTTCCCTGGACTCTCTCAGTGCTGCCAGAGTATCTGCCGTCTCACCGGACTGGCTGATGACAATGACCATATTACCCTTCTGAAGAATCGGATCACGATAACGGAATTCACTGGCCACATCCACTTCTACCGGGATTCTTGCCAGACCCTCGATCACATATTTTGCGGTAACTCCGGTATGATATGCGGAGCCGCAGGCCACAATATGGATCTTCGTGATCTCTTTGATCTCTTCATCACTCATGTTCAGCTCTTCGATCACAATATCATTATCCTTGATTCTCGGAGAGATGGTATCGTTGATGGTCTTCGGCTGCTCATAGATCTCTTTCAGCATGAAGTGCTCATATCCAGCCTTTTCTGCCGCATTGGCATCCCAGTCAATGGTCACCGGCTGCTTCTCGATCTCTTCCTCATCCACGGAGAAGAAACGCAGACTACCCTGCTGTAATTCCACAACTTCCTGATTGTCTACGTAATATACGGTTCTGGTATATTTCAATATCGCAGGAACATCGGAAGCGATAAAGCTGCCGTTGTCGCTCTTTCCTACGATCAGCGGGCTGTCCTTGCGGGCTGCAAAAATCTTATCCGGCTGATCTGCAAACATGATTCCCAGCGCATAAGAGCCTTCCACACGATGAAGCACCTTCGTGATGGCTTCCAGAGGATTTCCCTTGTAATAATAGTCTAACAGATGTGCCAATACCTCGGTATCAGTCTCGGATACGAACTGATACCCCTTATCCTGCATCTTTTTCTTCAGGGGAATATAGTTCTCGATAATGCCGTTGTGTACCACGGCAATGGTTCCGGCATTGTTCATATGCGGATGGGAATTGATATCGCTGGGAGCTCCGTGAGTTGCCCAACGGGTATGTCCGATACCGGAGGTTCCTTTCATATTCTCTCCGCCATGGGTCAGGTTCTCCAGAACCTTAAGTCTTCCCACTGCTTTTCTGGTGTTGATCTTCTCACCGTCAAAAATCGCCATACCTGCGGAATCATATCCACGGTATTCCAGCTTGGACAGACCGTCCAGAATGATCGGTGCTGCCTGTTCTGTTCCAATATAACCTACAATACCACACATAGTCATACATCCTTTCTGTTCTGTTTCCAGTATTCCTTGTTGGAAGTAAAAGCAAGTACCCATTTTTTCGGGAGCCTGCGATAGTTCTTTCCCAGTAAATAACCTGCATATTTACAGGCGCATTGCATATAAAAATGGGGCAATCCGGCAGACATATGGTTGTTGCGCAAATATACCGTCACATCTTTCACCATTCGTTTTCCCTCGGACTCCGAAGGATATGCTGCAAAAATCTCGGGATGCTCTGCCTGCGATACTCCCAGGTCAAAGTTTCTGTGGAACTGCTGCCCGTTGGTATAATTATGAGAATGCACCACCTGCGCATCCGCCGCATAAGCCACAGAGTATCCTGCTTCCACCGCCTTTGCCGCATAGATCATATCTTCATTAAATATCGTATGTCTGACGAACCCGCCCAGTTCCTCATAGATCTCCCGGCGATAGGCCGCACAAACATTGGAGCAGAAAAAGGTCTTGATCCCCAGGCTGTCCAGGTCTGCTGCCGATTTGATCCGGGACTTTGCCGGATAGTTAAATTCTCTGGTATAGCTCTCCACCGGTGTCGAATCCTCTCTGGGCAGCTGTCTCGCATAGGCCACCGCCACTTCCCCCTGCAGGGGTTCCACCAGTTTTTCGATCAGCCTGTCATCTTTCGGCATGGCATCCTGTGTCATCATCACGAAGACATCCGCGGAAGACTTTTTTACTCCCATCCGTCTCGTACCGCCATGATCGAACTCTTTTTTGGATACATGGTATACCTTGATATTCTGATAGGTTTCCAGAAATCTGATTCCGTAGATCAGCTGTTCAAAATATTTTTCTTCCGTATTCAGAAGAATCACCTGATGTACCGGTACGCTCTGACTGCCCAGTTTATCTAATAATGTAAATAATTCTTTTCCCGGCTTATACAGGGGAATGATCACATCTATCTCCATGTCAGAGCGCTCCTCACTTTTCCAATCTCTGGTTCATTATACTTTAACTCTTATTGCGGCACAAGCCTTTTCCTACTGTCCAAAAGGCTTATAACCTTCTGGGTAATGCACAAGGGAGCCCCGGCAGATTCCGGAAGACTCCCTTGTATTCCTGTTGCTTTACTCTATACACTGTTTCTTACTTATTCATATAAGGTGATGTGTCAGATTCAATCTTATTGCTGTATTCCTTCACGTTGCTGGTTACGGAATAGTTGGCATCATCAAACAGGAACTGATGCAGCCATACTACATTGCTTTCGAGATTTACCGGAATAACACAGCTTCCCTTTGCACCGATATTGCCGGTGTCACGCATGGTCTCTTCGGGGAAACCTCCTTCGTCCACTATGCGATAATTTGAAATATTGCCCAGCAGATCCAGGATGTCCTTGGAATCCAGACTGGTGTAAATGTCGTCGATGGCACTGTTGAATACCTTGGACAATGTTGCATAATCTGCTTTCTTTGCCTGATCTTCGATTGCCTGAATGACTTCACGCTGACGGGCAGCACGCTTAAAGTCGTTACCAGCGGTATAACGGATACGGCAGTAAGCAGTAGCCTGCAGACCATTCAACAGCTGCATACCGGTCTCAGTTACCGGTGTATAATCGCATTTCAAAACTTCTGCAATACCGATCTGATAGTTGTTGATATGCTTGATCTCCTCAGAGTCCACATCAATATAGATACCGCCCAGACCGTCGATCACTTCGCTCAGTCCTTTATAGCCTACGGTCACAAAGTTCGTAATATCCATATCCAGATTCATGTTCAGCATCTTAACCGCCTGCTCTGCTCCGCCATAGGAATAAGCGGCATTGCATTTCTGGTAGGAATCCGTACCGGTATTCAGGTACGTATCACGATATACGCTGACCAGTTTGATATCACCAGTATCCATGTTGATGCTGGCGATCATGATACTATCGCTTCGGCTGCCCTTGTACAACAGGCTTTCCTTGGTGGCATCCACACCGAACAGGGCAATGTTCATATAGCCCTTCATAGTTTCATCCTGCTGCACCTCTTCGGGAATCTGAAGTTCTTCTGTCTCCAGAACGGTTACCTTGGGGCCCTCATTGCTGGTATGAGTCATTACCAGATACAATAATGCTACCATGAACAGGATCACTACGATCTCTATGCCAAAGATGATAACCTTTTTTCTCTTCTTGGCTGCACGCTGTTTGGCAGACATTCTCTTCTGTCCGTTCGCAGCTCCGGTTCTCTGTCCACTGCCGGCAGGTCTCTGACCGCTTCCGGCGGGTCTCTGTCCTGTAGGTCTCTGTGCGCTTCCGGAAGGTTTTCTTCTGCTTCCGGCAGGTCTCTGACCATTGCCGCCATTGTTGTTAGAATTTGTTGCCATCTTGTCTTCTCCTTGTACTAATAAGCATTTTTATTGATAAATCCTGTAAAGAACGTCATAAGAATGATCTTGATATCAAATCCAATGGTCCAGTTCTCAATATAGTAAATATCATATTCGATTCTCTTCTTGATGGAGGAATCACCGCGCAAGCCATTCACCTGTGCCCATCCGGTCAGTCCCGGCCGTACCTGATGTTTTACCATGTAACGGGGAATCTCTTCCTTGAACTTTTCCACAAACTGCGGTCTTTCCGGTCTGGGACCGACCAGACTCATATCTCCTTTTAAGATATTGAACAGCTGGGGAAGTTCATCGATACTGGTACGTCTGAGAACCTTACCGATACCGGTGACTCTGGGGTCATTGCGTACCGTCCATCCCTTTTTCTCTTCCGCCGCCGTCTGCATTGCCATGCTGCGGAATTTGTACATATAAAACGGCTTATTATGAAGTCCTACCCGTTCCTGCTTAAAGATCACCGGTCCCGGGCTGGACAGCTTTACCAGAATTGCTGATATGAGCATGATCGGTGAGGTAATAATGATACCGAAAATGGAACCAACGATATCCATTGCCCGCTTGATCACCATATTGCCTGTGTTCGTCAGCGGTACATACCGGATATTGATCACCGGTAATCCCATCAGATCCTCCGTATAGGGTCTGCTGGGGATCAGACTGCTGTAATCCGGAATGAATTTGGTGTGCACCCCGGATTTCTCACAGATATCCACCACACCTTCCAGATAATCATAATCCTTCAGGGAAAGTGTGATTGCGATTTCATCCAGCTTGTTCTCCGGAAGGATGTATTCCAGATTACCAAGCGTTCCCAGTACTTTCACTCCCTTATAGGTCGTGCCGCCCGGGATGTGCTCATCCAGAATACCACACACTACATATCCCCATTGGGGATTGCTGAGGATTCTGTCGATATATTCCTCCGCCGCCCGGGAATAACCTACCAGCAAAATATGCTTCAGATTGTATCCTTTTTTCCGTATGGAACGCAATGCCTTGCGCATGATGATACGGAATACGGAAGTCAGAAAAACATTCAGGACATAAAAAATTGCCATGACGGATCGTGAAAAATTGATCTCACGGATGATCATATACAAAATAATGATCAAAGCCGCCAGGCCAATGGTATTCGCCTGCAGGATACTGTATATCTCATGTCTACGGCGAACCGTACGCTTCGGGGAATACACACTGCACCGGTAATACAGGAACATATAACCGGGTACAATAAAGGGAAGCAGCATATAATAATCCTGCACCGGCAGGACACCGATCCCCGGACCGTCATTTAAGATATAAAATTTGATATAATAGGCAAGGACAAAAGATACTGCCGTGATCAGCGCATCTATTATCACAAGAAGCCTGTTAAAGACTTTCTGGTTGTCTTTTATCATACGGGTCACCCAATCTTTAAGTCCGAAAAGCTTCTTTTCAACGATTTCATTCTACAATAACGGTGGTTTTTTCTCAACTTAAGAATTTATGAAGCAATTTCTTAAGATTTCATAAGAATTCGAAAAACATTCAGGTATAATTGCCACTGAATCTTCACATAATTCCATAGATGGCTCCATTGAAAGTGCACCTTTGCCTGCTTTCCCACAGGACCCACGGTACGTTTCCACCCTTCGGCCAATCCCTTTAAATATAGTTTTCCCATTCTCTTCTTACAAAAAAACAGAAATTTTATGCCAAATCCAAGCAAAAAGAACGGCAGATTCAGAATCCACTGTAGTAGCGGCATATTTTTGCCGATGACATAGATATTATTGGAAGAAGAAAGTTCCGTTTTTCGGGAATTGTAGCGGGATCCCGTAGAAGCACTGCCGTAATGCAGAACGGATGCCGTCGGCTCGTACCGGTTCTCATAGCCGTAGATCCGGGCACGGTAACCGATATCCAGATCTTCCAGATACGCAAAATGCGCTTCGTCAAAATAGCCGATCTCCTCAAATACCTGACGTCTGTAAATTGCCGCTCCGCCACAGGCTGAGAATATGCTGACATTCTTGTCATAATCCACAGCAGGCCGGCCTTTTCCCCGGGAATATGCCCATCCCAGAACGCAGTAGCGGTCTCCCGCATCATCCAGCAGCTCTGGCTTATCCCACATAAGCATTTTGGCGCTGACGGAAAAGATCTTTTCATCCTTCCGAATGGCATCATACAGTCCTTTCACAAATCCAGCTTCTACTCTGGTATCGTTGTTCAACAGGATCACATAGGGGCTTCGTGCCTCCCGGATTCCCAGATTCACCGCATGACAGAAGCCGGTGTTCTCCGGCAGGGCGATCAGACGCACCTGCGGTTTCCCCCCCTCTTCTGCCGGTGCCTCTTTTTTGCGACACCATTCGCTGTCCAGATATTCCACGCTCCCGTCAGCAGAACCATTGTCTATGATCAGCACTTCATATTCCGGTGCATTTTCCTGTCCCTGACACAGGGAGGCCATGCATTCCGGTAAATATTTCATTCCGTTGTAATTGGGTATAACGACGGTTACTTCCTTCATAGTCTCTCCCATTTCTCCGGATACTCCGGCAGATACAGCAGTCTTCCCCGTTTTCGTAATGCTTCCGATAATTGCAGACTTAAAAGCCGGATATCTGCCCCGGCAGGCAGTGTGGAGCTGTCAAATACCGGCTGTTGTTTCGGACCTCTTACTACTTCCGTATAAGGCACTCCCACGATTTTTTCAAACAATTCCCTGTCAGCTGACCGGATCCTGATGCAGCGAAGGTCTAACGCTTCTGCATCCTGGGACAGCTCCGCCCGATGAAGATAACCGCCAAAGTCCTTCGGCAGTCCCTCGTAGAACACCTTTCCGTCCGCAGTCATTCTGCCGCCGGCGATCCTGCCGCGGTTTTTCCCAGACAGCACTCTGCCACCTACGGCAGCCACATCCGGTCTCTCCTGTAATACCTCTGTATATTGTAACCGATAAAATCCTACATGTCTGGTCTCCTCTGCCTTTGCCGGGATCCCACGTTCTGCCGCATAATCCTGCAGTGCACGCAGCCCCGCTTCGTAAGCATATTTCTTGCTGTGGGGATTGGCTGCTGTAGATGCTTCATGGCATCTCCAGTGATACAGCACTCTGGGAATATGAAGAATTCTCTCCTCCCCGGAGCGGCCATCTGCAGCCAGCACCTCTGACACTGCCCGCAGCACCAGATCATAGTCCTGGGCACCGTCGCATTCTGGCCGGAATGCCAGTTTCTTCATCAGATCTGCATCCATCACCAGAAAATGGCAGATATAGTTATTACTCAGGATTAAATCGTAATTAAAGTCTTCTTTATGGTTGGGATCGTAATATTTTGTCTCATCCCCGTTGCATTTGTCTTCATCCGAATAAGCGAATGCGACTCTGACACCTCTGTCATTTGCTTTGGTAATAGCATCTGCCATCTCATACAGAGCATCCGGTGTCAATACATCATCATGATCCAGCAGGCCGATATATTCTCCCCTTGCATAGGGTAATGCCTGATTGGTATTCGCCGCAATTCCGGCATTTTCCGTAAGGTGTATATAGTGGATCCTTGCATCCGCTGCAATAGTTTCCGCATTTTCCAGGAGCCGTTCTGTCAGGAATCCCTGATTTGTCAACGTCTCCTCCACACTGTGATCCTCTGTGGCATCCGCCAGAATCAGTTCCCAGTGAGGATAGCTCTGTTGCATAACGCTTGTTATCATTCTGTTCAGATAGATTTCCGGGGTACGGTACAACGGCACCACAATGCTGAGTGTAACCGGATTATCCCATTTTCTGCAACTTTGCCTTTCCAGTTCCTCTTCCGGACAGGGCACATAAAAATAGCGGTCTGTCTCTGTCAGGCGTTCCCTTACAGAGATCCAGGTTTCCCTCAGGCCGTTGCGTTGCAAATAATATAGAGTTTTCTTAAGGTTTGCTATGTTCAGCTTTGCCACGGATACCTCCACTTTTATAAAAGAGCAAATCGCCCTTCCCGGGCGATTCGCTCTTAAAAATAACATTAACTATTCAGAACCCCATTCGCAAAATCGCTCTTCCAGAGCTTTCCTGAATAACATACTTGCATGCTATTTGCTCATGGTGGTTACAGTACAGCCTTTACATCCTCGGTCAGCTTCTCTACCTTGGCCTGTGCATCCTCTATGCTGTTACCTTTAACACCCATGTAGAACTTGATCTTGGGCTCGGTTCCGGAAGGACGGGCGCAGCACCATGCATTGTCGGGAAGCTCAAAATACAGGACATTAGACTTGGGAAGTCCGGTAGTGCTCTTCTCGCCGCTCTCCATGTCGATGACTACATCGTTCAGATAGTCACGGAATTTCTCCACTTTCAGGTCACCGAATGCCTTGGGCGGATTCTTACGAAGCTTATCCATGATCTCGGCGATCTGTCTTGCACCGTCGATACCCTTCATGGTAATGGTGTACTGGGTCTCCTTGAAGTAACCGTATTTCTCATACATGGATACCATCATATCCCACAGAGTCATGTTGTGCTTCTTGCAGTAAGCCGCCACTTCACACAGACACATAACTGCTACAACTGCATCCTTATCTCTTGCATGAGTACCTGCCAGACAGCCGTAGCTCTCTTCCAGACCGAATACATAATTGTTGCTGCCGGTCTGCTCGAAGAACTTGATCTGCTCACCGATGAACTTGAAGCCGGTCAGTACTTCGATCAGCTTTACACCATAAGCTTCGGTGATGGGCTTGGTCATATTGGTGGTAACGATGGTGGTTACCAGTGCGGGATTCTCGGGCATAGTGCCGGTAGCAGTCTTCTCTCTCAGGATATATTCTGCGATCAGCATACCGGACATGTTACCGGTAAATGCCACATACTCGCCGGTCTTGGTATCCTTGGCATACACACCCAGACGGTCTGCATCGGGATCGGTTGCCAGAACGATGTCCGCATCCTTCTCCTTGGCCAGACGCAGTGCGTATGTAAATGCCTTGGGATCCTCAGGGTTCGGGTAATCCAGTGTGGTGAAGTTTGGATCCGGATTCTCCTGTTCGGGAACTACATAGACGTGCTTAAATCCCAGCTCGGACAGGATACGTCTTACCGGCTTGTTACCGGTACCGCATAACGGAGTATATACGATCTTGATGTCATCAGCCATTTCCTGAATAACATCGGGATGAATGATCTGCTTCTTCAGCTCAGCCATGTACTTGTCATCGATCTCTTTACCGATCACCTGATAGAGGCCTGCTTTTTCCGCATCTTCTCTGCTCATGGTCTTCACGGTATGATAATCCTTGATGGCCTGTACTTCGGTGATGATGTCCTTATCAATAGGAGCGGTTACCTGTGCGCCGTCCTCCCAGTATACTTTGTAGCCGTTGTACTCAGGAGGGTTGTGGCTTGCAGTCACTACGATACCTGCGGTACATCCCAGCGTACGAAGGGCAAAGGACAGTTCCGGGGTAGGTCTTAAAGATTCAAAAATGTATGCCTTGATGCCATTGGCTGCCAGACATCTTGCTGCCTCATCGGAAAACTCGGGAGACATGCGGCGGGAGTCAAATGCGATAGCCACACCCTTGCTCTGGGTGCCGCGCTTAATGATATAATTAGCAAGACCCTGAGTTGCCTTACGAACGGTATATACGTTCATGCGGTTGGTTCCTGCACCGATCACGCCACGTAAACCGCCGGTACCGAATTCCAGTTCCTTGTAAAAACGATCTTCCACTTCTGCCTCGTTGTTGCGGATTGCCAGAAGTTCATCTTTGGTCTTCTGGTCAAAATAATCATCATTCAACCAGAAATTCAGTTCGTCCATATAACTCATTTTCCTATCCTCCTGTTTTATCGCTATCTTTATCCTTCTTCAGTAAACGCTCTCCGCCATTATTCTACCATAGATTACCTTTACTGAAAAGAGCAATTTAACGTCCGCTAACCGGATCTCTCAGCGCATAGTCACTGCGATCCAGAGAGAAATTCGGGTTGTAATAGGGGTCTCCTGCTTCCAGCTCTGCCTTCCATTTTTCACGGAAATGCTCGGATTCTTTGTTGTAACGCTCCGCCTTCTCTCCCTGATCATCCAGACCTCTGGAAATAGATTCATAATGATACAGTTCCGCAAAAGGGGTCCATACATTCAGCAGTCCCAGTTTGCGCAGTTTCAGGCAGAAATCCACGTCATTCAGAGAGATCACAAAGCTCTCGTCCAGTCCTCCCACCTGCTCATACAGACTCTTTTTCACCAACAGACATGCTCCGGTCACTGCCGTGGCATTCTGGGTATAACACAGGCGTCCCATGTAGCCGAGGTTCTGTACCGGAATACGATAATGGGTATGTCCTGCGGTGCGATGTGCCCCCAGTCCGATGACTACACCGGCATGCTGGATCGTCTTGTCCGCATAATACAGCTTTGCACCTACGGCACCCACATCTTCCCGCTGTGCATACATCAGCATCTCTTCCATCCAGTTGGCAGTGATCACTTCCGTATCATTGTTCAGCAAAAGGATATAATCTCCGGTGGCATAGGATACTCCCAGATTATTTACAGCAGAATAATTAAAGTCACCATGATGGGTCACCACAGAGATCCGGCCGTCCTCGCTGTGCAGAATCCCGCCGTCATGACCGCAGACGGTATGCAGCTTGCATCTCTCTGCGTAGGAATCATTGCCGGACAATCCCAGCAGCTGGGAATAGTAATCCCGGATTTCCGGTGTGGTGCTGTTGTTCTCCACCACGATGATCTCGTAGTTGCTCCAGGTGCTGTTCTTCTGAATAGAAGTAATACATCTCTTCAGATCTTCCACGTGATCCTTGTTGGCGATCACGATGGAGATCTTCGGATCTCCCAGAATCTGATAGCGGATCCGGAAAATTGTGGCACAGGCTCTGGTACTGGTGATCTGAAAATGTTTGAATCCATGCTTTTTCAGATGATCCGCCACGGCACCCTTTGCCGCCTCGATGGCATAGGGCTTTGCGTCAATACTGGCGGCGGTACTGCCCGCATGGCTTCTCCAGTAATACATCAGTCTGGGCACATGTACGATCTTTTGTGCTCTGTCCGTCAGACGCAGGATCATATCGTGGTCCTGCGCACCGTCAAAAGCCGTACGGAACAGTTCCTCGCCTTCCAGAAGTTTTCTGGAAAAGACGCTGAAATGACAGATATAATTGTTGGCCCGCAGATTATCCGGTGCATAATCCGGCTTAAAATGCATGGTCAGCATTTTATTAATATTGTCCTCCTGGAAGGTGGTCTCATCACAGTACAGATAATCCGCACCCTGTTCATTGATTTCCTTGACATAGGCATACAATACGGAAGGATGCAGAATGTCATCCTGATCGAACAGTCCGATATAGTCTCCGGTGGCCAGCTTGTAACACTCATTGGTGTTGTAGGAAATACCTCCGTTATGGTCCAGGTGCTTATATACAATACGGCCATCTGATTTCGCCGCGTACTCCTTGCAGAGTTCTTCGATGTAAGCATGTTCCGCATCGGAACCGTCCGCCAGACACAGTTCCCAGTTCTGATAGGTCTGGTTCATGACGCAGTCCAGCATCTGTATCTGGAACTCTCTCTTGTTATTCCACAACGGCACGAGAATACTGATCTTCGGCATATAGGGGAATACCGTTTCTTCCTCTTTCTTCCTCTGCTCCGCATCGGGAAAGCTTCCGGTACCGTAGGATTCCATCAGGCTCTTCTGGTGACTCTTGTTACGGATCTTCCGCAGAATATCTTTGGGACCGCCGCAATGAGACAGCCGTTCCTTCTGTCTCTGGGCAAAATGGATCACACTTCTGGCAGGTCCTGTAGCCTTCCAGAATTTATTTTTCTTGATCCGGTCCAGTTTGAACTGCAGATCTTCCTTCTCCGATTCCAGTACTACGATCTTGTCCGCCAGATCCGCACATTTTTCATGCTCTCTCTCGTAGGCTTCCTTATAATTGATCTCGGTGTTGCTCTCTGACATATGTCTCCTCCGTGATGCTTTCACCGCATTTTAGCGGATCATGCATCTGTTTTATTCTTTTGCTGCCGGAAGCTCTACGGTCAGATATTTTCCCGTAGTATTCCAAAGTTTCAGCTTGCTGACACGATTCACCACAAGAACAGCGATCGTATAGTTTCCCGCCGGCAGTTGTTCTCCTTCTCTGAGGACACAAAAGCCGCCCAATGCCACATTTTTCTGATCCGGAAGATTTTCCTCCAGTTCCTGCCGGTAGGCAGGCAGTAATTTCATGGACCGGATACTCTTCTCTTCTGCTTCCCCGTCCGGAAGCAGTAACAGATATTTCTCATAGCAGGCATTGTCGTCCCCCAGAATCACACTATATCCCTGGATCCGTTCCGGTCCCGCTGTCTCTACTCTGGCCATCAGACAGTTATCCCTGCGGATCTTCTGTAATTCCTCTCCGCCAGGAAGTCCCCTTTTCCAGAAAGGCTCCTGTAAAACATTCCGATCTGTCAGATATGCCGGAACCACACGGCTGTCCAGTCCCTCCCGGTTCAGCCCCTTCGGGTAAAAAGGATCCTCTCCCCGGAACTGTGGATGCATCTGGTAGAGCAGTTCTCTCTCCTGTACCAGACGCTGCATTTTCTCAGGACTTTCATCGCTTCCCCGGCTGAGAGATTCATGGTGATATGCAAAGCGGTCGTTCCACACCACATTGTAGTATCCCATTTCCAGAAGCCGGAAGCCCAGTTCCACATCATTATAGGCTACCCGCAACACTTCCCGGAATCCTCCGGCCTCCCGGAACACCTCTGTCCGGATCAGGAGACAGGCTCCCGTCACGGCCACACAATCCTGTGTAAAACGGTTCCGTCCAAAATAGTAGCTTCTGTCATCCTCCATAAATTGTAGCTTATGCACCGGTCCCACCGGCAGATTGACAATGCCGTCATGCTGGATCTTCACGGAATCCGGATAATAAAGTTTCAGTCCCACACTGCCCACATAAGGCTGCAAGGCTCTGGACACCATTTTATCCAGCCAGTCATTCTCACATAATTCAATATCATCATTTAAGAACAGCAACAGCTTGCCATCTGCCAGTTCTGCGCCACGATTACACATGGTGGAAAAATTGAACTCCGCAGGCTCATATACATACCGGATCGGTGTTCCGGCTGTCCGGATTTCTTCCACCAGCTGTTCTGTTTTTTTCCTGTTTTCCTCGTTACTTCCATTATCTATCAGCAGGATTTCCACCGGAACACTGCCCTCCGGGCGTTGCGTCAGCGACCGCAGACATTTTCCCAGTACGGAAGGATTATCTTTGGAAGGAATGATCACAGAGACCCTAAGCTCTCTGGCGAACAGTTCTCTGGCTTCCTCTGCCGCTTTGGCCGCCAGTTCCACGGACAGTTTTGCGGATTCCGCTGCCGTCCGGTACTCTTCCCAGGGGTTCTGCTCATCTTCCGCTTTCTCCCGGCTGGTTTCTGCCGGTCCCTGCAGTCCGATTCCCGCAGTACCAAAAGTGCCGTGAAACAGCACTTCTTCCAGATGTCCAATGGTATGACAGCCTCTCTCAAATCCACCGGCCGCCAGAAACAGCCGGTCCATCAGGGGACGGATCTCTTCCGCTTTCGAAAATACTATTTCCCTGCCGGTGCTCTCTCCTTCTGTCACAACCCCGGGCTCCCCCAGTTTCTGCAGCAGTCTGCTCCGCACTGCCACGACGCTTCCCACATAGAAGAAAGCCCGGTAGGTATCCGGAGCCCAGCAAGGCTTGAACCAGGGGATCACACGCTCTCCGTTCTCTGACAGCAGATCTTCATCTCCATAGACGATCTCTGCCTCCGGATGCTTCACAAAATACGCATTGATCCGCTCCACAGCATTTTCCGCCAGCTGTCCGTTCTGCTGCCTGTAGATCACGAATTCCGCAAGACCGGCTCTTTCCCCGATCTCTGTGACCACTGTTTCCGCAATCTTTTTTTCCTGCTCCGCAGCCCATTGCGCGTAGGTCACCCGCAGCTTTGCCAGTTCTGCTTCATACTTTTTATCCTGTTGTCTGACAAGCATCTGCTTTACTGACGTCCGAATGCTCAAGTTTCCTGTCTCCTTAGAAAAATTTTTTCACCGCTCCCGCCATGTCACTTGCCACAGCAAGGGGAATCTGCACGATCTCCATTTTCACAGTCAGGATGTTCTCTGCCTTTCTGTCCAATGCATCCACCCGGATCGTCAGATTCGGATCCTCCGTGGGAAATACCACGCTGGGATGCTCCGCACCGTCTGCGGACTTTAAGATTTTTCCATTGGTGGTAACGATCTTTTTGTCCTGCACAGGAACCGGCTGTCCGTTCATGGTAAGCTCCCGGATTTTACACACGCAGGCGCACATGGCCGGATCCAGCCGTAAATAATGGACATTTCCATCGAAATTCACCGTAAATTCCGCCTGTTTTTCCTCTGCATAGACGTTCTCCGGGAAATAAGAATTTTCTTCGGAAAATCCCTGTCCCCTGTCCTCATAGATCTGTACCCTGAGTTCTCCCTCCGTCTGACGGAACCGTCCGATCCATTCCGTGGGCTTATAAATTTCGCCGCCTAAGAGATTGCGGATCTCACCCATGGACAATTTCTGTCCGGTCACATATTTCTGAAATTCCATCTCCTGCTCTCTGTACTGGCTGGCTTCGTTTTCCGTGATGCCCAGACGATCCAGAATACGATCCAGTTCCAGTGCATTACGTCTTTCATCTTCCAGTACATAACAGTATACAGCCCGGAAGGCCAGAGCTCTGGTCTCTATGGGACGGTCAAAAGTCCATTCATAATCAATCAGTGTCCAGTGGTCACCATCCACCAGAATATTGGCAAAGATCAGATCAAAGTCTGCCACCGGCACATCCTCCCCGTAGCCCACTCTCTCCAGATATTCTGCAAACAGGTTGTGAAATCCCTCCACATCCTGTCTGTCCAGGCATTCGTCCATCAGTTCCGACAGCGGTCTGCCCGGCACGAACTCAAATTCCGCATAAGGTATGCCGTTCTCTTCTCCCAGATGGCAGACATTGACATCCAGACTGCTTCCCGCATACCGTTCCTTCAATTTTTCATAAGCCTCCGGCATATGACGCACATGGGCTTCCGCTTCTTTTGTCAGCGGATATTTTCGGACCGTCTTACAGCCTTCCTTGTCCCGCAGGATCTCGGTGCGGATCCGGAAGCTTTCCGCACGGTCATTGGAATATCTGGCATATTTCAGATCCAGAGGTGCTCCGATCACCGCCATATAGGAATTGGAAAAAACGGAAAACAATCCTTCCTCCACAATTCCGTCAAAAGCACTCTTCTCATCGAACAACAGCATTCTGTCCCGGTCAAAATTCCGCAGATTGTTGGACAGCTCTCCACGTCCTGGAAGATAAGCATCGGAATAGACTGTGGTCATAAATTTATAATCGGGATACGGATAATAAAAACTGCGTTCTCTCACACCGCAGGCATCGAAAATGCGCTCCATCTTTTTCCGGGAAAACGTGCGTACCACACCGCCCTCCGGATAATTTTCAATGCCGGAAAACCAGCTGCCCAGATGATCTTCCTTGCATCCGGCAAAATATTTCAATCCGTATTTGTTCTCAATGGCAATCACGATCCTGCCGTCCGGTGCCAGATGCTTCTGTAGGATCTTAAGGAAATCCTCGTAAGGCGTCTTGCCGCCTATGTAAGCCTGTCCGTACTCAAAAACACCGATCAGACAGATATAGTCATAGTCTGCGGGAAGTTCCGGTTCCACATCCGTGAAATTGCCCACATGGATCGTCACATTTTCACATTCGCTGTGGCGGCAGGCGTTGATCAGGCTGCGCTTCTTCGAGAGATCCACACAGGTCACTTCCCCGGCTTTTCTTGCCAGTGCACCCGTGATGGCTCCGCATCCACTGCCCACTTCCAGCACTTTCTCTGTTTTCTGTATGGGAAGGAAATCCACGATATTTTCCCGGAGAGCAGACAAATGATACAGGATCGGCCAGCTCTTTCGCTCCGCAATGATCCTGTCATATTCCACCGTACTGTATTTTTTTACAATGTCTAAGATCTCGTCCTCCACACTGCCGTCGCAATAATAATCCTCGCCGGGATATTTATCCAGATTCAGTGTGATCTTCCCGATGGTCTCTGTCATTCCTTACTTCTCCTCCGCATCCCATACTTTTGTTTCGGAATCCATATCATAATATCCTACGGTATTCTTGTCCGATACCACCGTAATATTCAAGGCATCATACAGTCTGTGATATACCTCGAAGGTATCCTGATTGTAGCCGGTCACTCCCAGAGACAGCAGATACTCACCACCCTGTAAGTTCATCTTCTGGGTAAAAGTCACATTTTTCACCTCTCCCGGCTCCACGCTGTCCAGAAAAGCCTTTTCAATCATGGTATTTGTACCGGTGATCTCCACACCGATGACGTTTTTTACAGAAAATGCAAAAATGGGGGCCGGAATATGATCCATAAAACGAACCCGCATATGGATGGTAAACATACTGCCCTTCAGGATCGCATTGGTGGGAACCCCTCTGTCATCCGTAATGTAAAATTCCTCAATCTGTGCCTGCTTCGTACCGTATTCCAGGGCATTGGGATTCTGCCCCTTGGCCTCCATGGAAGCCTGGGAAGCATCGGTCCCCTTCTCATCTGCTTTTTGGGCAGCTGCTCTCTGCAGGTCTTCATCATCCAGCAGACTGGCAGTCTCTTCTCCCACACTCTCCTGGCCGTCATACTGTCCCACCAATACCCTCTTGTAGGTGTCGATCATAGCCTTGGGACTGCCTTCGCCCAGGATATTTCCCTGATTCAGCAGATATACACGGTCACAATATTTGCTGATACTGCTCAAATCATGACTGACGAACACAATGGTCTTGCCCATCTTCTTGAATTCTTCGAATTTATGATAACATTTTGCCTGGAAAAATACGTCACCGACACTCAGAGCCTCATCCACGATCAGGATCTCCGGCTCGATATTGATGGCCACCGCAAAGGCCAGCCGGACGAACATACCGCTGGAATAAGTCTTCACCGGCTGATAGACGTAATCTCCGATATCCGCAAAACTTAAGATCTCCGGAAGCTTTGCCTCGATCTCCTTCTCGGAAAATCCCATCATCGTCCCGTTCAGATACACATTTTCAATGCCGTTATATTCCATATTGAATCCGGCACCCAGCTCCAGCAGAGCGGAAATACGGCCATTTACCAGCACTCTTCCCGAAGTGGGATTCAATACACCGGTGATGATCTTCAGGATCGTGGATTTACCGGAACCGTTGGTACCGATAATACCCACCGTTTCTCCCTGATAGATCTTCATGTCCACACCCTTCAGGGCATAGTGAAGCTTATGCTTCGTCTTTTTTCCGAAGCCGAAAGCCTCCTTCATCCGATCTGAGGGCTTATCATATAGTTTATAGATCTTCTGGACATTATCGACTTCAATGGCCAGCTTTTTCTTTTCCTGCATCAATTTTAATCCTCGCTTATCAGCGTTACACTGTCTTTGTCATACCATATGGCCAGAGAACGGTTGGCCTCGTTATTTTCATCCTCCGAGAGGTCTCCCATGCACAAAAACCAGGGCTTGTAGTGATAAGGTTGCAGCTGTACATCATCCTCATCTCCCAATAGCTTCTCCACCCGTTCCAGATATTCCTGATGGAAATTATACGCTTCTCCGGTATGCACATAGTAATAGGCCCCATAAGCCGAATAATGTCCTGCCTGATTGGGTGACACCTGAAAGATCATGATAAATTCCAGACCCATAATCGCATAAAACCACCACACTGCGGCTCCGTTCCAGTTCGCCAGCCATCTTGCCGCGCTGCCTGATGCCTTCTTCTGCAGTCTTTGCTGCAGCCAGCCACACCAGTATATTTCGTTCAGGAACAACAGCAATAAATATGTGATCTTCACCGCATTCAGAGTTCTGGATAATCCGGCATGTCCGAGGGAATACAGGCTTGGGGTGTAACCGGTGGCATACAGGCAGAAGGACCACAGAAGTACGACTCCCGGATACCGGAAACGATACTCCGTCTCCTTAAGTGCCTGCCAGATCAGGGGTAACAGCATCACCATTACCATCAGAACAATAGATCCCGTAAACTCTGGAAGATGTTTTACTCCTTCCAGAAAAGATCTGCCGATGGACTCCAGGGGACTGTATCCCCAGCCGACATAGCTGCGGGCCCGCACGGAATTGCCCGGTGCCGCTACATTCAGCCCAAATCCTATAATGTATACCAGCGTAGCAGGCAACAGCCACAGTCCCTTTTTCCGGTGTTCCACTACCACACTTATAAACAGAATCGTCAACAGCGATAAAAGTCCCTGCAATGCCGTGACAAAATTGCTTCCGGCCGTGATCATGGAAAGCAGCACCGAGGCCGTAAATAGCAGCCCGGCAGCAGTTCTTCCTTCTGCTCTCTCCAGGCAGATTGCCACAGACAACATCAACAATCCAAAGCCGTGCATTCCCACGTAATGAACTCCGCCGTTATACCAGTAGAAGCCACTCTGTGCGGAATAAATAAACATAAAGACTGCCACTGTAATCACTGCCTGTGCTGCCAGGCCGGTCCACTTTTCCATGCCCAGTACTTTCCGCAGGATCACATGGGTAAATATCATGGTACCCGCCAGCAATAGCAGCAGGATGAACACTGGACCGAGGAAATAATACTGTTCTCCCCAGATTGCCGGCATCAATGCCATAAAGAAAATAGAAGAATAGGTTCCCTGCCACGCATACCACTGCGTTCTGGAGCAATCCAGTGCACCGGAGATGGCAGCCCATTTTGACTGTTCCTGCTCCATGGCAGCTCTGGCAAATCTTCCGAAATTGTAATCATCATAATACGGAACCGCATAGACTGTCAGACGAAACAATGGAATCAGCGTCAACAGCAGCAGTCCGCAGCATCCCACGGCCAGCAGGATCTTTCCCGGCTTCCATAACCAAAATTTTCTAAATTTTTCACGAGCACCCTTCAATTACTTTCACCCTTTCTGTTTTCCCCACAACAGTTTTGTAATGCAGCTCCTCCCCACAAGGTTCTTCATCTATAAAAGTTTTGCTATGCTCTGTTTTTTATAATACGATTTCTCCGTTCTTCGAACTCTCGAAATCGTAACAATCATTCGTATTATAGCACGTCTGCGAAATGTACCTTCAATCGTTTGAAAATAACGGCTCCCAACCCGAACAGTACTACCGTTACGATCCAGAAATACATGGTGGAAAAGAAATCCTGGAAAAACCATTCCTTCTCATAAATAGCACTTCGATAACCGTTTACAATATACACCAGCGGATTCAGCTTCAGAATCGTGATCCAATTGCCGGACAGGGAATCCAGATTCCACAAAATAGGAGTGGCCCACATGCCGATCTGCAATCCGATACTGATGATCTGAGACAGATCCCGGAAAAATACTACTACTGCACAAGTCGTATAGCTGAGTGCCAGTACAAAAATGAACAGGCAGAAGCTATAGTATACGATCTGTATCGTATATATGGTAGGATAATACCCGTAAATTGCTGCCACAATCAACAGCAGACACACAAAAAATACATGAATAAAGGTGGCTGCAATAATCTTGATGATAGGCAGGATACTGATCTTAAATACTACTTTTTTCACCAGATAGTTATATTCCAGCAGCGCATTGGTTCCATTGTTTAATGCCTCACTAAAATAGAACCAGGGTACAAGCCCAGCCGTCAGGAACAATACAAAGGGTACTTCCACACCCTCCCGCAGGGGAGTACTCGTATTACCCATGATCTTATCAAAAACAATGTAATACATAGCCACCGTGACCACCGGCTGTGCCATAGCCCATACCGCACCCAGATAAGATCCCGCATATCTTTTTTTGAAATCATTTTTGGCCAGTTTCCAGATCAGATGACGGTTCTGGAACAGTTCCACCGGCAGTCCGGTGAATTTATCATACCAGTGAATAAAAGCAACGCATGCCGCCGCGATCACTACGCAGGAAATGATCTTCTTGGCCAGTTCCTGTCCCGGATCCGCCGCAGGTCCCGGATTCTTATGGAATACAATAAGTACTGCCATGATCACTGCCGTTGTCACAAACAGGGCAATGCCCGCTTTTTTACTTACCTTCATTCTCTTTTTCCTTCACGTACTGTTCCAATGTGCCCCACTTGGTATCCTTCTCGGAAAGCGTCAGTTCCATGCCTTCTGGAATCGGCCATTTCACACCGATATCCGGTGTGTTGTAAGCGATACCGCCCTCATCATCGGGATGATAGAAATCCGTACATTTATAGCAGAATTCCGCATAATCCGACAGTACCAGAAAACCATGTGCAAAATTCTTCGGGATAAAGAACTGCTTCTTGTTCTCTTCAGACAAAAGCACTCCGTACCACTGGCCGAAAGTCCTGGAACCTTCCCGCAGATCCACTGCCACGTCATAGACTTCTCCGCGGATCACGCGCACCAGCTTGTCCTGAGGAAAATGTTTCTGGAAATGCAGTCCACGCAATACACCCTTCTTGGAAGCGGACTGATTGTCCTGTACGAACACCTCAGGAATTCCCGCAGCCTTGAAATCGTTATAATTGTAAGTCTCCATAAAATATCCTCTGGCATCTCCGAATACCGTAGGAGTAATGATCTTTAATCCTTCAATTTCACAGGTTTCTACTGTTATTTTACCCATTTATTTCGTCCTCACTCTTTATTTTTATTGACTATTCGTAGGTGATATTCATGTCCACACGACCTTCGATGCCGTCCACTTTTCCCTTGGAGGTATACTGCCAGGTCTTATAATATCCCTGATATAACGGAACACTGCGATACTCTGCCAGCCAGATATGATAGTTTTCCAGTCTTGCTGTCTGCAGATTATTGTTGTACCAGTTACGGCTGGCATAGACACCCGCCGTGTATCCGGCATTTTCTATGGTCCTGCAGAACGCTTCACATACCAGTGTTCTGGTCTCCGCATCCAGACTGTCCGCACGGCCGTTACCGCCCGCACCTTCGGTATCGATAAATACCGGATAGTTCAGCCGGTAATCCCGGATCAGTTCGATCACCGCGGAAGCCTCTTCCACAGCTTCCTTCTCATCCACAGCCTGGGTGAAAAAGTATACGCCCACCGGAATTCCTGCGGCCTGTGCACCCTTCATGTTCGTCACGAACATGGGATCTTCCACCAGGCTTCCGGTTACCGAACCGCGGTATCCGGCACGGATAATGGCAAACTGCACTCCTGCATTTTCCACCTTATCCCAGTCGATCTCCTGGTTCCATTTGGAGACATCGATACCGACCTTTGCATTACCGGACGTGGTCTGCAGCTTCTGGATCTCTGTCTTGTCCGCATCTGCCAGAGCATCTGCCACGGCGCTGTCCTCGGCTTCTGCATCCACTTCATCCTCCGTCTTGATCAACAGGGAAATATCGTCAATGGCCAGATACTCCACTTTATCCTTGACGTGAACTCTTGTCTCACTGACCGGAACCTTATATCCCTCAATGGGAAGGAGCTCAATATAATAGTCTCCGGAATCCAGATCTCCAATGTAAATGATACCGTCCTGATCCAGATCCTTGTAATCACCCAGGCCATCCAGCCGTACGTAGAAGCTCTCCCCGGTCACCGGACTTCCTTCGTTGTCCACGATCTGGATCCGCAGATCCTTTTCTATGGAGGTGGCTACCAGAGACAGACGGTTGCTGTTATCCTTTGCAGCTTCCAGAATTGGATTTACTTCCTGATCAAAAAACGTATTATCTTTTAAAAATGCCTTCAGATCATTGCCGATCTGACCATCCGGTGAGACCGTCTCTTCTGCCTGATCGCCATTTTCCGCCAGAGATGCACTGTCACCCGCTCCGGCATTCTGAGTGCCGGATGCCGGCGGTCCGGAAGCTGCCGTAAACTGCTCCCTGTTGACATACATGACCAGTAGTGCCACCAGCAGGATCACCGCCATGGAGGCCAGAATCGCCATTTTCCGCAGCTTAGAGTCCATTTGCTACCTCTACCAGATATTTTCCGTAGTTCGTCTTAAGCAGCGGCTCTGCCAGAGCAAGCAGCTGCTCTTTGTCAATGAATCCTCGCTTGAAAGCGATCTCTTCAATACAGGAAATGTACAGACCCTGTCTCTTCTGGAAAGCCGCCACAAAATCTGCCGCATCCAGAAGGGCATCATGATTGCCGGTATCCAGCCATGCAAAGCCTCTTCCCAGTGTCTCTACCTGTAAACTGCCTCTGTTCAGGTACTCGTTGTTGATGCTGGTGATCTCTATCTCTCCTCTTGCAGAGGGTTTTACATTCTTTGCGATCTCCACTACAGCATTGTCATAGAAATACAGTCCGGGAACCGCATAATTGCTCTTGGGATGCTCCGGCTTCTCCTCGATGGAAAGTGCCTTGCCGTTCTCATCAAATTCCACCACACCGTATTCTCTGGGATCACGCACATAATAGCCGAAAATAGTTGCGCCCTTTTCTCTGGCAGCTACTCTGCGCAATACTGCGGAAAAGCTCTGTCCGTAGAAAATATTATCTCCCAGTACCAGTGCCACTCTGTCATTACCGATGAAATCCGCACCGATGATAAAGGCATCTGCCAGCCCGCGGGGCTGATCCTGCACCGCATATTCCAGGCGCATGCCCAGCTGGCTGCCGTCTCCCAGCAATTCCTGAAATACCGGAAGGTCTCTTGGGGTGGAGATGATCAATACCTCTCTGATATCTGCCAGCATCAGTGTTGACAGGGGATAATAGATCATGGGTTTATCGTACACCGGCATGATCTGCTTGGAAATCGCTTTTGTCAGGGGATACAGTCTGGTTCCGGAACCTCCCGCCAGTATAATTCCTTTCATTTCGTCCTCCGATCCGCCCTTTTCGGGCTTCTTTTTACTTGTTTTTTAACACACCGAATGGGAACGACGTTCATCGTTCCCATTTAACAGGTATTCTTTACTTTTCTTCGTACATCTCATTGTAGTACTTCTGGTAATCACCGCTGGTCACATTATTCATCCAGTCTTCATGCTCGAAGTACCAGGCGATGGTCTTGCGGATGCCTTCCTTGAACATGGTCTCGGGATACCAGCCGATCTCTGCCTTGATCTTGTCCGGTGCAATGGCATATCTTCTGTCATGTCCCTTACGATCCTCCACGTAAGTGATCAGGTCGTTGTTAATATGTGCCTTGCGGGGATCGGAATCCGGAAGCATCTCCTGCAGAGTCTCAATGATAATGTGGATGATCTCGATATTCTGCTTCTCATTATGTCCGCCCACATTGTAGGTTTCGAACAGTCTTCCCTGTTCCTGTACCATATCGATAGCCTTAGCATGGTCTTCCACATACAGCCAGTCACGGACGTTCTTACCGTCACCGTAGACCGGAAGCTTTTTGCCATGCAATGCATTATTGATGATCAGAGGGATCAGCTTCTCAGGGAACTGGAAAGGGCCGTAATTGTTGGAGCAGTTGGTAATGTTGGCAGGGAAATGATAGGTATCCATATATGCCTTCACCAACATGTCCGAGCTTGCCTTACTTGCGGAGTAAGGGCTGTGGGGATCATACGGAGTGGTCTCATAGAAGAATGCATTGTCATCATCGGGAAGAGATCCGTAGACCTCATCTGTAGATACATGCAGGAACTTCTTGCCTTCTTTGAAGCTGCCATCGGGAAGCTCCCAGGCTGCCTTGGCACAGTTCAGCATCACTGCAGTACCCAGGACATTGGTCTGTACGAAGATCTCCGGGTTGCGGATACTTCTGTCTACATGGCTTTCTGCCGCAAAATGTACCACACGGTCGATATCATTCTCTGTGAAAATTTTGCTGATGGCATCCTTGTCACAGATATTAGCCTTTACAAAGGTGTAGTTCTCACGCTTCTCCACGTCCTTGAGATTCTCAAGATTGCCTGCATAGGTCAGTGCATCCACGTTGATGATACGGATTTTATTATCGTATTTTTTAAACATGTAATGAATATAGTTGGAACCGATAAAACCGGCCCCTCCTGTTACCAGATAAGTTCTCATTTTTTCTCCGTTCTGCGTTCAGCGCACATTTTTTGTTATAGATAGGGATATTTTACCATAAAACAAGCAGGATATCAACACGGCTCCTCCGCACTTCGTGCTCTCGGATCCGTGACACACATTCGCATTCCGGACTATCGGCATTCTTAGCGCTGGGTATTAACACGGCTCCTCCCCACTTCGTGCTCTCGGACCCGTGACACACATTCGCATTCCGGACTATCGTCATTCTTAGCGCCGGGTATTAACACGGCTCCTCCGCACTTCGTGCTCTCGGACCCGTGACACCCATTCGCATTCCGGACTATCGTCCTACATGCTCATGTGTGTTTGATTTGCTAATAAAGTCCCAGCCTCGCCTGCAAGCAGTCGGTCTGGGCTTTATTGCAAATCTTAATATCCCAGGTAGCTGAGGTTCAGATCCACATTGCCGCTGATGCCGCTGACTTTTCCTGTGGATTTGTATTGCCACAGATCATAGCGTCCGGTGTAGGTGGGTGCTGCTGCATACTGGGCCAGCCAGATCTTGTAACCACTCAGTGCACTTGCATCCATCTTCTGGCTGAGCCAGGTCTTGTTGGCATACACACCTGCGGTGTATCCTGCATTCTGAATGGTATTGCAGAATGCCTTACATACTGCCGTTCTGGTAGCGGAATCGATCTTATCACCTCTTCCGCCGCTTCCTTCCACATCCAGGAATACCGGATAGGAAATCTTGTAACCGCTGATACGGTCCAGTACCATGGAGGCTTCCTGTACTGCCTCGACCTCATCCACTGCCTGGGTAAAGAAGTATACACCCACTTTCAGCCCTGCTGCCGTAGCTCCCTTGATGTTGGTCTTGAAGGTAGGGTCATCGATCAGTGCTCCCTGAGAGGAACCGCGATAACCCACACGGATGATCACGTAGCTGACACCGGAATTCTTCACGGCGTTCCAGTCAATTTTTCCATTCCACTTGGACACATCGATTCCCATGGTGCCGGAACCAACTACCAGAGATCCGTCACTGGCAAAATTGTATTTTGCGCCCTGAATGACCTGTTCTCCGGTAACCTTGTTGCCATCCGCTGTAAAGAAATAAAGCTTTCCGTCCAGTGTCTGCCATCCGGTGTATTTCACATCACCTTTGATAAAGAACTTAGAGGCAGTAAAGTAATCCGCATTGACTGCTTCACGATAGCTGTCACCATCCTGTACATACAGCTGTACACCGCTCTTGTCTTTCAGCCTGGTAGTTTTATCTTCTCTCGCATTGGAAGCCTTTACTGTTACTGTGCACTTGGCTTCCACCTTGTTGCTGCCTTCTGTATACGTTACCGTTACCGTAGCACTTCCCGCTTTCACACCGGTGATAGTAATGGTCTTGCCGCTTACAGCCACAGTTGCTATACCGGTATCGCTGGAAGCCGCACTTACGGTTCCACTTCCGCTGACATTTGCGGTAACTGTATCCGTTGCCTTCTGATAAGTCGTCACTGCCGTTTTATCCAGAGTAATTGTCGCCGCCGGAGTCGCTGTAGGGGTTGCCGTAGGAGTCGCTGTAGGAGTTGCCGTAGGGGCCGCTGTCGGGGTTGCTGTTGCCGCCGGGGTTGCTGTTGCCGTCGGGGTTGCTGTTGCCGTCGGGGTTACTGTCGGAGTCGCTGTGGGCTCTGCAGTCGGGGTTACTGTCGGTTCTTTTGTAGGTTCTGCTGTGGGCTCTGTTGTAGGTTCTGCTGTAGGTTCCGCTGTTGGTTCTGCTGTAGGAGACACTTCTGCCATCCGCAGGAACTTACCGCTGTAAGCCACCGTTACGGTCTCCGGATCGGTAATGGTATCCTTGGATACTTCTTTATAAGTATTGGCAGTCGCGGTACTTGCCACCCACTGCACAGTATCCTGCAGTGTGGACTCTACAGTAGTATCCTTGATCTGTGTATCCTCTTTTGCAGCATTGATCTCAGATTCTTTCTTGATCTCATTGGAGACATCGACCTTTTTATAGGCGATATCTTTCTTTACTTCTACTTTCTGTGCTGCTGTCGGCAGAACATAGTCCTTGTATTTATCATCCGTCAGTGCGTTTACCGCTACGGAATAATTCCCCGGCGTAATACCCTTTTTATAGATAATACCGTCCATATCGTCATCAGTCCAGGTCTCGGTCTTGCCGTTGGGATCTGTGATGGTTACGCTGAAGGGTACGTTGGAGATCAGCTTGCCGGTCTTTTTATTGTTGAATTTGATCTTCAGATCCTTCTGTACAGAGACCAGCTCCAGTTCTACCGTACCGCCGTTGGTGTACTCTGCCTCTTCATATTCCTTCTGTTCTTCCGGATCTTCTTCTACCGCATTGGCTGCCGCGATCTTTGCCATCTGTGCGTCTGCCACTGCCAGAAGTCCCTGCTCACCGATCATCTGGATGCCGTCCAGCTGTGTTCCCACGCTGACGAACTCCGATACCTGTCCATCCACTGCCCGGGCACTGGCATAGACACTTCCGGTCACGATAGCCAGAATCAGTACCGCCACTCCGGTAGCTGCCATGATCCGGTCCATGGTACTCAGGTTCAGGAATTTTGCCCAGATTACAGCAATTCCGCCCTGCTTTTTGCCCCCGGTCTTTCTCCTGCCCGTGGGAGCCGGCTCTTCCTCGTAATCCTCGTCGGCATAATACTCTTCATCGTCACTCTCTTCGATGTACTCCACGTCATCGGCATAGTACTCCTCACCGTCTTCTTCTCCGGTGTACTCTTCCTCATCGGCATAGTACTCCTCACCGTCTTCTTCTCCGGTGTGCTCTTCCTCATCGGCGTAGTACTCCTCACCGTCTTCTTCTCCGGTGTACTCTTCCTCATCAGCATAGTACTCCTCACCGTCTTCTTCTCCGGTGTGCTCTTCCTCATCGGCGTAGTACTCCTCACCGTCTTCTTCTCCGGTGTACTCTTCCTCATCAGCATAGTACTCTTCGCCGTCTTCTTCTCCGGTGTACTCTTCCTCATCAGCATAGTACTCTTCGCCGTCTTCTTCTCCGGTGTACTCTTCCTCATCGGCATAGTATTCCTCGCCGTCGTCTTCTCCGGTATATTCTTCCTCATCCCAATCGTAACCATCCTGTACGTCTTCTTCCCAGTTACGGTCCGGACGTTTTGTATGGTTAAATAATTTTTTCATCTGATCTATCCCTTCTGCTCATAATTCTCGGTGTAACAATTCCGTAACATTATAGCATTGTATTTTCCCCACATCAAGGCATTCACCCATTTCTTCAGAATTTCTTAAATCTTTCTAATATTATGGACTTTCTTTTCGTATAATAGTAAAATCAATATAACTCTTTTTACCACTACATTATTGAATTACCTGAAACGGAGAGAATACATGAAACGAAACAATAACAACCATAATATCCACGCATCTTCTGTGAATGACATGCCGGATATTGAGATTGTAGATCTGGAAAACGACACAATGCAAGACACAGATTCTGGTAATTTCCATTCCGGGAATACTCGTTCCGGTTCTGTGCACAATTTCCATACCGATTCCGATGACGACATAGAAGACCTTTACGTAGATGCCGATGAAGAAATCCCTGAGGGCGAAGAGTCTGCGGCCCCTGCCGGTATCCGGCGCTTTCTGAATTTTCACGTACTGTTTGCTCTCGTGCTTCTTATTGTTGTCGGCGTGGTAGGATACCGCGTCACACACTGGGGACAGAGGATCAGCCAGTCCGACATCTTCAAGGACGGACAGGGTTCCTACGACGACAGTTGGGATTCCATCCTTCCCCTGACCGACGAAAACGGTCAGATGATCATTAATGATGCTTCCAATATCGTTGTCTTCGGAAATGCTCCCTTCGCAGATGACAGGGACTCTTCCGACAATCTGGCCAATCTGATCGCCAAAGAGACCGATACCACCGTTTATAACTGTTCCATCAGCGGAAGTTACCTTGCTGCACAGCAGTTAAACTACGACCCCACCGTTGCCCCCATGGATGCTTACTGTCTCTACTGGCTGGTGAACCTGGCCGTTGGGGTTCCTCTGGATGGCTACTACACCGATGCAGCCAATGCTCTGGGCGACAAGACACCGGCCGAAGCAGAGGAAGTAATCAACACACTGAAAACTCTGGATTTCAACACGATCGACACCGTTGCCATTATGTATGATGCTACCGATTATCTGTCCGGCAATGCCATGTACAGTGATGAGAATCCCACGGATCCCACGCAGTTTACCGGCAATCTGGAGGCCAGCATTGAAGTATTGCAGAACTATTACCCCCAGATCCGCATTATCGTTATGTCTCCGACCTATGCATATGCTGTGGATGAGAACGGCGACTATGTAAGCTCCGATATGTATATTTACAACGGCCGTGATGTCTTATCCACTTATGTGATCAAGGAATGTTACTCCGCCAATATCCACAGCGTATCCTTCATGGATAACCTGTACGGCAGCATTACCGAAGACAATGCCGATGAATATCTTGTCGACAATCTGCACCTGAATGTAAAAGGACGTAAGCTCATTGCCAAACGTTTTGAATACTTCCTGAATTACTATTCCAAGGATTATGCATCCCAGGAAAAATAATTCCGGTCAAAAAAGGCTCCCGAAGCAGCCAGTTACTTTGCTGCTCCGGGAGCCACTTGTTTTTTCCTGAAATCTCATTCCTTCATAAAGTAATACAGATCCACTGTGGAATCTTTGTAGATCACATATCCGTGCATTCTTCCGAATTCTTCAAATTCCTGATCCTGCATCTTCCCCACCAGTTTTTTATCTTCCGACAGGATCACATAGGCACAGGCCTCTTCTCTGGCCAGTTCTGCCAGCTCCTGTGCATCAATGACCTCCTGCTCCATAACATCATAAAGATCATTCTGCACCGTCCACTTGCTCACCATAATGTCCCTGCCGTAGGGCATACAAATCACATTGGAATACTGTCTCACATACTGCAGCAGTTCTCCCGGGAATGCCGCCATGACTTCTCTGCCCGGAACCTCAATGGTATCACAGATATCCACAACGCTCTGGGGTACATGATACGCATTTTCCGCCTTCTGAAAATTGGGATTCCTGTAGATCAGACTGCCGGATATCGTAAACAGCACAATAGCCAACGTTATCCCCACATATCTTTTTCTACCGGCGAGTTTTCCACAAAGCTGCACCGTACCGAAAGCAATCACCGGTGTCACAGGCAACAACCACAGGATCCGGTAATAGATTTCCCCATCCGCCATCTGAGAGACGATCTTCGCCACCAGCGGATTAAAAAAGACAAGCAGCAATACTAACGGCACATAAAGAAACATCACCCGGATATATTTTCTTTTCTCTGTGAGCCACAGATACAGCAGACTCACCAGGAACCACAGAACGATCAGTCCGGTCCCCATATACTCCTGAAACAGCTTTAAAGCATCCATTCTTCTCCTCCGGTCCTATCATCCCAACAGCAAATACATTCCGGCATACACAATG
Organism: Waltera sp.; assembly: GCF_046969025.1. Classification (NCBI taxonomy): domain Bacteria; kingdom Bacillati; phylum Bacillota; class Clostridia; order Lachnospirales; family Lachnospiraceae; genus Waltera; species Waltera sp. Next base: position 125,149 of record NZ_JBKVQF010000004.1, on the reverse strand, counting down.
CAGGGAATACAACAGCCGATCAATGGCAGTATGAGTTTCCATTTTCTGTAACTGACCGCACCACAGAGCCCGGCCGTTCCCACCAGCATGCATGCCAGCAATGCTCCCATGGTACTGGCCAGACAGCAGGCCGTCATCACAGATCCCAACAGCACCCAGAAACCGACGGGGATCTTCTGTTCTTCCTGTATTTTTCGAAGCAGTGTCAGCAGCAGGAAAAAAATCATGGGGATCAGGATACTTCCCAATGCAGCCTTCCCCTGTCTGCTCCTGGCAATCATAAAATTCTCTACAGTATAATAAGAATAATCTCCGAAAAGCACCAGCACTTCCGTACAGAGTAAAAATGCAGGCAACGCCCATTTCTTCCGGTATGCGCCCTCTCCTGCGAATAATACCCTGCTTCCCAGAAGATAAAATACTCCGTAAGTCATGGAGATCAGAGCGACCGGCACCAGAGTCTTCGCCACGATCACCGTAGTGATGCCGGTCATCTGGGCCAGCCATGCGATCCAGATGGGAAAAGGTGCCAGCCCGTGTCTCACATCCAGTTCCGTATGCATTCCCGTATAAGGGATCTTCTGATACATCCTGCCGGATTCCTCTGCCGCTGCGGAGATTGCCACATAATAGGCATCGTCACCATCACCGTAGACCATCAGCACTGCCAATACCAACTGCACCAGCAAAAGCACACCAGCCAGCACCCACAAAATAATCTCTGCTTTCTCCGGCTTTGCTTCCCGGACTGCCCGCAGAGTACGGGACTGCCGGAAATACCGGACCGTTGCCGCTGCCAGCAGCACCAGGATGAAGCCGCAATAAGCTACGGTCACCATCCACATACGGCCTTCCAACAGGATCACCGGCACACAGATCACCTGAAATCCCGCCCATAGCAGCATCTGACCGCTAATCCACAGAAATACCGGATTTCTACAGGGTTTATCCACATTTAAAAAACAATTTCCCACCCATGCCGGTATCGCTACCAGCAGAACGGCAAGCCACAGCAAACGAACTGCGATCATGTTTCAACCTCATTTCTGTCTTCTTATCATTTCATTCCTTATCTGGAAAACATATATATCATATCTCCGTGCACGCCTTCCGAAAGCAGAAGTTCCTCCGACGTATAACCATACTTATCCCGGAGCACAGACACTGTTGCTTCTTTATCCACACCCGGTTTGATCAATACGATCACCCGGTCCAGTGCCTCCACGGATTCCGTATCCTTACGTTCCTTCAGTTCCTCTGCCGTTACCAGCAAAGTTTTGGTGTAATGCATAAATTCCGGCAGGTTCTCATAATAGCCCACTCCCGCATAAACGCAGATGCATGGGAACTCCTCATATTCTTCCGCCAATGCTTCCTGTCTGGCATATCCCTGATAGAGGTATTCCCCATCATAGGCAGCAAGCCGCAGCCCCTGTACCACCACGAGCAACAGCACCAGCATGCCTCCCACGATCTGTTCTTTCCATCCGGAGATCTCTGTCAGTTTTTTTCCAAGGAGACACAATAGCAAAGCAAGCAGCAATGCCACAAACGGAAACAAAGGCATAATATAGCGGTCCACCAGATACGGTGACATGCGGGATGCCAGCAGAAAATATCCGGCCACCGGCACCATCAGCATCCAGGCCGCATCTCTTCCGGAATTTTCACCTTTCTGTTCCTGTTTCCCGGCCCGGAAGCTCAGATACAGCTTTCCCAGAAGCAGGATTGCGCCGGCGGCACATCCGCCGATCAGAAGAGGTGCTCCCACTGTCCGATCCGCCAGAATTCTGCCAAATGCAGCCAGTCTCTGTCCGTAACCGGCAAATCCGGAGGCCAGATTGCCGAGAGCTTCCGTCCCTCTTCCGCTGGAGAACACATCCGAAATTGCAAAAGGGAACAATACCAGTCCGATCACTGCAGCGATCACCATGGACCGGATATAGCACCATAATTCTTCGTTCCTGTGCCGGTACAGCAGGATCACTGCGGTAACCGCCGCCAGCAGAAGGCAGTAAAACAGGAAAAAATACTGTGTCAGGAAACCCAGCACCGTAATAGCGATAAGACCCTTGTTTTTCTTGTCAAACCCGTTATTCTTCCATTTTTCCACATGGACGGAAAACAGGGCGACACACAGACAGGAAAGCAGCCCATACATACGGATCAGCAGCACCGTACCCAGTGCTCCGGTACTCATTCCATAGAGAAGCACCGCCAGGATCCCCAGCTGTCTTCCCTTTCCTTCCAGGGAAAAAACATCTGCCAGCTGTCTCCCAAGCCGCAGTAAAAGCCACAATGTAATTCCCAGGCAGACCAGATTGATGCTGCATCCAAGCCACGGTGACAATGTTCCCCGAAAGACAGAACTCATGGTATGCAACAGCATAAAATGTACCGGCGGATGATTGTCATCTTTTACATTAAAATAAACCGACAGGTAATCAAAGGCATCTTTCTGATCCACCGTGACATAATCCTGAAACTGCCGGTCCGTGATCCAGACCGGTTCCTCATAGACATCTGCTTTATAAGACAACAGTTTGCTGTTTCCCCGGTTCCTAAGCACATCTGTTACTGTATTTTTCAGATTCTCCAGAGCCTCTCCCGCACTGTCCCCCTCGATCTCTTCGTTCACGAATTTGGCCAGACGCCCTTCCGGCTGGGTAGGTACGATCCAGGGATTATACCTGGCATTTGCCAGTTCAAAGCTCAGAAGTTCGTCCATGTGATAGCCTTCCTTCCGGCTGACTCCCGCGCCCATCAATACCAGGCACAATATAACTGCCAGCAGTTCCGGCAGGATTTTTTTCCATTTATCCCGTTTTTCCTGTCCAATCATAGGAATCTTCCCATCTCCGTTATTATTCATTATCCATTACCCGATAGAGATAAATGCGGTAATAGCTGTTCTCTGTCTCAAAGGCCTCCGGCCTCATCAGTTCCAGACCGGTATCCTCACTGTGATCGATATAGGCTGCCGACAACAGATAGCTTCCGCCCAGCTGCCTCAGACTTTCCGCATCGATCGTATAGTCCTGAAAATAAAAGCCACCTTTTTCGATCGTATAATAGCCGGGGCATTCCGCGCTGAACAAATAGCAACGATTCCCCCAATGGTCAAAGCTGTCTTCCAGATATTCACTCTTGTCCAGCTCCGGTGCAATGATCTCCCGGAAACGGTGCTTGTACTCCAGAGAGTAGTTATTTGAATAGCCGTCCAGACAGTAAAATCCATGATACAATGCCGCAGCGGGATCGATCCCCAGACTTACGACCCGGTAATCCTGTGGTTCTTCCCCGGTATTCTCCCGCAGGTACTCCTGTACCTGATCCAGCACATCCACGGCATAATAATCCCGGAAGCTCATGGCTGCATAATTCCGGTTCACCAGTTTTTGCAGATTGGGCTTCAGATTGCTCTCCAGCAAAATCTTCCCGGCTGTTGCCACGGTAAGAAGCATTGCGGCCATTACGATGATCCCCGGGATCACACCGTTCCTGCGTCCGTTCCCTGTTTTCTCCGCTCCTGTGTCTCTTTCCGGGAGCTGTTCCGTCAGCAATAACAGGCTGCACCCCAGAATAAAATACCACAGGCAGGGACTCAGCCACAGGACTCTGTTGGCCTGAAAGCCCTTCAGAGCACCCAGACTGGAACGGATAGCGATTCCGATACTGCTGTCCCACAGTGCGGCCACTGCCGCAAAGCCTGCAATAACGGCCAGTGACAGGCCCACGGCTTTCCATAACCGTTTTTCTCCGCCCTCAGGTACATTCTTTTTATCCGCTATGTCCTTCTTCGTTGCCCGATTTAGGAAAAATAAAACAACTGTTGTCATCAACAGCACCACGAGGATCAGTCCATGATAATCCACACTGTGCTGTCCTCCCTGCAGGAGGTTTGTTTTCAACTGACTGAAAAAGTCCACCGGGCTGAGCAGATATTCCGATTTGTGAGAAATCTCTTCTCCCCGTCCCCCGGACAGCTGAAGCAATAACGAACCGTTCTCAACGATATACGTAAGCAGCAAAATCCCCCAGGCTGCAGCCTGTCCGGCGGAGAACTGTTTCCTTTTGTCCACCAGTGTGACGATCTCCCATACCGCCCAGATTCCCAGCACAGCAAAACCGGATAACACCAGGGAAGAATTACATCCGAAAAGCAGTACATAAAAATAACAGAGAATCCGGAAATTCTTCGGTCTGTCCTTTTCCCCCAGTCGCAGTACACAATACATTAACAGCGGCAATCCATACTGGGACAGCCCGTACACCGGCAAAAACGGCAGATACGCATACATACATCCGGTCAGCATGGCTATGAAACCGACAAGTCCTTTTCTTCTCCGCAGTGTTTCCGATGTTTCTCCGGCCCATCCAAGCAGGCAGAACATTCCCAGATATCCGGCAAAGCTGCCAGCCACCTGCATACAGGCCAGTGCCAGTTCCGCAGGCAGCCACCGGTATAACAGCACACAGGCGGGGGCCGGCATGGTAAGCGCTGTTTTTGCTGCACCGTTCATGAATTCCGGCAATACACCGCTGCCATCCCACAGATGTCTTGCCTGCAGAAGATAGGCGATCACCTCACCGTCCAGCTGATCGTGATACACGAACACAGAGTCCTTCCCTAATACAAGATACGGAACTCCCATAAAAAATACTGCCAACGCTCCCAGAAAGAACCAGGCTTTTTCTGATTTCTGCGTTTTCACTTTTGTTGTCATCTTCGTCATGGTTCCTCCTTCCCGCGTTTCTGCTGTCACAATTCTATTATTTCTCCGGGTTGTCTTCTGTATCTCCGGCGCTTATGGTCCTATCGGTCCAGAGGATCATTCCCACAAGCCACAGAGAACCCGGCAGCAATCCGTTCTTGTAATCCAGGCATCCGGCATCCCGCATGGTATACCACAGGATCATGCCTGCCGCAGTGATCACACAGACTCCTGAGATCTTCCAGAACAGACTTCTGTCCGGTACTGTTTTTTCTTTTTTCTGTCGGCGCATGGCAATGATCCCGCATATCATGCAGCTCACGACCACAACAGCGATTCCCGACAGGAACCACCAGCTGCTGTATTTTAGCAAAAGCTCTGTCAGCCTTGGATCTCCCGTCATCATAATGTCTACATTTCTGCCAGAGAAGGAGTCATATCCCCTGCCGTCCAACAGCAGCTGCAACAGTACCGTAGGCATGGCATATCCGAGGCAATCCCAGGCGATCTGATGGATATTGTCTGAAGTATACGTCTTCAGGTGATACTCGGCATACTCTCTGAATATCTTCTGTGCTTCCGCCTTGCCGAAACGATCCTCCAGCGTCTTTTGTATGCCGGACTCCATGGTTCCCGCATAATACCCGGCATTCCTCATCTCTTTCCAGGTCATCCAGGTACGTAGCTGTTCCGGCCATTCATCGTATTCTTCTTCCTCTCTCATATGCGTCCAGCTGAACCGGCGCATCATGGCGGCGCTCACCGTATTCTCCGCCTTCCCATAGCTGCCCGGTGTCTGCCACATGGGCACCAGCGTGAATAAAATTCCCGCCATTGCCAGAAGGAGCAAAAGTTCCCGGCCTACTCTCTTTTTCTCCGTCTTTCTGCTCCGTAGCTGCCACAGATGTATCAGCCACAGAACAATAAGCGGTACCAGCCCCAGATACAGATTCTCCACCACACACAGTGTACTGAGCGCCCACCAGATTCCGGCTTCGAACAGACCATGTAACGGTCTGGCCGGCGCTGTCGTCTCACCATCCTCCGCCACAGCATCCTGCCGCAGGGTCCGGATCACCGCCGACAGTTCCAGCAGTAAAAGGGAATATCCCGGGGAATTCGGCAATACGGCCAGATGACTTTGCATGGCACAGGGAAAGGTCAGAAGCGCCAGGCTTCCCCAGCACAAAAATATCTTTTTCCCTGTCACTCCGCATGCCCGTAAAAATACTACACCGGCATAAAATGCAATCAGGATCTGTACCGTATATACAAAAAAAGTATAAGGGATAGAACTTATGGATTCTATCCCTTTTACAAGCATCAGAAAAAGAGGGTAGCCGATCCCCATGTAGTCATCACACACAAGTGTCTCTGACGCTTTCAGCCATGTGTAGCTATCGCCGAATTCCGGAAAAATTCCAAAGGATCTGACGCCCCAGCAGATTCCCAGAAGAATCTGCACGGAGACACCCAGGAACAGAAATCTGCCTGCAACCTGTGCAGACGCTCTGCCAATTTTTTGCATGTTACTGCTCCTCTAATTCAAAAAAGTTTTTCACCAGTCCACAGATGAAATCCACCTGATCCAGTGTCAGCCCATAGTACATGGGAAGTCTTACCAGGCGCTCGCTCTCTCTGGTAGTATAACGGTCCTCGCCGTGGAACCGGCCGAACTTCTGTCCTGCGGGAGAAGTATGCAACGGGATATAATGGAATACCGTAAGCACACCGTTCTCCTTCATATAGCTGATAAATCTTGTTCTCTGTTCCAGATCTCTTGCCTTGATGTAGAACATATGCGCATTATGCACACAGCCTTCCGGTACGGTGGGCAGGTCGATCTTCCCCGCTTTCTTTAAGGGAAGCAGCTGCTCATAATAGCGGTTCCAACAGGCAAGTCTTGCCTCATTGATCTCATCAGCGATCTCCAGCTGTGCATAGAGATAAGCCGCATTCATATCACTGGGAAGATAGGACGATCCGTAATTTACCCAGGTATATTTATCGATCTGGCCCCGGAAGAACTTGCTGCGGTTGGTTCCCTTCTCCCTAATGATCTCCGCTTCTTCCACATCCTTCTTATCACGGATCAGCAGTGCTCCGCCCTCACCCATGCTGTAGTTCTTGGTCTCATGGAAGCTGTAGGCACCGAAGTCACCGATGGTTCCCAGTGCTTTTCCCTTGTAAGATGCCAGTACACCCTGTGCGGCATCCTCTACTACCTTTAAGTTATGTCTTTTTGCGATGTCCATAATGGTGTCCATCTCGCAGGCCACACCGGCATAATGCACCGGAACGATGGCTTTCGTCTTCTCCGTGATGGCATCCTCGATCAGTGTCTCGTCAATGTTCATGGTATCCGGGCGGATATCCACGAACACAGGAACCGCACCGCGCAGTACAAAGGCATCTGCGGTGGATACGAAGGTGTAAGCAGGCATGATCACTTCGTCCCCGGGCCGAATGTTACACAAAAGTGCTGCCAGTTCTGTCGCATGGGTACAGGAGGTCGTCAACAGACATTTTCCGGCTCCGGTCCTCTCCTCGATCCAGGCATTACATTTTTTCGTATATTCTCCATCTCCGCAGATCTTCTGATTTTTTACACATTCCTGAATGTAATCTGCTGCTTTATCCACATAAGGCGGTACGTTAAACTTAATATCAATCTCTCTCATAACACATCCTCTTTTCTACTGTCTTTTAGCTTTCTCTATGTTCCCGCTTCCAACTTCCTACGGCTGTCCCAGGCACATTTTCCGTCACATGACTGATAATATATTTCGGTCTTCCCTTGACTTCTTCATAGATTCTGGCAATATAATGGCCAATCACACCAAGGCTTAACATAATAAATCCGCCAATAATGAGGATCAGCAGGATCACCGTGGTAAAACCTTCCACCGCCGTTCCCATCAGATAGCGCACCAGGGTCTGAATCGCCAGGATCACACTGAACAGGATGGATACCCCGCCCATGATCGTCACCAGCTGCAATGGCAGTGTGCTGAAAGAAGTGGCATTGGTAATGGCATATTTCATCAGACTCCAGAAGGACCACTTGCTCTGTCCGTATTTCCGCTCCTGTACTTCATATTCCACAGTCTCCGTACGGAACCCTGCCCAGAAGGTCAACGCCCGGAAAAAGGTATTGCGTTCCGGCAGTTCCAACAGGACCTGTACTACTTTTCTGTCTAAAAGCTTGAAATCGGAAGAAGCATTCATGTCCATCTTGATCAGTTTGCTCATGATCTTGTAAAAAAGTCCGGCAGACAACTTATATCCCAGACTCTCCTTACCGCGGTCGGCCTTGATACCTTCCACGATCTCGGCACCCTGCTGCCATTTTTCCCACATCTGTGGAATCACCTCAGGCGGATGCTGCAGATCACAGTCCATAACGATCACCGCATCCCCCGTAGTCAGCTCCAGGCCTGCAAAAATTCCCGCTTCCTTTCCGAAATTCCGGGAAAACTCCGCTCCCCGTACTCTCGGATTCCTGGCCGATTCTTCCTTAATACGTTCAAAGGTTCCGTCCTTCGAACCATCACTGATAAATACCAGCTCATAATCGATCCCGTGCTGTTCCAGCAGTTCCCCCAGTACTTTTGCGGTATTGGCAATATTCTGTTCTTCGTTATATGCCGGTAAAACAATCGATAATAATGACATCCTCTAATCCCTTCCGCAGTTCTCGGTCTTGACATACAGGATTCCATCCACAACCCTGGTGGAATTCGCTCCCGGAAAAGTATCCATGTCAATGTATTCCTGCGTCATATAAATCTCACCCACAGTATCCGGATCCAGAAAATTCAGGGTTGCGCCCAGATAGTTCTGCATAAATGCCTGATAATCCGCTCCCTTATAGATCAGATAGTCTCCGCTGAGACCGATCATACCGTCCGTGACTTTTCCGGTAATATCCGTAGTGGGGAATTCATCATACCCGATGACACCCACCAATGCAATGGGAATTCCCTGATAGTACCCTTCCGTCTGCTCGATCCTGTCCAACAGACGTACACAGTACGCATAGGTCTTCTCGTATTTTTTCTCCAGATTGGAATATCCGATATTATCCGATACTCCATAATTGAATACCAGGATTCCGGCCGCCAGTAATGCCACCCACTGGATCCCGATATCTGTTTTCCCGTCCTCCGACGCATATCTGTCCACAAATGCCAGCATCAGGATCAGATATAATACCCACTGATACCGCATCAGCAAATGATAGGTCAGATTCGGAGAAATCACCAGAATCACATTGGTCAAAAGCGGAAGTCCCGCCGCCAACAGAATTATTATAACGAAAAATGCCGGATTCTTCCACCATTTTCTTTGCAGCATGCTTCTCACCAGCAGATAAGCCACCAGAAGCACCAGTGCCGCACAGGCCGTAAAAGAGAAAATATTGTTCACCAGCACATTTCCATGCACCGTAAATGCCAGAAAATCAACATACATTCCCCGGATCGTTGCAAACAGCCCCAGACCGGAACCTCCCTGCTCCATGGAATTGATCCCCTGATAGGTATCCAGCACCTTTCCCTGTAATTTCAACAGAATCTGCAGGATTACGTAATACAATGCGGCTCCGGCAACTCCCATGCCCAGGTAACGAAGTACATAGAACGCTTTCGTCTTCCAGCCCTTCTCTTCCATAAAAAAGAGCAGGATCACATATACGCACAGCAGAATGGCAAAGGGCAGATATGCCTGATAGATCCCCATACTGAACGCAAGACATACCGCCCCGGCCAGCCAGCCTTTTTTCTGTTTTTTCGTAAAAAGCACTGCCAGAATTGCGAGAAACAGTGCCATCATATAACCATCCATGGTAAACACATAGGCAAAAGTGGATGCCAGTGCCGGAAAAGAAACCAGCAATCCGCTCACTGCCATGATTACCAACGGGTCTGCAAGTTCCAGCAGTTCCGTCAATGCCACCGCCGCCAGCGCCAGCCAGAGCAGACCGATCAGACCAATGATCCATGGAATGGTAAAATACGAAGAAAAGCCGCATGCCACAGACAGAAACCATCGTCCGGAAGTGATCATATTCTGATCAAAATACATACTGCTCAGGCCGTCATGATTCGGAATATCCGAAAGCATCACCGGCAGATGGATCAGAATCCCCAGTACAAACGCTGAGGGAAAGGCAATCTTCCATGTATTTTTTATTTTTGTTCTGCTAGATTGAAAAAAATCCCACGGGGTCTTCATCCGTCTGTCACTCCTTCATTCAGTCATTTTCAACCTTTCTCAGGTATTCTGCGATCGTCTGTGCGATCTTCTCTCTGCCGGCCTCATTGGGATGCAGACCGTCATCGGTATAGAGATACAGATCATCCCAGGTGTCATGTGGATAATAGTCATGATAGATGTCTATGACTTCTACATTCAATGCCTCACACAGCCCGATCTCCGCATTGACATAATCCTCCAGCACACCACCGCCCAGATCATATTCCTCACAGGTCAGTTCCGGATCCGTATACCAGGTATAGGGCGGGGTGATGAAGATAATGCGCAGCTCCGGATAGGCTTCCCGCAACTCCTTCACAATACTGCGGATAGCTCCACAGTAGGTATATTCATCATACGGATCTGCTGTGGATTCGATGGGAGTGCCGGAGTGATAATCATTCAGTCCGGAACCGATAAACAGGATCTTCACCTGGTCAAAATCGATCTGTCCCAGATCTCCCAAAGTATCCTCAAAATAATCCGTGGCCGCTTCTCGGATGTGCACGGTCCTCTGGACACCGAAATCCTTCACCACAAAGGAACGTACCAGTCCGGCCGCAGAAATGGAATCCTTGGTATATCCCAGCCTTCTCTCCGCATCCGCTCTGCCAAGGACCGTTCCTCCCAGTCCACCGTTGTAGCATTTTAAGCCCGTCTTCTCCTGAAGCTTTGCCGCGATGGATGTCTCATCCCGGCACAGACCATATACACTGTCTCCCAGAAACACCACATCATAAGGAATCCTCTGATATTCACGGTCTCCCGGGAAAAACAGTACCAAAAGCAGCACGAACAAAGCAGCCGCTGTCACACTATATAAAATTTTCCTCTTCCGGCTACTGTTTTTCTTCATAAACCTCAGATATTATCCTTCTATTCTTCCACTCCCGCCGTCCGCAGGATCTCTGCGATCCGGGCAGCCCCCTGCCCGTCGATCAGGGTTCTCTCCGCTTCATAGGTTCTCTGCCGCAATTCCCTGTTCTCACAGGCATTCCGGCACCAACTGCCGATAGCTTTTCTTGTCTCTTCCGGGGCGTGATGCCATTTGCCGGCATATCCGGCTTTTTTCTGCTCTCCCAGCCATTCTGTCAGCCCTTCCTGATTCTCTGCATAGGAAAAACAGACAAAGGGAACTCCCAGCACCGACAGCTCATAGATCGTCGTTCCACCGGCGGTCACCGCCAGCTGGCAGGTCCTCATCAGCCCCGCCATATCTTTCACATCGCTGTGCAGAGTCACGTTGTTGTGCTCCGAAGCATATTGCTCCAGTCTATTCCGGTTCGGATTAAATTTTCCGATCACCAGATGATATCTTACCGGTGCTTCCGCCAGACTGTGTTCACACAGTTCCCGCAGGATCTGTCCGGCGATGTTATCTTTGTCTCCGCCACCGGTGGTGATCAGGATATCCGTTACATCATCCTGCAAAATATACTGTGCTGCCGCCTCACAGAACTGCTGCCGCACCGGCACATAAGCCGCTCCGAGATACTGTCCGGTACTGCTGCCATACAGTTCCCGATACTTTTCCCGGGAAGCAAACAGATTGTAATTGATCACACCGTCCACCGGAAATGCATGCTGCTGCATATCATCCAGCAGATACACCCTGCCAAACCGGTGCAATGCCTGCAAATAAGCATCCGTCACCGCATAGCTGTCCACCAGAAAAACATGCCCGCTTCCCCGGATCAGTCCTTCCAGCGCCGAAAGCTCTCCTTCCAGGTCGGCAGGATCCGTCCCAAGGACCTTCACCGGCATGTTCCAGCTCTGCAACAGTTCCGCAGATGCCTGATCCGCACACAAAAAGCAGAGTTCTTCCGGATGCTCTATTCTTTTTTGTAATTCCTGTGCCACCGTGAGGCAACGCATCAGATGCCCTGCCCCCGTAACAGCACTGCCGTCCGCACGAAAATAATACATTTCCGCTCCTTACTGCTGTTCCTTCTCTGTGAAATCCACAAGAGACCAGTCCATAGGGGTTCCCAGCCTGGCATCTCTGGTGATCCGTTTGCCCAACAGTTCCTCATAATATCTGGTATGCAGTCCGCAGGAAGGTCTCACAGACCGCAGATTCTCCGGAGTAAACACATCCCCGGCCTTCATATCCTGTGCCACGAACAGGGAACGGGAATGTTCTCTGCTCTTTTTCTGCTTCGGTGTCAGATCGTAGGTCACCTTTCCTACTGCTTTCTCGATCATGCGGATGTGATCCACCATCTCTTTGAATTCTTCCGGTTCCATGGAGAATGCCGCATCCGCACCGCCGTCTGCTCTGCGCAGTGTCAGATGTTTCTCCACCACCTTGGCTCCCAGCGCCACACCGGCACCGGCCACGGCACAGCCCATGGTATGATCAGAAAGACCTACCACACAGTCAAAGACTTCCTTCATGGAAGGAATCGTCTTCAGATTAATATCCTCATAGGGTGCCGGATAAGCGGAGGTACATTTCAACAGGATCACATTCTCGTTGCCCTCTTCCTTACAGGTACGCAGTGCCAGCTCGATATCCGCCAGATAGGCAATTCCGGTAGACATGATAATCGGCTTGCCGGTACGGGCGATCTTGCGGATGAAAGGAATGTCGTTAATCTCGAAGGATGCCACCTTGTATACCGGTACCTCCATCTCTTCCAGAAAATCAATGCTGGTCAGATCAAAGGGAGAAGAAAAGAATACCAGTCCCATCTCCTCTGCGATCTTTTTCAGCTTTGGCTGCCACTCCCAGGGAGTATAGGCGGTCTCATACAACTTGTGCAGTGTGGTTCCGTCCCAGATGGTTCCCTGTGTGATCTGGAAGCAGGGATCATCACAGTCCAGTGTGATGGTATCCGGGGTGTAAGTCTGTATTTTAATGGCATCCGCACCGGCATCCTTTGCCGCCTGCATGATAGCCACTGCTCTGTCAAAATCCATCAGATGATTCGCAGACATCTCTGCAATTACAAAAGTGGGAGAATCTTCACTGATTTTATGATTCCCGATCATGATCTCTTTGTTCATAATAGTGCCTCCTTAAGGAAATACAATATGTTCGTACTTCTTGCTGTCCCGGATCTCTTTCCAGTGTTCCGCTGTCATGCGCATATATGTCACGTCATAAGCAGTTCCGTTTTTCACCACATGGGCTTTTTTCTCTTCCACGACTTCACAGCCGCAGATCTTATGGAGCTGGATGACTCCCTGATTCAGGGTGAATACATCACTGTATACCGCATTTTTCCCAAGATCCAGAAACGCATGGTCATACATACTCATCTCCAGCGCCAGTGCCGTCTGGATGCTGCGCAGTTTTTTCTCGCCCACGTAATAGGCCCATCCCAGATCTCCTGTGGGATTCGTCAGCCCTGTGTAATTGATGACGCCGGCTGCTGTGCCGTCGATCTCAATGATCCAGTAGCTCACATCCGGATCCTGCTGCACTTTGGCAAACCATTTCTTCTGCCCTTCCAGAGTCAGCTTCGGATCCGTATTCATATAGCGGGTAATCTCCGGATCCATACGCCAGCGCATGATCTGTTCCAGATCTCCCTCTGTCACTTTTCTTAATGTAACACTCATTCGCAGCCCGCCTTTTCCAACAGTTCACGCATTCCTTTTAACTCAATGGCTTCGTCTAAGGGAATGCTGACACCAAGCTCTTCCTCCAACTGTCCGATGATCATGACATGCGCCAGGGAATCCCACTGCTCCACATCTTCGATCATGGTATCCTCGGTGATGGTTCCCGCCGGAACCTTTAATACATCTTCAATCAGCTTTATGATCTTCTCTTTCATATGGTTATCCTCTGCTTATCCTCATTTTTCTAACATTTACCACTGTCCGGTCTTCCGTCCGGCAGCCGTCACCCAGCCCCAGGTCAATCGTATAAAGTCTCCTTCAGCCAGTAGGCCCTCTCCGGTCTCTCTGCCAGTGTGATCTCATAGCAGGTGCCGCCCTCCTGTGTACTTTCCGTCCTGTGGTAACCCAGCTTTTCATACAGAGCTTCCACCGGCTTATTCTTGGCTGTCGGGATATATCTGCCGCAGAGTCCGGTATATCCTTCCTCCTGCATCTGCTCCTCGATACGGTCGATCACCGCATTCTCGATATTCCGTCCCATGACACGGCAGCTCATGACCAGATCCGTGATCTCCGGCAGTTCTCCGGCAGTATCCACGATGGCTGCTGCCACGATTCCGTTGTCTCCAAACGCATCCGTCACCTGATACAGAAATACTCTCTTTCCGGCATCTTCCACGATCTGCTGCATCTGCTCTCTGGTGTAGCGTCTGGTGGTCAGGTTGAACTGGTTCGTTTTATTCAAAAGCTGTGTCAGCCGGTCCAGATGTTCCTTCGGATCCACCGGGATCAGACAGATCTCCAGCTTTTTCACATAGTCTTCAAAGCTCACCGCCTGCTCTGCCATGGCATTTCTGCCGGCATTGGCCCGGTACTGTGCGGTCTTCTCCCGGTCCTCTTTCGTGATCACTGCCCGGGCAAAATATTCTTCATAAATCTTTGCCATGCAGGGTGCCAGTTCCTCCGGTCTTGCCGGGAAATCGGGCACAGTCACCTCCGGCAGCATCTGCCGTACCATTTCCCGTTCCGCTTCGCTGTCATCAAAAAAGACAAAGGAATCCGTTCCCAGATTCAGTTCTTCCGCCATCTTACGGATATTGTCCGGCTTCGGGTCCCAGTTGATCCTGCGGGCTGCGAAATCTTCCGGCCTAAGCAGCATATGGGGATGATGTTCCAAGATCTCCATGGCATCCTCTTCATTATTTTTGGATGCTATGGCTAACAGCACACCCTGTTCCTGCATCAGCTTTATGACCCGTTGCAGATTTTTATAAGCCAGACCGCTGTGGTCTTCCGACAAAAGCACCGGTGTGTGATCCGCCTCTCCGGCCAGGCCGCCCCACAGGGTATTGTCCAGATCCAGAACCAGCACCTTTTTTGGGGTGCGATCCTCCAGTTCCGCCTGCTGTAATATTTTTTCCGCCAGAAGAGACTGGGTCTCCATCCCCAGCAATACTTTTCCCATATACCACATTTTCAGGGAAAACGCCTTCTCCTCGCCCTGATGCTCTATGATCCGGCGATAAGGAAATATCCGCACATTGGAATGTTTCTCCGTCAGCTGCTGCAGTGCAGCACTCCACAAACTCTCCAGCTGCTGTTTGCGTTCCGGATCCGCCAGCACAGCCAGTTCCACCGCCCACAGATATGCATCGGAGACATAGAACACACCATGCTCCGGCAGACAGCCTTCCAGCGTCTGAAACCAGTTTCCGATCCGCTCTTTTGCTGTCTGCGGATCATAGTCATGTTCCAGCAGTTCTGCCAGATCCATGATCAGAAAGGTAATGTCCGGCTGAAACGCATGATAGGAGGAAGCCGGGTTCAGCAAAGCTCCCAGTTCATTTCCATAGCCTTCCGCATCGTAGACTTCCGCCTGTTTCTGTAACATACGGATCACCATATTCATATTTACATTGGACAATACTGCCAGTCTGCCTGTTGCCATAGTCTCAGATTCCTCCGGGATTATTTTTCCTCCGTCATCAGACGGTATTTCATCTCTGCGATCTTCCAGTCCGTCAGATTATCGATATCCTGCACTTCCAGTTCCGATACGATCAGGGGCAGAATATTTCCCACCATCAGCTTCTTATTCACTGCAAAGCGGTCCGTACGGAAGACATAGAACTGTCCCACATCATGATAATGGGGCTGCAGGTCCTGGGATCTGCTGTCCAGATATTCGGGATATTTAAATACCAACCGTTCCTGCTCCACTACCATGGCCCGCTGAGGCGGGTAGGAAAAGCTGACCACCGGAATCAGGGTGTCCGCATCGCTTGCTTCCAGCTGTTCTACCGCTGCTTTCAGTTTTTCCGCTGTCACAAAAGGCGCTGTGGGATAGATGCAGCATGCCACATCAAAATGCATGTCACGCTTCTCATATTCCGCCAACACTTCCGCCAGCACATCATTGGTGGTGGCAAAGTCTCCGGAAGTTGCCTCACTGCGGAAAAACGGCACCTCTGCACCGTACTTTTTCGCAATCTCCGCAATCTCCGTATCGTCCGTGGATACCATCACATGGTCAAAAAGTCTGCTGGACAATGCCGCCTCGATGGAATATGCCAGAATCGGTTTTCCACAAAAATCTCTGATATTTTTCTTCGGGATCCGCTTGCTCCCACCTCTGGCGGTGATAATCGCTAATCTGCTCATTTTCCTAACCTCATCTTTCTCATGCCCCATGGCCGCCCTTCAGGCCCGTAGCTTCCATACAAACTGCCGGATCCTGTAATAGAGATAGAACCGCAGATCGCTCTTTTTCTGCATGGCGATGAATTTGCGTTCCTCCGGCCCGGTATATTCCAGATAATATTTATTCCTGTCGAACTCCGGAAAATGTCGTTCTGTCCCCTCCCGTAGTTCTTTTACAAAAGACAGCTTCGGCTTCTCCACTCCCGACAGATAGGAGAATAAAGTGATCACATAATACAGCTCCGTAAAACGGTATTCGATCTGCTCCCGGTATTCCGCAAGAAACCCTCTGTTCTCGCATTC
Source organism: Waltera sp. (assembly GCF_046969025.1). Lineage (NCBI taxonomy): Bacteria > Bacillati > Bacillota > Clostridia > Lachnospirales > Lachnospiraceae > Waltera > Waltera sp. The sequence continues at coordinate 108,605 of NZ_JBKVQF010000004.1, read as the reverse complement.
CGTGTACAAAAGTTCTGCTGCTTTCATACGATCACGGCATTTTTCCTCCGTGATGTGATGTACCGTGGACACCGCATGCTGGTAATAATAATACAGCGGTTCCTCCACTCTCTCAAAACGTCGAAAGTACAGGCTCCACAAGGGGCCTGCACAGTTGTCTTCGTAGAAAATATGCTCCGGAAAATCCAGATGATTCTCCCGGATCACACTATGTTTGTAAATTTTCAGCACCATACTGCCGGGACGCATGAACAGTCTCTCATGCTTTTCCTTCGTCAGATCCCCGGTCTGATCCGGTGTATTGTTGACGATGACCTTCCCGACCTCAAAGGTATGATGATCCACCAGACTGTAATCGCAGCCCACCAGATCCGCTCCGGTTGCTTCCGCTTTTTTCAGAAGCTTCTCGTAATAGTCCGGTGACACCCAGTCATCACTGTCGATGAAACCGATCCATTCCCCCTGCGCCACCCGCAGTCCGGCATTTTTGGCACCGCCCTGTCTTAAGTTCACAGGGTTCGGAATGACACAGACCAGCTCCGGATAACGCTTCTGATAATCCAGCAGGATCTCCAGAGAATCGTCTGTAGAAGCATCATCCACGCAGAGGATCTCATAATCGTACAGTCCCCGGATGGTCTGTCCCACCAGGCTGTCCAGACAATAATTCAGTTTTCCCTCCGTCGCCATATTATAGACGGGCACGATGATGCTCAGTTTTTTACTCATAGGCGTTACAGATTTCCCCGTTCTATTTTTGCTCTGCCGTCTTCTACCCGATAGACAATGTCACATTTTTCAATGGTCTGCAATCTGTGGGCGATAATGATCAAGGTCTTGCGGCCGTGCAGTCGGTTGATAGACTCCATGATGGCTGCTTCCGTATCATTATCCAGTGCGGAAGTGGCCTCATCCAGGATCAGTACCTCCGGATCATTATACAGCGCTCTGGCAATACCGATACGCTGTCTCTGTCCTCCGGAGAGGCGGATACCCCGCTCGCCGATGCCAGTCTCCAGACCTTCCGGCAGAGTCTTGATAAATTCATCCAGCTGTGCCTCTTTCAATACTTCCCACAGTCTGTCCTCATCAATCTTGTCCTCCGGCACACCGAAGGCTACATTTTTACGGATGGTGTCATCCAGCATGAAGATCATCTGGGGGATGTAGCCGATATTCTTCAGCCATTTCCGGTAATTGCCCGGTTCCTTTACATCCACGCTGTCTGCATAGATATGTCCCGTACTGGGCTCCAGCAGTCCCAGCAGAATATCCACCACGGTACTCTTGCCCGCGCCGGAAGTACCCACGATACCTACCGATGCACCCACCGGGATCTTCAGATCCGCATGGTCGAAGATCAGACGCTCCGTATTGGGATAGGCATAAGTAATATCTTTCATCTCGATGCTTTCTTTTACATCCAGCTTTTCATCTTCATCGGTAGCAAAGGACATGTCGATATTCTGTCCGTTGATCTCATCCTGTAAATTATCGCTGACACCCATGAAGAAAGGTTCAAAATAGGCGATGGAATTGATCTGGTTGTTGATACGGTTCACGCAGGGCAACAGTACCAGTGCCGCTGCCGCCAGAGTTCCGAACACTGTCAGCATATTTTCTGTAGGCACACCGGTGGCCACCAGAAAGATCATGTATCCTACCATAGTGGCAACGCAGGCTGTCTCGATCAGCAGCTTCGGCACCTGATTGTACAGGCTGTAACGCTGTACGGCATCCACGTAGCCTTTTCCACATTTGCGGTACTCGGATACGAAATACTGCTCCTTGCCGGAAATCTTTACTTCCTTGATACCCTGTACCGTCTGGGAGATCCATTTGAACAGACTGCTGTAATAGTCCTGATTGTCCTTACCGGCCTTGTACATGATGGGCTTCAGCACTCTCTTGATCAGCCACATCAACAGAAGCAATACCACCGCCATCAGGATCGTCATGGTACCGCTGGAAATAAAGCAGTAACTGATGACAAACAGGGAAACCACGCTGTCGGATAACAGCTGTAACAGTGCCAGGATCAGTGCATACATATTGTTGACATCGGAAGTGATACTGCGCTGTACCACAGCGGTATCCGCATTCAGATAAAATTCATAACCTCTGCGCAGGTAATTACGCATCATGCGCTCGGAAGTGCGGAACTGGTTCGTATAGACAAAGGATAAAGTCAGCTTCTGCTGTACATAAGTAAACAGGTTCTTCACCACAAATACCAGAATCAGCAGCACCATGACAATAATGGAGAACGTACGATAGTTCTCCACACCCATGATCTCATAGCAGGCTTCCGCCACCCGGCTGTGTTGTACCGCTTCGGGATCAATGACGATCTGCATGACCTCCACCAGCATTCCCACACCGGCCGTCTGCAAAAAGGCACTGATCACCATGAGGATAATGAGTCCCACCATGGTTCTTTTCTGTTTTTTGTCCAGCAGGACACGTAATTTCTTGATGATCTGTATCATTGACGGTCTCCAAACTTATATCTGTTCATTCTGTCTGTGGATCAGTGGATCCTCATAGGCATCCATAAAATCAGGTCCGAGGCGTACCGCTTCATCCGCAAAAGGAAGTCCCTTTACCTCCGTAAATATGGTTACCACCTTTTTAAAACGCAGATTCGGGAAAAAGTTCAGCATCTCCATGGGCATGGATGCATCGAACTGGGGATATTCCGCAAAAAGCTTCTGGTAATCCAGCAGGTCTCTGGGATGGGGCTTTAAAAATATGGTGCCCTCTTTTTCATACATTTTGATAATATCCCGGAAGATCTGTTCTCTCACATCCAGTGCGCATACCGGATCCGTGAGGATCAATATTTTATCTCCCACCTTATTGCTCTCTTCGATCTGGTGTTCCAGTTCGTCTTTATTTCTCACGAATGCCTGCAGGAGCAGCTGCTTATCCTCCGCTGTCAGCCGGTCTTCCATCGGCTTTCTGGGAAGTTCAATATATCGGGGACAGGGATAGCGGATGGCGGAAATGTCATTTACTTCCATATCCATGCAGTATTTTCCGTAGCCGTTCTGAACAAAGATCAGGTTCAGATACATGGACAGGAATGCCTTGATCTTAAAATGTCCACGGTTGTCATATCGCGCCGCGTCAAAATTCTTGAGACAGTTCAGGCCGTCTTCCACGGCATGATAGCGGATATGGTTCTGATTCAGGTAGTAGCCGATGGGATCGGAATCGCAGTAGACATAAATGTCCTTGTAAGTCCGAAGATCTACCGGCACATAAGAAGCCTCGAGTCTGGCGTACTCCTTCGTAAAGCGGATCCGGTTCTTCAGATTCCCCAGAAAGCTTCCGGTGTCCTCCCGGTATTTTTCCAGTTCCGGGAAGAAATCTTCACGCTTCTCATCGAATTCCAGTACCTCTTCGAACAGTCCCGTGCTCTCCACCCGGGATTTCAGGTTCTCGAAATTATTGGACATTTTGGACAGCACTAAAGTAGCAGCCCCTGCTTTCTTCGCAGGATCTGCCTCCGCCCTTAATTTCAGTTCTTTTAAAAAAGTCACATATACATGATAGTATGTGTGACAGATATAGATTCTGTCTTTCATATATAATCTCTATTATTGCTTATTGCCGTATAATTTAGTAACTATTCACTCCCCATCCGCAGAATCGCTGCAATGCGAATTCTATGAATAGTTACACTATAGCACACTTTTCTCTTCCAGTAAAAAATCTTATGAAATTTTAAGAAAGTTGGGGTAACAGTTCAGCCATAGAATGACAGAATTGGTGCCTGGGTGCTTGCACACAAGGCAACGATTCTGTCATTCTATGAGCAGAACGCAAGGTCAATGAAATAAAAGATGAGCCGCGATGCGGCGCCGGCTGCGAAGCAGACGCTTTTATGAATTGGCCTTGCGTTGAACTGTTGCAACGGCTGCACCTTTACAATCTATACACCCAGATCCCCCAGTAAGAGTCTTCTGTTTCAAAGTATCCCACAAGTTCCATGCCCATCCTGTCGGCATCGCCGATCTCAGCTCCGGAGAACAGGTACTCACATCCCAGTTCCCGCAATGCCTCCATGTCAAATTCCAGGCCTTCATAGACCAGTGTGTTTCCCTTTTGCAGGCGCATGTAATTGCCGGTAATGCTGTTGAACAGATAACAGCGGTTCCCCCACGTATCAAAGTATACCCGCACTTCTTCGTTTTTCTCAATCTCCGGTGCAATAACTTCCCGGAATCTGTGCTTGTACTCCAGAGGATAATTGTTGGAATATCCGTCCACCGTATAAAAACCATGCATCAGTGCCGGTGCGGGACTGACTCCCAGATGTGCCACACGATAGGTGCTCTTGTCCCGGCCAATCGCATCATCGATCTCCTGCATCAGATCCTCTGAAAACCAGCTTTTCCAGGAGATATATCCCGTGATTCCGGATCCGTTATTGATCTGGTTCACATTGAGATACATTCCGGAATTCACTTTCAACAGCTGAAGCGTCGGCAACAGACACACTGCCAGGATCACCAGTTTTCCCGACAGCATCCTGCTGTCGGTATGCGGCACTTTCGTTCTCCACAATACCGCTGCCGCCAGTGCGAACTCCAGATACCAGTCCGCAGGATACAGCCAATAGAACCGGTGGATTTGAAAATAGTGTAAAAATCCCGTGACGCTGTTTTTGAAATCAACGACCACCGTCATATGACAAAATGCATAAAACAATGCGATGCCGATCAGGAATAAAAAGTTGATAACAGCCGCCTTGTATATCATTCTGTCCGTTTCTTCCTTTTTGCAAAATGCTCCCAGAAGCAGGAATATGACAATCGGCAGGATCAGATATTTATGTAAGGACGGTGCGTGTTGTGCGCTGTTCCGGAAGAGGCTCCAAAAAGTCTCAAAAAAGGGAGTCGCGGAAGACACCATTTCTTCCCGGTGGCTGACATAACTGCTGTCTCCCACCAGAATCTCCAGGATCAGTGACCAGTTGACAATGACATAAGTCACCAGCAACTCTGCAAATCCCAGAACCGGCCATTTATTCTTTCTTTTCTGAAAGAAGGCAACAAGGAGTGCCAAAAGCCACAATCCCAGCACCACATAACCGGTATACACCAGATGGCTGGTCAGGCCGAACAGTAACGTACACATCAATGCGGGAAGGATTCTTTTCCGTTTCCACAGACACAGAAAGGCATATGTCACCAAAGGAATGCCGAATTCAGAAAGACCGTAGACCGGATATAAGGGCAGCACACAGAAACATGCCCCGGCTATCACCGCCAGAATACTGCTCTCCGTGCTCTCCTTTACCAACAGATACATTCCCAGAAACGCCAGCACAAAGCAGATCATATATTGTATAAGAAACGCCACCCTGGCAGAAAACAGACAATACAGCGGCAGGAATAAAATGGCCGATGGCTGCATACCGCTGGCATTGACTCCGCCCAGCATCTCCGGATATACCGTACTGCCGTCCCATAAATGTCTGGCGGGAAGCATATAGTTCATAATGCTTTCATCCAGCTGGTCGTTGATCTCAAAGATGCAGCCATCCCCCAGAATAAAATAGGGGGAAAAAAATACAACCACGATCAAAATTCCGGTCCACCAGAGAGGAATCCTGTCCAGCCACAAGAGGAACCGGTTGATCTGTTTGCCTATTGCAGGTTTTTCATCAGAAGTGAACAATAATATAGTCCCCCTTATCTACAATATAACCCTCCTGCGGATATTCCGGCAGATCCAGAGACTCTTCTTCCGCTGCCGCATAGAGACTGATGTCCTCCAGAGCCACCAGCTGATGCCCGTGCATTTCAAAAAATTTCACCAGCTCCGCATCGGAATCAAAGGCATAGCGTCCCCAGTCGATAACAGACAGTGCCGGTGTCTGTGCCACCCACACTCCTCTGGATCCACGATTGTATTTATCCAGCAGATCCGGGTCCACCAGATCCGCCAATCGTTTCATCTTATAATAAACAGGGCTGCTGTAGCTCACATAGGCATCCTGAACTATGCTATAGGGAATATCATAATTTCCCGTGAAGATCACCGGTTTTGAAGTATCAAAGTCCCGTTCCAGATCCATTGCAATCTGATCCACGGTCTTCACTGCCGCATCATATTTTTTCTTGTCAATATAGAACCATCTGGTCATATCCATACACTGGTTCCAGAGGATCACCGCCAGCACCAGAACTGCAAGTGCCCTCACACCAGCAGAGATTTTTCTGCCAGCCGTATTCTTCGCTTTTGGGGCCAAAGTTCCCGTCAGCCGCCAGATCCCATACACAAAAAGCAGCGCTCCGTATCCACAGAAGACCGGCAGGAACTGTGCCGAACGGTACAATGTGGCTTTTCCTTCAATGAACAGAAGAGAAAATGCTGCCAAATAAGCGGCAGGCAACAACAGAAGTGCCCACAGATCTCTGCCGCGGATCACCCGCACCAGCGTCACCACAAGGATCACAGCCGCTGATAATATAAAAATCCGGATCGGCAGATACGCATAGGCAAACACACCATACAGCACAAAGGTCCTCTTGAGGATCATGGCAAGCTCCCCGAAAGCCCCCGGCTGCAGCATCCAGCCCAGCATTTCCGTCACGGAACGCTGTACCGCCTCTCCCCGCAGATATTCCAGATGAAATGCTTTCGTCACTACCACGATCATCACACTACGCAGCACAATGGCCACAAGCGCCGCCACCGCACCGGCCACCAGTGTGGCAAATATGTCCTTCTCCTGACGTCCCCGTGCGATCCGCTCCGTCAGCAGCAAGAGCATCAGCCCCGCCAGCCACAGGATCATAAAGGACTCGTAACATCCCATGGCGATCCACAAAAAGACTGCCGCCGTCAGGATCTTTGCCACTGCCAGGCATCCCAGTTTCTGCCGGATACCGGATCCTTTTTGCATTTTCCGGGTACTGCTCTGCCATTCCCTGACACAGCACAGGCTGATGCCACAGCACAGATAGCCAATGGCGATACCGTTATGCAGGAAATAAGTAAAGACTTCACTGATCAGGGGACTGGAGAGAAAGACAGCACCGAAGAAAGCATAGCCTGCCGTCGGAACCTTCTCTCCCAATACAGAATAAAACAATGCAGACCAGACGACCGCTGCCAGCACCAGTATCACAACTGCCGCAAAATCCGTCACGAAGGGAACAAACTCTGCCAGCGATACCACCTTATTCAGCAAAAACAGAACCCACCGCCCCACAATGGCGATCAGTCCTTCTTCAAAATAATATAAGGATGGCGTATCATCGATGCCGATGGTTGCATTTGTCACCTTATAGCCGTAGGCACACACCGCTGTCAGTAACAGGATCCCCATATACAGGCGGTTCTGCTGGAAGTGTTTCCCGTAGCTCTTCCATTTCTGCATCACTTTTTCCATGCTTTTCATCCATTCCTTTTTCTTATTCGTCCATTACTGTGCTACTCTTCCTCCAGCTTCTCCAGGCGGAAGATTGCAAAATCATAATACATATAATGAAATTCCAATACCTGTTCATAGCTGTACTCATCTTCCATTTCATTGGGGTAGCCCCCCTGGAAGCAGATATACCACAGATTATCATAAGTGTCCAGCTGACTGTAACTGCTCAGTGCTTCCGTATTCACAAAAGGAAGACTGTACAGCTTATATGCGATCGTATAGTAATGCAGTTCAGGATGATACACATTCAAAAAGATCGTATGCGTATACGGTCCGATGATCGCATCATTCTCCGTCATGTATTCCTCCACGAAATTCTCGTAGATTTCCAGACCGTCATCATATTCCAGCCTGATCTCGGAGGTATACTGTAACAGGAAGCAGAGACCTGCCGTTCCCAGAAGGCCGGCAGCCCATATTTTCCTGCTTTTGCCTTTTGTGTTCTCCGTGATCTGTGCAAATCCCACGGCATACCACAGCATGACAAAGCCCATGCCCGGGAATGCATAACGGCCCATAAAACAGTTATTGACCGTAGCGGAGATCACGCCTCCCACGATACCCGTCAGGGCAAATGTGCCAAACGCGATGGCCGGTGCAATGTTATGATTCTGTCTCACCCAGTCCACGGCTCCGTAACTGATTACCAGACATAATGCCATTCCCAACAGTACGACAATGCCGATGGGAGTCTCCACCGCTGAGAACCATTCCTTACAATAATCCATCACGGAATACAGCGTTGCCAGTTCCGCAGTGGAACCGTCATCGTAGCGCATCCGCAGGACAAATTGCCGGATCGTCACTGCCAGCCAGGGAGAAAACACCAGCGCCACCGTAAATCCGGAGATAAAATACCCCTTGATCAGCTCCTTCTTATGGCAGATCAGGATCACTGCGAAAAACAGCAGATAGAATAAGAACGTCTGGATCAATGCAAAGGTATGACAATATACCGTGCCGATACTGGCGATGCAGAATACGATCCATTTTTTCCGGGTCGGCTCTCTGAAAATGTCATAGGCAGACAGTCCCGTCAACGTCAGAAAGAACAGGGCCACCGCATACATTCTCACATTTCCCGCCTGTACACTGAAGATCGGCATCAGCAGGGAAAACAGCATAAAATACACTGAAATCTTACGGTCAAACAATTTTGCCACATAATATTTTCCCAGCAGCATATATCCCAGCATGAACAGCACGGACATCAGCTTCAGTGCCCAGAAATGGGTTCCTCCCCCACACAGATGATAGAAGCTTTTTAACAGCACATAGTAAAACGGTGAGTGATCATCCGTGGCTGTAATATAGATCAGCCGCTTCCAGGGCAGGGATACCATGGATGCCGAATAAGCCTCATCATACCAGAGGCTGTTGGTAATGCAGAAGGCTCCCCAGAGAAGCAATGCCGCCATCGGCAGTCCATGCCACAGCAGTGCCCACATATTGTTCTCTGTGAAATTATGCTGTTTTCTTCTCTGTGTCTCCATTACGTCTATAGTTCCTTCCCGTTCTGTCTTTTTTCACATATCAGATTTCAAAATCTTTTTCCATATCTTTCGATCTTTTATCAGTATCTCCGGTACAGCACCATATCCGCATCCCTGCCGAGCTCTTCATACCCTGCCGTCCGGCACATTTCATCGATGGCTCCACCGCTCACCGTTGCCAGATAACGGCTCTGCAGCTCTGTCAGATGCTCCGTAATATATTCCCGTTCACAGCAGCTGATGCCAAAGCCCTTCGGTGTACTGTACAAAAGCTGCCATTTCAGATTCTGATGGCCTTCCGGGGTCTCATCTCCGAAGGTCCAGATCACTACATTCTCATAATTCGGCACCTGTTCTGTGTCCATGGCCAGTTTTTCCGAGAAGATTTCCCGCCAGTACTCCACCTGTGCCTGCCGTTCCTCTGTCACATAGGGAATCTGATAGTCATAGGGCTCCACCGCCTTGAAGCTGTACAGATACAGGAAAGCCGCTCCCAGAAGCACCGCTTTCTTATAATATCTGGTCTCCAGCATACTGACGATGAAAATGCCTGCTGCGATAAAGGTCAGGAAATGTTTGCTGCCTTCCACCATTTTGTACATGAGCAAATGTGCGAACAGCATGGCGATAAGGCTCAGGGCAAAATGCACTTCAATAACCAGCTGGTTGTGCAGTTCCCGTTTTCTGTCCTCTGTCAGTGTGTACGGTCCGAACAACGCCTCCCGTACCTTCTTATCCTCCGGCTCCATTGCGATCCGTTCCACCCGCTTCGCCCGGCGCAGTGTGCGGATGTCCAGAAAACTCTGCACCAACAGGATCAGCAGCACCAACAGATAACCGTCAAAAAAGGCTCCGGAAGCCAGACCATTCCGTCCCCCTTCGATACAATGTCTGTAGAATTCCAGTCCTTTCCAGTAAAGTGTTCCGAAAAGGTTGCGGAAGCCCGCGCCGATCCCATCAGTGAAAAAGGTAGTGATCCAGTCCGTATAAAACAGCGGTGTAAAATATTCCGCTCCCAGATAATGTTTGATCAGGGCATAGGTAATTCCCGTTGCCGCCACTATCAGAATCGATCCGATCCACCCTGCCTTTTTATTACGGCAGATCCAGAAATAGCAGGCCAGAGCCAGAAACAGCAGCATATAAGGCCGCATCAGGGTCAGCAGTACCGAGATCACGAACATGGCGATCAGTTTCCCGCGGCTCTCCTTTTTCAGATAGCTCATGGCCAGTCCGTAGAACAGGATCAGCAAGCTGAAGCAGATCACCTCCGGCATACCGGACAGCATATATCTGACAAACAGGGAATACAGGCTGAACAATACCGTCAGGATCCCCAGCTGTTTCCAGGTGGGCTTCACCAGCCAGACAAATACAAACATGGTGATTGTCAGCAGCACGATATTGCAGATCACCGGAGACAGCAGATTCCAGCCGAATAACAGTCCCCACAGGATCCAGGGAAATACCAGCACCGGACTCCATGCTGCAAAGGACAACTGCAACGCATGACTTTCGTTAAAACCGAAATATCCCCGGGGAAAACCGTAATTTACGATTCCCTCCACCTGCTTGAAATAGAATAATTCGTCGTTCCATTCCGAAGAGGGAAGATACACCTGTCCGATGCTTCTTCCTTCCGCTGCCGTCCGTACCAGACAGCAGAGCAGGGGAAGCATTGCCATCAGTACCGCTTTCAGCAGTGTCATATAACGTTTGTCCTGTTTCCACCAATCCACAAAACGTTCTTTCTTCATCCGTTTTCCTGTTACCCTTCTGTTTTATTTCGATTTACCGGTCTTCCTCACCCAGATGGATCTTTTCCCGGATCACATACTGGGGAGAATTATTCATGCTGATGTAAATACGTCCCACATATTCCCCGATCAGTCCCAGCATGATCATGATCATGCCGCCGAAAAATACCACGGCTGCCATCAGGGCACTAAAGCCCATGGGCACATTAGGATTCACCAGACGCTTGATAATGGTATAGATTCCATAGAGGAAGCCCATACCGGCACATCCCACACCCAGTGTAGTGGCAATCCGCAGCGGTTTCACCGAGAATGCGGTAAATCCGTTGAACCATAAGCCCAGCAGCTTTTTCAATGTATATCCGGAACTGCCTTCCTCTCTTTCCCTGTGACACACCGCCACATTGGTAATGTTTTTGGTGGCCCGGAGCACCAGTCCAATGACATAGGGGTAGGAATTCTCATAGCGGATCATATCCTCCACCACGAATCTCTTCACTGCAAAATAGCTGGAAATATACAGATCCGCCGGTTTATCCAGCATCATCCGGGTCATCAGCTCATTGACCTTGCTTCCCATATTCCGGAATGTGGAATGCTGTTTATGTTCGTAGCTGGCGTAAACGGCATCGAAACCCTCTTCCAGCTTGCCCAGCAGCTTGTCCACTTCATCCGCCGGTGTCTGTCCGTCATCATCCAGACACACCACGTAATCGCCGTCGGAATGACGAAGTCCCGCCATCAGTGCCGCATGCTGTCCGAAATTCCGGGCAAAGCCGATTCCCTTGATATTGTCATATTTATCACACAGATCCCTTATGGTTCCCATGGTATTGTCCGGGGAAGCATCGTTCACCAGAAAAATATCGTATTCATACTGCGTGAGTTCCTGCATTTTTTCCCGGATCTCCTTCACCACATGGGGTAAGGTATGTTCCGAGCGATAACAGGGGATTACAAAACTTACTTTTTTCATAATTGTGTTCTATTCCTCGTTTTCCTGATCATTTCCGGAATTCACTGCCGCCATCCAGACGATGTCCCGGTAGTCGCCTTCAATACACACATCGTCCCGCAACAGGCCCTCTCTGCGAAATCCCGCTTTTTCATAGCTGCGGACCGCCTGCCCGTTCTCCGACAGAGCCCGCAGATACACTCTGTGCAGCTGTTCTTCCTCGAAGCAGTACCGGAGCATCAGCTTTGCCGCTGCCGTACCGACACCTCTGCCTCTGGCATCGGCCTCTCCGATGAAAATACCGTATTCCGCCTTGTTATGATGTCTGTCAATATCCCGGATATAGACGGATCCCAGTGGCTTGTCGTTTGCCAGATCACAGATGATCATCTGCACCACATCGCCGGTCTCCACATGGGTCCGGATCCAGTTCTCATGGGACTCTCTGGTAAAAAGAGCCTGATAGATAAAATTTTTCCGCACGGCATCACTGTTGCGCCATGCCACGATCCGGTCGGTATCTTCACGGGTCATCAGCCGTAAATAGATTCCTGCTCCGGTATCCCGGTAAACTCCGGGAATCCGTTCCGGCGCTATCCGCTTTTTTATTTCTGTCCGCATGGTATCCTGCATAATATTCACTCCTTATGCCTGTCTGTAGGCATTGCACAGATCGATCACTCTGGCGATCTCATCCTCCCGCATCTCCGGGAACAGCGGCAGGGTCACGCAGTGTGCGGCCAGATATTCCGCATTGGGACAGTCTCCCGGCTGATAGCCCAGATTGGCATAAGCCTTCTGTAAATGGCAGGGTACCGGATAATGCATGTTACATTCCACATCATTTTCTGCCATATACCGGATAAAGTCTTCATGATCCGGCACCGTGATGACAAACAGATGGAAGACCGGAGTGGTGTTCTCCGGATGTCTCTGCATGGTGATCAACGGATTTGTGATCTCCTTCAGATAACGATGTCCGATCTCCTGCCGTCTCTTCGTCCACTCCGGCAGATATTTCAGGCTGACACTCAACACTGCCCCCTGCAGACCTTCCAGCCGGTAGTTGTAACCGATCTCATCATGATAATACCGCACATCACAGCCTTGATTCTTCAGCCGGTCGATATGCTTATAATATTTTTCTTCCTGACAGGTAACACTGCCGCCCTCACCAAAGGCGTAGAGGTTCTTGCCCGGGTAGAAGCTGAAGCAGGCCAGGTCTCCCAGCGTTCCCACATTTCTGTCCTCAAACTTTGCTCCGTGAGCCTGGGCACAATCTTCCACCACAAACAGTCCGTGACGGTCTGCGATCTTGCGGACTCCCGCATAGTCAAAAGGCTGACCGTAGAGGTGAACACCGATAATGCCTTTCGTCTTTTCCGTGATCTTAGCCTCCAGTACGGAAGGATCGATTTCCCAGGTATCCGGCGTACAGTCTGCGAACACCGGTGTGGCTCCTGTATAGCTTACCCCCCATGCAGTTGCTATATAAGTATTGGCCGGAACGATCACTTCATCCCCGGGGCCTACACCCAATGCCAGCATTGCCAGATGCAAAGCGGAGGTACCGTTGTTGACACCACTGGCAAATTTGCTTCCCACATAGGCGGCAAACTCTTTGTCAAAGGCATCTGCATATTTTCCGCCGGAAAAAGCGGTCTCTTTACATACGTTCTCAATGGCTTTCCGGTAGGCTTCCGCATGCGCCTCCACATCTCTTGTCAGATCGATTCTTTTAATATGTGCCATGGTATTATCCTTCTTTCTTCCGTTTCCGGGGCAAAAGCCCTCAACCTTGATGCCTACGGATTGTTCCGTGCTACGCGCTTATGAGCGAGTTCATGTGGGCTTAGATCTTCTTCCCCTGGCATCTTATATATGCTTCTTAATATAAAACTCGTTAAACAATCTTGCAATCTGTACCAGATAATTACAGATCGTCTTAAATACCTTAACGGTAGTATTGTAATCTTCCTGCCACTCCACCGGGTAATCCAGGATCTTCACGCCCCGCTTCTCCGCCCGTAACAGGAATTCGATCATATAGAACCAGCCGTTATCCTGACTGCAGCCCTCAATCAGGGAAAGAGCAGTCTGTCTGCGTACAAAGGTAAAGCCGCAGATGGCATCCGTGGACTTCATCCGCAGGAACAGTTTCAACAGAATCAACAGTCCCTGGGACGTGATCCTGCGATACCATTTTCTTCCCTTTGTATCGGATTCTCTGGCGAAACGGCTGCCGTTAATGTATTCGATCTGAGGCTGTGTTTCAAAAAAATGGATTGCCTCTCCCAGATGTTTGATATTGGTAGACAGGTCAATGTCCATATATCCCACCACGTCACCGTGGCTCAATTCCACACCTCTGCGGAAAGCCGCACCGACACCGCGGACATTGATTCTCTCATATCTTACTTTTTCATATTTCTGACAGAGCATCTCCGCGATCTGCGGGGTCTTGTCCTCGGAACCGTTATCCACAATAATGATCTCATAATCTTCAAATGCGATCTTGCGCAGATACTCCACCGTCCGTGTCACACCGCTTTCCAGCCGCAGACGCTCATTTAATACCGGAAAAATTATCGTAAACATCATTTTGTCAGTTTTTCCACTCCTTCTATTACATAACGCTGTCTCTTAAAGCTCATATTCAGAATGACGGACAGGTATTTGAAGATCAATGTCAGCATCACCGACATCATGAAAAATCCAAAAGAAATCAGAGTCATCAGGCTCATCCAGCCTTCCACCGGGCGTACCGTGCTGAAGATGGAATAAACGATCCACCCGAACATGATCACCATGACTGCAAACAGAATACTACTGATCAGCATGGAAAATTTCTCCAGTACATCCGTGAAAATGATCAGCGTATCCAGAGCCAGACTGCTGCGGGTATTCCGCTCTTCCCTGTTCCTGGTTCCCTTTGCCATCTCTTTATTGCCATAGACTATGGTCTCCGCCCGCAGTCCGCAGTTCATATACATGGCCTTGCGGTAAGGAATATACGCATTCATCTGATTCACACGGTTCACTGCCCGTCTGGAAATAATGCGGAAACGTTCCTGACGCAGCTTATGGGTATTACGGCTTCCCAAATTGTACACCGCATAGAAAAGTCTGGAGGTAAATGCTACATCCCGCTTCGGTGCCGCAGCCACCACGTCATAGCCTTCCAATGCCTTATGATAGATATCCATGATCAGGGACGGTTCAAAATCCAGCAGACAACGGTCGAATTCAAAGAGAAAATCTCCAACAGCCAGATCTCTTCCGGCGTTCATGGCCATTTCCACCCCCTGATAAAAGCTCAGATTGATCAGGCTCACCACATGGCGGGTATTGCTTTCTTCCAGATACCGGTGGATCTCCTCAATGGTATCATCCATGCAGCAGTCATTCACACAGACGATCTCATATTTTTCAAAATTCTGTTCCATGGTTCCGCAGACAGTCTTCAGGAACTCTCTGATATTTTTTCCATCGTTGTGCAGATACAGCACGCAGGATACGAAATTTTTCTCTTTATTCTGTATTGCTTCTTTCTCCATAATGTTTCCTTTTTCTTCGCGATTAATCTAAAAACGGATCCAGATCATATACGGTATTGATCTTGCCCGATAATACACTGATAAAAACAGGATCTTCGGAAAGAGCCCGGATTACTGTGGGTCTCGAATCGTCGATCTCCGAAGCCTTCAGAATGGGCTTCATGGAAAACAAAGATTTCTCATAGCTGAACGCATACTCTTCCCGCATATATTTCCGTGCCAGTGTGGACATATACTCCCAGGCGCTCTCCGGTCTGCCGGGGCAATCGTTACAGTTCCCCAGAAAACCTCCCTGACAGCAGTTGCCATTCTCTCCCACACAGGGAAACTGTGGTGTCGCATCATAGCTGGTCTTATGAGGAGTAAAGGTTACCGAAGTCAGGGAATGATAACCGGTCTTTCCAAACGGCATAATGGAGAAAAAGGGGCCATCCATTACTGTAAAACCGATATTCCGGATCTTATCGCTGGCTTTGCAGAGAATGATCTCGCACAGTTCATATTTCAGTCCGAAATCCTGAGTCTCTGCGCCCTTTACTTTCCTCAGGATCTGATTCACAGAAGCATAGGTGGCATTCAGGACAAAGGGAGCCCGGTAGACCTCCTGTTTTCCTTCGTGAAGTGCCGTCACCTCATAACAGTCCGTCTGCTTTTCGATCTCCGTGATCTTCCGTCCGAAATGCAGCTTTATGCCGGGATATTTTGCAATCTCCTCCATAAGGTAATCCCGCAAAATATGGGCATCGTACGTATATTCCTCCGTCAGGAACGCTCCATCACACAAGCCAGGCTGAAAATACTCTTCCACCGGAAGAGGTTTGCAGGGGATCCCCGCATCCTGACAAAATTTGCGGAACTCGGTTGCGTCTGTCCAGGAAAAATGGCTGGAAGTCGCGTAAATCTGCTCAAACTTCGTATGAATACAGAAGGAATAGTCCTCCACAAAACGCTTGAAATACCCCGCTGATTTCATAGCGGTGGACAGAGATCTGGGATAATGGTAGCCCATGTGAACTCTGGCCTGATTGATATATGTGGCTCTGGTAAAAGGAGCCTGTTCGATCTCCAGTACCTCTACCTGTTGTCCTCTTTTTCCACAGTACAGGGCCGCGTACAAGCCATACAGTCCCGCACCGATGATCAGTTTATCCATTTTTCCTCCTGCCGGTGACAAGCGCCAGTACATAAGGCAGCGCCAGCATCACCGGATATACATATCGCATCTGCACGGTGGGCCCGAACAACATGGTCCCGTAATAGCCTGCCACAATGGCAAGGGGCAGACAGAACCGCTTCCTGTCTACGATCACCAGCACTGCTGCCAGGGCCAGATACAGCCACAGATAGCTTCCCGGCACGAAGAGATATTTCAATACCGGGATCCGCAGATAACTGTTGTTCTCCGCCCAGCTCTCCAGCTGTTCAAAGAGCCACGGCCACTTGCTGTCCTTGTAGATCCCTCTGTCATTCAGCGTGTCTTCTTCCCATCTGGTCTGCACATAGCTTAATCCTGCTCTGCCCTCCACACGGTTCACATCCGCATGGGTCGTATCAAACGGAGACAGGAACCCGGCATTGGTAGCCAGTGCCGCATTGATCATATCTCCCGGATACTGCGTCAGCAGGTGCAGATATACCCGGATAAATTCACCGGAACGGTAGCGTGCCACATAAGTGTTGGTATGTCTTTTGACAGGATCCGCAATTCCGGGATCATAATCCCGATACGCCTCATCCAGAATAAAATCATTGATCAGTGCTTTGTCCGCCGCATCCATGGTATTGTCATCCTCCGCAAGGACGCTGACTCCCCCGTGATAGATCATACAGCGGGATAACTGCTGGATCGGCATGCTCAGCATCTCCCGGCGGTCTCCCTGTTCCGCATGCGTGGCGGAAAATACCGCAGACAGCACAAAAAGCCCTACGCAGAAAGCTGCTCCGCATACCACCAGCAGTCTCCCCCAGAGCTTCCTCGCTTTTTTTCCGAAACAAAAGGTCAGGAATGTAAAAGCCAACAATACGATCATTGCATATTTTCCGTTGTTACGGAATAAGATCATCCCCACGGTTCCCAGGGCAAACAGCAGATCCCGGATCCCGGGCCGCCAGGCATTGCGGTCTTCCCACAGCAGATCTGCGAGACTGACCAGCTGCAACAGCAAAAATGCACTGAATACCGTGTCCTTGGTCATGCTGACACTCATATACCAGTGAAACGGGAAAAACATCCCCAGTAACTGAATGGCCAGCTGCCACCCTGCGGCAGTTTTCCGGTGATGCAGTACCAGCATTCCATAAGCCATGCTTCCCGAAAGCAACAGCATCTGTACTGCCGTATAGAATGCCATTCCGGCATTCACACTGCCGAAGATATGACTTCCCAGCCACAGCATCCCCTGCAGAAACAGAGTGTGCACAATGGGGTGATGATCGAAATAATAATGTTCCATGATCTGTCCCGTCTGCACCGGTGCATCATAGGCACAGATTCCGGGATAATATGCCAGATATACCGGCAGCCAGGCCAACAGCAGAAACAACAGACTTCCGAAAAATATCTGCACACCGGAGCGGCGCTGCAGCCAGGCGGAAAGGCGGGCATACCATGCAGCCTGCTTTTTCCCGGTGTCTTCGGCGGTCTGTGCCCGGTTCCAAAGTCGATGCACCACCCAGGTTCCAAGAAATCCCAGAAGGCACCCCAGCACTACCGTCCACAGCAAAGTACTTCCGATGTAGCCTGCCGTCCACAGGATGTTTCCCGAAGATGCCAGGTCTTTTTCTGTTTTTGCAAAAAATACAAACAGACATCCCAGAACACTCAGCAATACAACGCCTTTGCGTCTGGGAAGAATTTTCTTTTCCTGCATATTACAACCCTTTACGCACCTGATGCTCCCCATGGACGCGATTCAGGCGATATTCAAAATCTTTCCGGTCCTTGGCCGCCATGACTTCCAGCATCATACCGGCAAAAAACGACTGGATCCCCGCCAGCAGGATAAAGCCACAGGCGATCAGTGTCGGGAATCTGGGCACCAGACCGGTATTCAGATATTCCAGGAAGACCGGTACGAACAGAATCGCGGAAACAGCGATCAATAACAGGGCCAGCATACCGAAAAAGTGCAGCGGCTTGTAATTTTTGTACAGCTGCATCATTTTACGGATCACACGGAAGCCATCGCTGTAGGTATTCAGCTTGGACTCACTGCCCTGGGGACGATCGCGGTATTCCACCACTACGTTTTCCACCTGCATGTTGTAGTTCACCGCGTGGATCGTCATCTCTGTCTCGATCTCGAATCCCTTGGAAAATACCGGGAACGTCTTTACAAATTCATAGCTGAAAGCGCGATAGCCAGTCATGATATCCTTAATGTTGGCATGAAACAGGCTGTTGATCCCCGCCCGCATCAGACTGTTGCCGAAATTGTGGAACGGGCGCTTGTTCTCCGTAAAATAAGTAGAGGAAAGCCGGTCTCCCACCACCATATCCGCCTGGTGCTGCAATACCCTGTCTACCATCTCCTGTGCGCAATCCAGCGGATATGTGTCATCTCCGTCGATCATCAGGTAACATTCCGCATCGATCTCACGGAACATCCGGCGTATTACATTTCCCTTTCCCTGTGCATATTCATAGCGTACGATTGCTCCTGCCTCCGTAGCCAGCTCCACAGTGCGGTCGGTGGAATTGTTATCATATACATAGGTCACTGCCTGGGGCAGGAACTTTTTCACATCCGACACCACCTTGGCGATGGTCTTTTCCTCGTTATAGCAGGGAATCAATACCGCAATTTTATCCATTTTCCATTCCTCGTATTTCATTTTATCATTCAGAGCATCACATAAATTTGCAAAACCGCCTGATAAATCGGGCTTTCCTTTTGCATATATAAAACTATTGTACCACGCTTATTGATTTACAGCCACTGTTTTTTTATGCTATAATCAAGCGTGAAAATGCAGCGCTCAAAAGTTCCGGAAGACTTCCTGTCTCTCGCCGGTGCTTGCTGGCAAGAAAGGACTTTTCCCATGCAAAAGTTTTATCGTCTGTCTGTAAATATCGTAAAGATCCTGACACTGCTGCTGGCAGTTTTTCTGTTTATTGGCAGCTTTCTCACTACCTGTTATGCCGAAAACATGGAGACCCAGCAGGTGCTTCTGCGCTTTGACAATCCCTTGTGGAATCTGCTGGAGCTTGCCGGATACGGGCTTTTATTTGCCTGTTGTCTGTCTCTGTCCGGCAAGGCCGGTGTGAAATTCCGCCGCGGGCTGCTTGTTTTTACTCTGGGGCTGATCCTGCTTCTGGGGGGAATGCTCATCGTCTTCGGCCGCACAGTTCCTGCTGCGGACGCCTTATCTGTATACAATGCTGCCGCTGAATGGATCCTTGGAAATAAAGATATTATCCACCCCACCTTCTCTTATCTGTCCTATTATCCACAGCAGATCGGCCTGATGGCCTTTCTGGAGCTGCTGCTCCGCCTGTGGAATCTCACCGGGCTGAGCGTTCCCGCCTGGCATTTTGTCAAGCTGGTCTATGTCTGCCTGCTGTGCGTGGCCGTTCTGTTCCAGTACCGTTCCCTGCGCTATCTGTGGCCGGATGATTGGGAACCGGTCTCCTGCTGTTATCTGATTCTGGTATGCTGTAACCTGCCTATGATCCTGTACAGTTCCTTCGTCTATGGCGAGATCCCTTCCTTCGCAATGCTTTCTGTGGGACTATTTCTTCTGTTAAAGCTGTTGGCAGACTGTATTCCGGCACATTCCGTGGAGACCACTTCCCCGGACGGCACCCGCGTCGTGGCTACTTCCCACGCATTATCCGCAGTTACGGTCTTTACCGCCCTTGGCAGTATCCTGTTCCTTACTTTAAGTGTGATGCTGCGCAAGAACTCCCTGATCCTCATTATTGCTGTGCTGCTGGTGCTGTTCTTCGAAACGCTGCGTCCGGGACGCAGCGGCAGGGCGTGCATCGGCCTGATGGCTATGGCAGTCTGTCTTACCATTACCTCCGTGGGAGTCCTGCCGCTGGTGCAGAAGTGCTACGAGAAAAAAGCCGGCAATACCTTAAGTTCCGGCGTCACCGCCATGTCCTATTTTGCCATGGGGATGCAGGAATCATCCCGGGGATGCGGCTGGTACAACGGCTTCAATATCGATACCTATGATGCTGCCGGGATGAATTCCGACGCAGCCAATGCAATCAGCCGGGCGGCGATCAACGAGCGTATTGCCTATTTCCGGGAGCATCCCGGCTATGCCGTGAACTTCTATCTCCACAAGCATCTGTCTCAATGGGCAGACGGTACTTATGCCAGCCGGCAGGCCACTCTGGCCACCTACGGTGGGCGAAGCGACTTTTTGAAGGAAGTCTATGAAGGTTCTCTTGCCTCTGCTTATATCGAATGGGGCAATGCCTGGCAGAATGTGTTGTATCTGGGCATGCTGTTGTTCTGTATTGCTACAGTCAGAAAGCGCCGTCCCGGCAATGGCTCCGCGAATGCCGCAGCCAACGACGATTTCCGTTTCCGCAACCTCTGCCTCTACACCTATACGGGACTGATCGCCGTGCTGGGCGGTTTCCTGTTCCACACGATCTGGGAAGCCAATTCCCGCTATATTTTCGTGTACAGCCTGCTGCTGATGCCTTACTGTGCCGCCGGGGTCCATGATGGACTGGTGCGTCTGGCAGCATGGCGCAGCAACAGAACGCTGACACGTCACTCAAATTCATAAAAGCAAAAAACTCCCGTGAATCGAATAAAATAACATTCCATTCGGTTCACGGGAGTTCTCGTTTGTATTTTAAACCTCAAAATTCACAAATAAAATACAAAAATATGTTTTTTCAAGCCTAAAAAAATTATTATTTTCGTTAATAAAATATTTTGAACAAATTTCGTACAAAAAATCCTATCTTACCATACTTTTTGTACGAGAATGCTTATAAACGGCTTATTTACGAAAATCCTACGGAAACAGTATTTTCTAATAATACATGGCCCCTTGTAAAAATCCCCAGAAATAATACAATCCACACACCAGATGCCACAGATAGGCCAGCCATTGTATCGCAGCCAGTCCCTTTTTCTTCTTCGTATCCGCCTTTCCGGTAGCCCGCAGCAATACCAACAGTGCTCCCACAAATGCAAAAAAGATACCGTACATATATCCCCAGGAAAAGTTAAAATCCATCTCCCGGAATCCCTTCTCGTACAGGCAAAACGCCATCAGAAAACTCATACCGTAAATCTGCCAGGAGAAGCGGTAAATGCTGTCTCTGCACAACTCCTTATAGTTCAACAGAAGCACCAGGATCGGGAAACCGACAGCCAGACCGATAGCCAGCGGAAGATTACTGCAATACTGCAGCCACACATGTCCCAGCGTAAAACCGATGCCGCCTTCCTGTCCCTCCTGCGGGACGAACACACCGCGGAACTGGTACAACAGATCCGCAAAAGTAGGAAGGAAGCATACTCCCAGCCAAATGGTGGGCATGAAGTTCCGGAATTTGCTGTGGAACATTCTCCACAGCATCAGAATCCCCGCGGCCCCCACCAGTACGATCGTAAAGCTCGGTTTCGCCATCGTTGCCAGTAACAGATAAACAGAAAAGAGGATATAATCTCTTCCATACTCCTTGTGGGCATTGTCCTGTTCATACAGAGGCATCAGCTCTGCATACTTGAAAAGTGCCAGGATTGCAAAGGGTCGTGCCGCCATATAAGTAGCGTTATGGAAAGGATTTGCCGTAAATACTCCCAGATACTTGTACTTGATCCCCGGCAGATAGATTCCCGTTGGCGGATATACCATGGATACGAAAAACAGGGATACCGCTACCGTTCCTGTGAGTACGCCGGGAAGCCAGGCTTTCCCGGGCATGGCTTTACGCAACTCCGCCCCCACGTGCCTGTCCAGCATTATTTTCAGGGCAATCATCGCTGCGCTGTTCAGCAACATCGTTGCCAGCGCCATGGCCAGTTCCGTTCCGGTGGGCAGACTGCCTGTGATCAGATGGATCACTGCCGCCAGCTTGAAGAGGATCGGATAGGGAAAGCTGTAACCGCTGTCCAGTCCCTGCATTTCCAGAATGTATGCCTTCATATCGGAATGATACAGTCCCGTCCCCAACATACTTTCCACGCACTGCCGGTAAAACAGCCAGAGAGTAACCGCCGAAGCAATCCCCACCAGTACGGCAAACACAACGATCTCTATGAAATTTTCGACATTATTTCTTTTTCCCGTACTGTTTTCTGCTGTTTTCTGTCTCATGCCGCCTTTTCCCGCTATCCGTCCAGGTTTCACAGTCGGATCCTATTTCAGCTTCGTGTAATATGCTACCACTTTTTTCACCGCATGGATCACATCTTCCACGTCTTCGTCGGTCAATCCGTAGTACAGAGGAATACTCATGACTTCGTTGTAGTATTTCTCCGCATTCGGGCACAGCCCTTTTTCATAACCCAGTTTTTCATAATAAGAGTGCCAGTATACCGGCAGATAATGTACCTGTGGGCAGGTATTCTCTGCATACAGCGCGTCAAAGAACTGCCGTCTGTCGCAGTTCAGATTCTCCAGATTCAGATGCAGTACATACAGATGCCAGGTCGTGTCAGACTCCGGGATCTCCTTCTGCAGGATCAGTTCCGGCATGTCTGCGAAGGCTTCGTTGTAGCGTTTGCGGATCTGTTTTCTGCGTTCAGAGAACCGTGGCAGCTTCTTCAGCTGACTCAACAGCAATGCAGCCTGAAATTCAGTCATTCGATAGTTAAAGCCCAATTCCACCTGCTCGTTATACCAGCGTGCATCGGTAGGATGTACCATCTCTTCCGGATCTCTGGTAATGCCATGCGTACGCAGACGCAGCAAATGGCGATACAGCTTTTCATCATTGGTAGTAATAGCACCACCTTCTCCAGCAGTCACCGTTTTCACCGGATGAAAACTAAAGCAGGTCATATCCGCCAGACTTCCCACCGGCTTTCCCTTATAGGTTGTCCCAATCGCATGGGCTGCATCCTCAATCAGGAGCAGGTTATGCTCCTTGCAGATCTCTCTGATCTCATCCAGTTCCACAGCCTGTCCGGTGAAATCCACTGCGACAACCGCCTTGGTCCTGGGGGTGATCAGCTTCCGAATGGATGCCGGATCAATATTATAAGTCTCCGGGTTAATATCCGCAAAGACCGGCTTTGCACCGGCATATAATACACAGTTGGAAGAAGCTGCAAATGTAATGGAGCTTACGATAACCTCATCCCCTTCGCCAAAACCCGCGGCCAGAGCCGCCAGATGCAGGGCTGCCGTTCCGTTGCATACTGCCACTGCATATTTTGCATGTGTGATCTCACACAAGTGCTTCTCCAGATCGCTGACCTGCGGTCCGCTGGTGATCACATCTGCAGTCAATACTTTGGTCACCGCCTCGACATCTTCCTGATCAATATACTGTCGTCCGTAGAATATAGGCTTCTCACGGACCGGTTTCCCTCCAAAAACAGCTAATTCTTCCATAAATATCCTCCTGTCTGATCCTTTTCGGCATCTATGTTTAAAAATACTTCCATTTGTCAACTCAACTTACTAATTTTATCATACTGAAGGAAGAAAAACAACAATGGTGTTGGCATCCACCGCTTTGCTGCGGTATAATAAAACCGTTATAAATCCATACTTACTGTTCACAGAAAGGATCTCTTCGCCTTATGAGTTCAAATACGAAAAAGAAAATAAAATCATGGAAACTCTTTTCCGGTATCGTTATTGTAGTTCTGCTGCTTGCCGTAACAGCCGCCGGAATTCTCTATGTGAAAATATATGAACCCGGAAAACGTTCCGCCGATCTTGGACGCCTGCAGCAGGAATCCTATCAGGGGGTCTTCTGCTCCATGTATGCGCCGGAAGCTTTCCCGGAAGACATTTACTCTACCTATATGGGTTACGATGCTGTCAGCTGTTCCCATCGCCTGACTTCCTTTTCCGATATCTCCGATTATCTGGAAACTGCTTTTTCCTCCGGAAATGAGGTCACTCACGTATTGCTCATTTTGGACCCCTTCCTGCTGTGGAACAGCAATTTCCATAATAACAGTCGATTTTATGCCTCTTTCGATGAGGATCTTTTGGCATATGTCGATTCTTATTCCGGTGTTGAATTTACCATAGTATTCTCCTGTCCTTCTCTGAAATACTGGCAGGCCCACAGCAGTGACACCGAAACCTACGAAAATCTGGTGCAGGTTCTGGCAGCTCCCCTGTCTGTCCGGGAAAATGTCTCTCTGTTCTTCCCCGGCGGAGAAGAATGGCTGATCTCCAATCCTGATGCCTATGACACTCCTCTGGAATTAAATGCTGTCGCTGCCCGCTCCGTCATGCTACTGGTATTGAGCGGCACCTTGCAATACCATGGTATAGATGCCGATAACTCCAGTCTGACACAGTTTGATACCCTGGTGCAGGCAGCCATTAATGCCCCTGCTTCCTATTCCGATCTGTCCGATTATGACATCGTCTTTTTCGGTGACAGCGTATTCGGAAACTATCAGGATTTTGCCTCCATCCCCGGCGTTATCGGTGCCCTGACGAAAGCCTCCGTTCACAACCGTGCCATCGGAGGTTCCTCCGCCACACAATTGACCCCCGATGACAAATCCTTCCCCAGTGCCGTACAGCGCTTTTTATCGGAAGATACTGCCGAAATCTCCGGGGAGAAAAAACTTTGTTTCGTAATCAATTACGGATTGAATGACTATTTTACGGGATATACTGTGGAGCAATATCGTGACGGTCTGCAAGCAGGGGTGCAATCTCTTCAGGATGCTTACCCGGATGCTGAAATTCTGATCGCTTCCTCGAATTTCATTACAGCGTTCGACAACGGTACCGCTTTCAACAATGATCTGGATGAAATTCTGAACGATTATGTGACCGGTGCCGAAGAAACCGCGGCGGCCATGAACGTTTTCTTTCTCAATACCAACGAGGCATTGCAATGGAATCCCCAAAATGCTGCCTGCTATCTGGTGGATGCCGTTCATCCCAACGAAGAGGGACGTTTCCTGTTTGGCACAGCAATTATAAAGGCTTTAGAGGAGGATATTTTTTCTTATCCTGTACACTGATATCTTTTCCCAGCTGTACTTCGATCACCTGGAGCTCCGTGTCTGCCAGAAGCATATGCCGGCATCCCGCCGGCATCCGCAGCACATCACCGGCCTTTACTCTGCGTTCCTCACCATCTATCACTGCCCGGCCTTCTCCGTAGATCACCGTCCATACCTCATCCCGGAATTCATGGCTGTGATAATTCATCTTATGTCCGGGATTCAATGTCACTTTGATCGTCAGACTTTCCTTTTCCACATCCATGATCCGGAAGCTTCCCCAGGATTTTTCTGCGAACATGACCTGCTGGGTAAAACTGCTCACATATGGTTTGATATAGCTGGACTGCTCTTTGTCCGATACCAGAATCCCCTCGGGGCTGGCCGCCACGACAATATCCTGCAATCCCATGCACAGCACCGGCATATCCAGCTCATTCACCACATGGACATTCCGGCAGGTCTCATTGAGCACCGCCTCCCCGACGCATGCACTGTCCATGGCTTCCGTCAGGGTGTTCCAGGTACCCAGATCCTTCCAGGTTCCGGCAAAACGCATGACCTCGATCTCAGGTTCCTTCTCCACTACCGCATAGTCGAAACTGATCTTCTGTAGGGTTTCATATTTTGCCAGCAAATCTTCATAATCGGTAAACTCTATAAGTTCATGAGCCTTCTGCAATACATAATTCAGGCGGAAGGCAAACACTCCGCCGTTCCACAGCGCTCCCTGTCTGATATATTCCGCTGCCTGCTCCTTGTCCGGTTTCTCCTTAAACATTTCCACCGGGCTGATATTTTCCGCTGTTTTCGGAATGATATAGCCATATTTTTCGCTGGGATACGTCGGTTCCATACCCATCAGCACCAGATGGGCCGCACTCTGTGCCGCACGCTTCTCCAGCCGCTGCAAAGCTTCGAAATAATCCTTTTCCACGTACGGATCCACCGGACATACGATCACCGGCTCTTCTCCTGTCACTCCCTGCACATCCTGCAGATATGCCACCGCCAGTGCAATCGCCGGGAAGGTGTCTCTTCTGCAGGGCTCCATGCTGATACCGACATTTTCTCCCAGCTGGTTGTGGATGGAAGAGATCTGTGCCTTGGATGTGGCAATCGTGATCTTTGCCTCCGGATCCGCCTCCCGGATCTGCCGGTACACCCGCTGCACCATGGACTCCAGGCCGCCGTCTTCCGTATGAAATATTTTGATAAACTGCTTGGAACGGATTTCGTTGGACAGGGGCCAAAGCCGCTGTCCGGAGCCGCCCGATAAAAGTATGATATTCATAAGTGTCCTCTCTTAATTCTGTACGGTAAGCAGCAGATAATCTCCTACCGTATCCACTACATCATAGGAAAAATCAATGTATTGCAGATCTCCCTGATACAATACCAGCAGGCCGTCTCCCACCATCTCCACCAGTTCTGCGGCCTGTTGCTCTGGATAGATGTAGTGATACCGGTCCGCATAAGCCGGAAGCTCTCTTCCGTTGGAGACATTACTCTTCCCCTGATAATACTGTGCGTCTATCTTACAGACATACTGGGTCAGGATCTCCGTGGCATCCCGGTTGAACTGCCAGCCCAGATTGCCGGTGATGTACAGGCTTTCGTATTCCTCCAGAGAATCCGCTTCCGCCACCGTCTCCATGAAATCTTTGTTATAGTACTGTCTGCTTTCTTCCGCATAGGTAGTAAAATAAGTCCCGAAGAACAGAATACTGCTGATTCCATAGGCAGCTGCGATCACCGGCCACAGTTTTTTCCATTTTCGAACCGCCAGACCGATTCCGTAGGCACATAACAGGATGATCGGATAGAAAATAATATTCACACGGTTAATGTTGACTTCGTAAGTGATCAGGCCGACCCAGATCCCGGTGACCAGGAAGCCCCATAATGCCAGCATCCGTGTCTGTTTTTCAATGCTTTTCTCCCGGAAGAGCTGTATGGTAAATACAATGATCCCCGCAAAGACAAACGGGATCGACACATGATACAACGGGCCAAAAGCCGGAATCGAATTGAAGAAAATATCCGGCAGCTACAGGAATACATGGCTGAACAGAGCCCAGGCATTTTTCCCCAGCTGTGCAAAGGAAAAGTTCAAAAGCAGAATATCTGCGCTTCTCACACTGTCCGGAAAATACGGCATGGTAAAAAGCGGAGTACTTATGGTTCTGCCAAAGTGTACCGCGTTGATTCCCAGAACTATGACTTCCGGCAGGGCCACTACCGTAAAGATCAGTGCGCACAGCAATCCTTCCCGGAATTTCAGCCGGCGCTTCCACAGGCACCATATGAAGAATACAAAAAGAAATGCAGTTACGGAATAGGCAGCGATACCGTAACAGTAAAATGTCAGTCCGAAAAAGACCATGGACAAGTATAAATAGCGTCGTTTTTCCATTCCAAGAAGCAGTAAATAAAATCCCAGCAGGAAAATATGCGGGAAGAGATTGCAATCCAGCGACCAGCGGCTCTGCATAAACTGCCAGGGATTCACAGCGGTCAGCAGCATTGCCACCAGGGCGATCCGTTCAGAGAATAATTTCCTGCCCACAAGATATACCAATGCCACCGCGCCAGAGGAGATCAGTACCATCGGCAGACGCACCGTTACCGTGTTGAATCCGAACAGTTTGATAAAGGGAACCATGCAATAGGCAAGGAGAACGCTCATCTGACTGTATCTCCAGGCAGTAAAATGAACCGGCAGAAAAGTACCATATCTGTCGGTTCCGTATTTTGATAATGCCCAGGCATCCACCGCTCCCATGGCCTCGTCCTGGTTGATACCGTCCGGCACTGTGGCAAAACGGATGCAACGCAGGATCACGGCAAGCGCGAGGATGCTCCAGAAGAAAATTTTTCTGTTTTTATTGTTCCAAAGACCGGTGGAAGAATCCTGTGTCATAGTATTCATAATCGTACGATACCTTTCGATGTTCTCTTTCAGGCCTCCTGCGTCATTTTTTCCGCCGCATATGGCCTATCACTATCACATCATACCACAGAATGTTGCATTTGTCCCTAGTCTTCCGTATACCGGTCCAGCATTTTGAGATATTTCAAAACCGCTTTCTTCTTATCCTCCGGAAGATTACGATATGTATGCAATATCAATTCTTCCTCCTGTGCATGTACTTCCACCATTTCCCGCTCATCGAAGATATCTGTGATCGAGATTCCCAGCTGATTGCAAAGAATCATCATGGTATCGATTCTGGGAACTGTCTTGCCGGTCAGAAAACAGCTTACCGTAGAGGATGACAGTCCCGAATGCCTTGCAATCTTATAAGGTGTCGTGCCTCTTTCGGCACAGAGCTGTTTGAATTTTGCCGCAAGTTCCCTGCATTTTTCTTTGGTGTCGTACATATTGTTTAACCGCCTTTGTCATTTATTTAGGTCTCTATAAAGTACATGACAAAAATCGACGGATTCTTACAAAAAATTTTTTGTGTGGTGTACGCTGTATGCGTTTCACAGAAAGGAAGCAAAAAGACCTGCCTGTCGGCAGATCTTTTGAGTATTATAATATTTTCTGTTTTACATCATCAGCAGGCTTTCATGATTTATTTCATCATAAATAAATTCCGCCCATTCCTCAACAGTATCATGGTCGACAAAATCCTTGTCCATTGCCAGTGCCTTGGATAAATAAGAATCACGAACGGCACGAGCTGCTTCCACTTCATTCAAATGATACTTTCTGACCAAGGTATCCCGTACATAACTCTTAAATTCCCTGATTTCCGCATTTGTCATACCATTCACCTTCTTCCTCTTGCGTTCAAATATTTCTTCTTGTTATTTATCATATCACAAGATAATACTTTTATGCAAGATATCGCTTTTAAAGTATGAAAGGAATACTGTTGCGGATATACCTCTCCATTATCTTTCAAAAACTCCTTATAATTAATGTCTCCCGGTATGACTTGGCCTCCGTTAACCTTATACGCTATATTAATTATATTGCCATCCGCAATTTCTCCATAGCAAATATCGTATTTTCCATCCTGATTGTGCTCTAGTATATTGTATGCAGACAGCATCTGTGGTTTCAATCGATTATTCAGGACAAATTTTCCCCATCTTTCCGAATGTCGTGGATAGGAACCTATTACTAAATCCATTGCACTTATCGGTTTATAATCTACTTCTACAATGTATGGTTCCTCGTTTTTATTATTTTTCGCATTATATTTCTGAGTAGTTCTTATTGCTGCCAGCGCTGCATGATCATAGCTTGGCGTTGTATAAAAACCCGGGCCAAAATCCAGATAGGGTTTACTATATTTCAGATCGATTCCATGATTAACTATATTTATTGCTGAACTATAATTGGTTCCATGATATAATTTCATCTTATGTTTACTTTCTTTCACAGTATTTTTACTTCAATATGTTTCCCTAATGCACTGGCATATTTTTCCAAAACCACCAATGTAGGAATTCCCGAGCCATTCTCCAGTCTGGCAATATTAGACGCTTTCATCCCTGTACGATCCGCGATATCACTCTGTGTCAAACCCTGTCGATGTCTCTCTGCCACCAATTCCTTGACAACTTGATCCGTATGACTCGACACTTTTTTCTGTATTGCTTCCACATATGCCTGCAATCTTTTTAGCTGATCTTTTTTCCGCTCCTCGTCATCTCGCAAAATTTCAAATTTTATGCCATTCATATCTTCTCTTATATCGTTTTCTTTCATAATTCATACCCTTCTTCTGTGGTCCTGATTACTTTGTTATTTCATATTATATCATTGATGATAGTATCTTTCAAGATATGTTGCAAGGAATATTTATTCATATATAAAGTGCCGGAATTCTGATTCGCAGAAATTACGTTTTCCATATAATATGGTATGAATTGCAATTCTCCGCTCCAACGATTCTTAAGTTCCCTCGATTTATCGAAATCCCTTTAGCCGTCAAAAACTTTACTCCCTCATTAGATAATGTTATACTTTTTATAAAACATCCCGAAAGGAGCCTGATCTTAAATGCGGAAATTTATTATGGATAAATATAATCTGATTGCATTTGCCATCGGATTGATTCCCACCATTCTACTTTACCTGTTTCCTCCGGATGCCGCTGTCCCCTTTTGGGCATTTTCTATTGTTTTATTCTTTCTGTTAATTGCCATCTGGATGTGTGCAAAGCTATGGTTAGAATCCAAAAACGATAAGGCTGTTCCCACGATATCCATCATCGAATGCAGTCACAATGTCTGTATTTGTAAAACACATGATTTTATCACATACAACTCGATTGTTACATTTTATAAGAAGGATGGGAATTTCGAAAAATTAATTGGATTCGGATTAGTAGAAACTATAAACAGCGGCGGAAAATCCGCACAGATTCGGATCGTTCCCGGTGACATGCGGAGCAAGAACCAAGTCTCCGCTTCGGAAATTTCCGATTTTGTCTCTTATATTAATGACAATAAAAATAATATTATTGTGCGCCCTACTATAACAAGCGATATCGTGCCTTATATCTATAAAATATTAAATCAGGAGGTTTCCAATGAGTAAACAGATTAAGATCGTACATGTATCCGATGATAATTGTGATGTTTCTCTTAATGTTGGTTCTATTAATGGGGTGCAGGAAGGGGACAAATTTCTGGTATATTCTCTTTCCGACCACGAGATCGTGGATCCGGATACCGGGGAATCCTTAGGATATCTGGAATTTGTGAAGGGTACCGGGGAGGTCGTCCATGTCCAGGATAAGATGTGCACCATCACATCCGTCACATATCGGAAACCGGTAGCCAAAAAGACAATCCGTAAGACAACACCGTCCATGACTATGTGGGCCGGCAGTACCGTGGAAGAAATTGTTCAGGATGATAACCGGGAGCAGATACCTTTTGACAATCCTCATGTGGGAGATCTTGCAAAACCTATTTAAATACTCTTTTCAAAAACGCCAGAGCTTTTAGAAGCTCTGGCGTTTCCGTTCCCAATTTTTTATTCCACCGTAACACTCTTCGCCAGATTCCTGGGCTTATCTACATCCAGTCCCTTTGCGACACTGACATAATATCCCAGCAGCTGCAGCGGTATCACCGCAAGGCTGGCCATGAAATGCTCGTCCACCTTCGGCACATAGACAGCGAAGTTCACCTGATCTTCGATTTCGTAATTGCCATAGGTAGTCATGCCCATAAGGTATGCACCACGGCTCTTGCACTCCAGCATATTGCTTATGGTCTTCTCGTATAACTCGTTCTGGGTCAGAACACCGATCACCAGCGTTCCCTGTTCGATCAGACTGATGGTTCCGTGCTTCAGTTCCCCGGCCGCATATGCTTCGGAATGAATGTAGCTGATTTCCTTCAGTTTGAGGCTTCCTTCCAGACAAACGGCATAGTCTATACCACGTCCTACGAAGAATACATCAGACGCATTGGCATACTTTGCGGCAAACCATTGCAGGCGCTCCTTGTCTTCCAGAATTTTCTGTATCTTCTCCGGAATCGTCAGCAGTTCGGCAATATAATAACCATACTGCTCTTCTGTGATCTTACCACGAACTTTGGCAAACTGCACTGCCAGGCAATACATTGCTGCAAGCTGCGCACTATAGGCCTTCGTGGTTGCCACAGAAATCTCCGGGCCTGCCAGTGTGTAAAATACTTTATCCGCTTCTCTGGCAATACTACTGCCTACCACATTGACAATGGCCATAGTGGTAATGCCCTTTTCCTTCGCTAGTCTTAATGCAGCCAAAGTATCCGCTGTCTCACCGGACTGGCTGACCACGATCATCAGTGCCTTCGGGTTCAGGGACATTTTCCGGTATCTGAATTCTGATGCAAGTTCCACACGCACCGAAATATCTGCCATGTCTTCCAGAACATACTGTGCCGCCATGCCTACATGCCATGCAGAACCACAGGCTACAATATAAATCTGTTCAAAGCCCTTGATCTCATCTTCGGTAATTCCCACTGCTTCGAAGTCAATCCTGCCATCTTTGATCACAGAATTCAGGGTATCCTGAACTGCTTTCGGCTGCTCATGGATCTCTTTCATCATGAAATGTTCAAAACCGGCCTTTTCTGCCGCTTCTGCATCCCATTTGATTTCCGTAGTCTGCTTCTCGATTTCATCCCCGTCCAGGTTATAGAAATGAGCTTCTCCCGGAGTCAGCTTTGCAAACTCAAGGTTGCCTATATAATACACATTTCTGGTATATTTCAAGATAGCCGGGACATCGGACGCCACATAGGTCTCCCCATCCGCAATACCGATGATCATCGGGCTGTCCTTACGGGCTACCCAGATCTCACCGGGATAGTCACGGAACATCAGCTCCAACGCATAGGATCCGCGAATACGCACCATGGTTTTCGCAATGGCATCAATGGGACCGAGTTTATACTTCTTGTAGTAATAATCCACCAGCTTGATCGCTACCTCTGTATCGGTCTGGCTGTAAAATGTATAACCATGCTTCAGCAGTTTTTCTTTCAGTTCCGTGTAATTTTCAATGATACCATTATGTACGCCTACCACTTCCGATTCTACCGCGCCGGAACCGGATCTGCTACAGTTGCCGGAGACATGGGGATGGGCATTGATCTGACTGGGTTCGCCATGGGTTGCCCAACGGGTATGTCCGATACCGCAGGTTCCCTTCAAAGCATTTCCATTGTCCGTTTTCTCGACCAGATTCGAAAGACGCCCCTTAGCCTTTACTACCTGTGCCAGGGCATCGCCATCGCGGACTGCAAGTCCCGCAGAGTCATACCCTCTATATTCTAATTTTGACAGTCCGTCCAGAAGGATCGGTGCTGCCTGTCTGTTTCCTGTAAATCCTACAATTCCACACATATGCTAGTCCTCTTTCTAATAGTCTGCTCATTTTCCTACTACGATTTGCTATTTAAGAAATAAGCCCCTGGAATAAAAACAAAAGATCTGCTCTCATACCGGCAGATCTTTTTAAAATTATTTTTCTAAATCAATTGTCTTTAACAATTCACGAATCTGCTCTACACTCAGCCACTCGGTATTATTACCGGAACTATAAGAGAATCCCTCAGCGACTCTCTTGCCAGTAGGAACAGCACGTCTGGATTCACTCCATACCATCTGGGGATATACAATAAAGTGCTTGTCATATTCGTATGTGTTCATGGAATCTTCCACGGTTACCATGATCTCATGAAGCTTTTCGCCTTCGCGAATTCCGACTTCCGGCATCTCACATCCCGGCAGCATTGCCTGAGCCAGATCTGTGATCTTGAAAGAAGGAATCTTGGAGATGAAAGTCTCACCACCCTTGGACTCTTCCAAAGCCTTGATCACCAGTTCCACACCCTGCTGCAGACTGATCCAGAAACGGGTCATGCGATAGTCGGTGATGGGGAGCTCGGTACCGCCGTTCTTGATAATGTTGTGGAAGAACGGAATAACAGATCCACGGCTTCCGGCCACATTACCGTAACGAACGATGGAGAAGCAGATGTCCTTGCTTCCGGCATAAGCGTTAGCAGCAATGAATAACTTGTCAGATACCAGTTTGGTTCCGCCGTACAGATTTACCGGATTGACAGCCTTGTCCGTGGACAGGGCAACCACCTTTTTCACACCGGTATCCAATGCAGCATCAATAACATTCTGCGCACCGTGGATATTGGTCTTGATCGCCTCAGCGGGATTGTATTCGCAGGCAGGCACCTGCTTCAGAGCTGCAGCATGGATAACATAATCCACACCCTCAAATGCTCTGGTCAGACGTTCCTTGTCTCTGACATCACCAATGAAGAAACGAAGCTTATCAGCATACTGTTTGAATTCATTCTGCATGATAAACTGCTTAAACTCATCACGGGAATAAATGATGATCTTCCTGGGATTGTAGTTGTCCAACACATACTTGGTAAATGCCTTACCAAAACTGCCGGTACCACCTGTAATCAAAATGGATTTATTATCTAATAACATAATGTCCTCACTTTCAACACTTAAAATTCCTAATCATCATAACATATTATATGGAAAAACGCAATTGTTACGCATATTCTCTGAGACAGTATAATTCCGGAAAAAATAGCCAAAGTCCTTTTCATAAAAGGACTTTGGCTACTATCGTCTCGTCATACAAGAATTCTGCAGTCTTTAACAATGCTTAACATATCTTATTCTACAATAATTCCACCCAAAACTGTAATATCCTGTCTCTTCAGTAATGCCAATTCATTTGCGACTTCATTGTACAAAGTAGAACCGGCTTTTTCTACCAATACCACTCCCGTCATAGCCTCTACTTTCTCCATGGACTCTGCATTATAAAGGACATTATCCAGAACTGTAACGTTGACGCCTTCCTTCTCTAATGCTGTCTTAAGGTTTTCACATACACTGCCGGCACCGGCCTCCAGATTACATCCCATCAGGCAGATAGTATTCAGCTTATTTTTCACTGCTACAATCTTCACTGCTGCAAATGCCAGTTCCATAGACTGTTTGGCATCAAATTTCCGCTTACCGTAGTATCGAAGATCATCTACCCACTTGTCCAGAATAAACTTCTTCTTAGAATTCTTTACCACCACACCGATCAGAGGAATGTGATATAAACTCTGCAATTCATCGGATACACGAATCTTACTGTTGAAAATATATATCAAGAACAGAATTCCCGCATAGACAAATGCAAATAATACTGCACCCAGAAGGACATACTTCTTGCTTACAGAAGGACTTGCTAATACCGGCTCCTCCTCTGTTGTCGTATCCTTTTGATCCATCTCAGCCTCTCTGGTCTCTTCCTCCCAAGTCAGCAGATCATAATACTTCTGCTGGTCTGCAGTAAATCCTGCTTTTGCAGATGCGATCCCTGATCTAAGATTGCTAACCTGATTGCCATAATCTATCTGCCGCGCCATCATATCGGTACTTATGATTTTACCGGAAGTCTCGGACAATAATATCAACTCATGATTACCCAATTCCTTTACAAGATTCTTCTGCTGCTGTTCCATGTAGCTGCTAACTGCAGCTGCCAGCTGTCCGCAAGTCTCTTCATCCTTCTGGATGACCGTTACCTTCAGATTGTCACTTCCAGTGCTAATATTTGCGCCATTTCTCACGAATATTTCCGGATTTGTACTAACAGAAATCAACTCTGCAGCATATGCAGCGTCAATCCCTGTCTGCTGTTCCACCCAGTCATATAAACCTACCCCACCAACTATATTTTTGTAGAGCGTCCCCAGGTGTTGTGCCAGACCCTCATCCTCTGCCTGAATTCTGTATACCAGCTCTGTCTGCACAATATCCAATGGATCCAACTGCATGTAAACAGATTCCTGAAAATACTTATCCTTATATAAATATTCCCTCTCATCATCCACCGTAGTTAAAACCGCAGCCTTTTCACTGTCACTCAAACTATCCTCTAACTGTGTCAACTGCTCTTCTACTGCCAATTCATCCAGTTCCGGTTCTTCCTCTACTGTCGGTGTACTCTGAATATTCCGATAAGATTTCACATAACTGAATCCTCCCATCAGAACTGCACCTATTATAAGCGCAACCAGCAAGCCTCTCCAGTGAGATAAAATATCGGCTATCATATCCAGTAAATCGATTTCCCGTTCTTCCATGATCTTTTAACCTTTCTTTCGTTTATAATTTTTTATATTTAAGATTATTTTGATTAACGGCATTATTATATCATGGAGCCAGGGTTTCCTCAACCGGATATTATAATTATGTCTATATCTTCTTTTCTTATTGTACCACTTCTACTTTTTTGACATTTACTACACTATACTCACAGTCTTCCACGCCAATTATCTTTTGTTCATTCCTGTGAATCAAAATTTCATCTCCGTTTATTTCGCTTCTATGTAGTACATAGTGTTCCCGATCACTATAGGTAATCGCATATGTCTCCCCGCTTACCATACGAAATTCTCGCTGATTTCTAGTCTGTTGGCTTCCACTATAGTAAAGCCCCGCCAGTATAAAACTACAGATTACACATCCACACAAAATCACAACCCCCACCTTATCCTCCCAACTTTTAAGCCCTGAATTTTCCTCTTTTTTCTGTAATTTAAAAATAAAGTACATAATCATTTCGAATATATAGAGCATAATGGTCAGCACACACATTTGTGGTATCATCATATCCATATGGGCCATAACACCTATGACCCATGTAAGTGGTAAGTTTGCTATAGACAATAAAAAAAGACTTCTCCAGAAACACTTCCACAGCATCTTGCTCCACGCAAATATTCTTTTGATTTTAGACTGTTGTTCTTTCTTTATCGCTTCACTATACTTTTTAAAGCCTTCATCCATCATTGCAAATACATAAAATAATAGCAGAAGAAGGCCTGCTAAAAATATTACCTGGAAAAGATTTCCTTCATAATTTATATTCATAACATTAGCATCAATATTTAATTCTTTAAAATATCCCATCCAATATACATAAATCATAAGCCGTATTCCGGCATAAACTACACTTAAAAATGCTGTTGTCATTGCCAACACAACTGTGATGTTTTCTTTAATAATTTTCCATAATTTTTTCATAGAAAGCTTTATTCCTCCATAAATGAAGAATTATGTGTATTTCATAATGTTTACCCTTAAGTTTTATTATACTGTTCTTTTTACTGTTCGTTCTAATAGTATATACTTCGATTTATCAAAATGTTAATAATAACAAAAATGGGGGAAACAGCAAATGAATCAAACATAGAAATCCATAAGACGTCTTTTAAATATACTTGCTAATGTAAACTTCATTTCCTAATAACAAGTAAACAGCTCTGCATTCTTGATATACAATTATTTTGCTATTATATATAAAGCACGACGGAAAGCTTATTCACAAGCCTTCCGTCACTCATTATTATAGGGCTTCTAAATATTTATAGAATTTTCCCCAAACGTTGGGCTTTAATGTTTATGACTTTTGATATTACTCACTAAATTGTTTCAGTATCAAAAATGTCATTTTTCGTACGTAATATCATCAAAAACAATGGGGATTTGTTTTTTTAATTCGTCCAATAAAGCGCAGGCAATTTCTCTCATTTGTGGATGCGCTCTCAGTGTTGTCCTTAACTTAAAGAAATGTCTCCATTCCCTTAAATTCATCGTAACAATAATTTCTGTCTTTAAACTATTAGGCAACAAACTTCGAGCCTCTTGAGGTTTTACTCCTTTTTCTATTAAATAATTGTAAGACTCTTCTATCTTTTGCATAGTTTCTAACCAACATCGATATTCATCACTATCTTCTTCCCAAAAAAATGGTTTAATTAACGTTAATTCCTTACCAAATCTTTCATTTGCATAATTGCAATACCGTGTGCTTTCCTGACTGTAACTTGCAATACGGTGTCTGACTATTTCATGGCTTACCCCTCGATCACATATAATTTTAACCGTTACTTTTTCATGTTCAATGACTGATTCATGGCCACTTTTAATTATATTTTGTATAAATTTTCCAGCAGAATCTTTTGTTATTTTTCCCTCACTTTTATAGCAAACCCTTCCTGCTTTTTCTATCTTTTTTAACAACTCTTCACCATTTATTTCATCTATGATTTCAAATGCTGGTTCAATTATTTTCATACTTTAATTCTCCTATAATGAATATATTTTTCCCAAATTTTGTTTACAGATTAAGCAGTTCTCTTCATCCTTTTCACATATAGGCACATTTAACTTAGCTAATGAGTATCTCCTAATTATTTTATTTGTTTTATTTTCTTGCTCCTGTTTCAACAAGTTAAAATTTGTAAATAATGCTAATACATATATTTTTGAACATGCTTCTAATTTAGTATTTGACTTTAATATTTCAGCCAAATATTCCATTGAAGGCATCATATCACATATAATTAAAACATTTTTATATTCATTATACTCGTTCCATAACGACTTTTCTAAATCGATATGCTCATTATCTTTATGTACAGATGGATAAAAATAATAATCTTTATCATTTTCAATCCAGTAATCTACTAAGCTGCTTCCAATAATGTTCCCTTCCATTCCATACCCAACAACTACCTGCACATCACCCATTTCTTTCTCAAAAATCTCAATTATACATTCCTTTGCTTTTTCCAAAATATCGATGTTTCCTAAAAAAGATGCTATATTTATCCATCCTAATGTCTTGTTTTTATTTTTCCAGTGAAAATGACCTTCTTTATAATTTCCCTCTTTCTTTAAATATTCAAAAAGGAATTCACTTCTATTGCATAAATATATTTCCTTTTCGGCAGGAAATTTTCCCTGGCCATCAATCTTTTCGTGATCGCTATTTTCTTCTTTTGCTCTAGGCAAATCCTTTGAATCCACCTCTTCAGTCTTCCCT
Source organism: Waltera sp. (assembly GCF_046969025.1). Lineage (NCBI taxonomy): Bacteria > Bacillati > Bacillota > Clostridia > Lachnospirales > Lachnospiraceae > Waltera > Waltera sp. The sequence goes on along the minus strand of NZ_JBKVQF010000004.1, from coordinate 69,872 downwards.
TTCGGAACGATAGATAATTCATTTAAGTATTTCTGGTTATTTCTTTCTTCCCATTCACCTGCGGTATAATTGTAATCATGAATACAAAGCTTCCCTTGTTCACATATAGCCACTGTAAATCTATTATTATAAGACTCTCCATTTACATTTTCCAGAATCTTTCCTATACTTCCTATTTCAATATATCTTAATTCATACTCTTGCTCACCAACCACATCTTTTTTACTTTCCGATGTATGATGATGCCCATATATAAACGTATTTATTCGTTTTAATCCAAGTGCATCTCTAAGTGTATCTACATTTTTTATAGATGCCAGTTCTCTTTCTCTTGTGTCTGTAAAACTGTGATGTGTTACAACAAAAATATTTTTATCGTCCCCCAAGTATTCTTGTATTTCTTTATCCAGCTTAGTCAAATCAACATATCCTACATGATTCAAATGGCTCTCTTTAGCCAACGAATTTATCCCCAGTATTAAAATGTTTTCTTCTTCTATATAGATAGTATCTAAAATAGATCTACTTATGTCAACGTTCTTTTTTTCTTTAAATCTTTCATAAAACTCTAAATAGTTTCCAAGTTTTACCTCATAATACTTTTCCGCTTCTAACTCATCTATATCATTCTTATCGCAATACGATTCCAGTTCGCTTCTATTAATATCATGATTTCCTGGGATAAGTAATACATTATTCTTTGAAATACTAAATTTATCACAAAATCTATTTAATATTTTTTCTAATACTATATATTCCTTTCTCCTTGCACTTTCTGCCAAATCTCCTGAGATAACCAAATACTTCACCTTGGTATCTTGTAATTTTTCAATACCTAACACATAGTTTTCCCACTTCTGATAATATTCATTCTCATCATTTTCTTGGAACTGTGATTTTTCTCTATCTTTAGAATAATGAATATCTGAAATAAACACTATTGCTGCTTTACTCATTTCGTTCCTCCTTCTCTACACACATCACATAAATCCGTTTTTATCGTATAACCTATTTTATTGCACTCATTAGATACCGTATAAAGAGAAATTCTATTAGCTACGTCTCTGTTTTTAATCGTTTTAATATCGACAAGACAAATCTCTCCTAAAATTTTTCCTCCACAATATTCTATTATAGTTCTTGCTCGTCCAACTTCTCCTCCCAAACATATTACATCTGAAACGATAATATAGTTTCTATTATCACGTATACTTTTTTCGAAATGTTTTCGATGAACGCTCTCAATTGGTCCCAAATGATCCAAGTATACCAAATCAATATGAAATAATTCTGCAAGTTGTGTTGCAATATACCCTCCATTTATAGTATGGAAAAAAAAACTAATATTGCTATTATCTAATGGGTTATTTGACATAATCCCCGCATCAATCATACTAAGCGCTAAATAATATATAGCTAATCTCAATAAACGTGATTTTGCTTCAACCATCTTTTTTAAGTTGATATAATGTGACAAATACACTGGAACTGACGTATGCTGATGTTGTGTTTCTGTACATTCATCGGTAGATTCAAGTATCATTTTTTCAAGTCTTTCTTTAAAAACTTTTTCTTTTCTCATTATTAGCTGTGAATATGTATATGTACCCTTAGCATTTCCCATTTTTGCAAATATATTCCCATTATTGTCATTGTTTATTTGCAAAAAATTTTCCATACCTGTTTCTTCATAAATCTCTTTTCTTAAATTCAAGAAATATACCATCTGATTTTTTGAACATATTTTTTTCTTAATCTTACTGACAAATCCCACCAAATTATTTTTTGATATTTCCTCAATACCGGAAAAATCAATACATATATCTTTTTCCTCATAATCATATTCATATATGTTCTCAAATATATTAGCATTTACCTTTTTGCAGTATATTCCCTTGGTCCTTCTCGCATCTAACATTATATCATACTGATAAAATTCACTAGAATATGTATGTAATGCACACTCCGCATGTAGATTTATAAAATATATATCTTCATCTGCAAGTAATGAATATAGCATTATTATCCCTCCTTATTTATAGAAACCTCTACCCTTACTCCTTGAAATCCTATATTAAATATTTTTATAGGAGAATATGTGTCTATGCTATACTGTCGCATCAAGCATTGCACACAGATTGAAATATCCTTTTTCCCATTAATTTGAGTACAATTTTTACATCTATTGCACGAAAAAATAACTTGCGTATTTTCATATTGAATTTTAAATGTCCCATTATTCTTTATTATATCAGTTCTTAAAGACCATAAATCATCTCTCTTACTTTCCATATGTTTTTCAAATGAATAGTTTAACGCACTCATAATTACTAAATAGTTATTGAATTTCTTTTCTACACCTTGAAATTTTTTAACCATTTTTAATTCTCTTTTATTTCTTAAAAAAGATTCTTTAAAACCTATTCCTGAATCTGCTATACTAATCTTAGTTCCATATCTATCTGATGCAACATATGTAAATGAATGCGATTGACTGTACATTATTGCATTAGTTTCAATTTCTACAATAGCATCTATTGTTGCTCCAATGATATTTTCCGGCAATTTATTTGTATCACTTAGAACGTTTTGGTATATTACCTTAGATCTATCTCGCAAACAATCAGAAATAAAATCTCTTTTCTGCATAGGTTCTTTAATTTTTTCTACATCTGCATATATAATATTAGTATAAGAAATCTTATGCAATTTTCTTAGTTCTTTATAATACCATTCATATGAAACATCATCCCACTCAAATATGTCTAATTTTTGAGATATCTCATAAAATTTACTAACCATAAAAAAATTGTGTAATTCAGATCCTCTTGTGTATACAATCTGAATTTTTCTTTTATAAAGACGGCTTAAATAGTCACCAAAGGATAATAATACAGGAATCGCTTCTGGTGTAATATATTTAGTTTTTCGAAAATCTAATATTGGAGCTGTATTTCTTTGTGACATATACATATCATAAAAAGTTTTTGTCACCTTTGTATAAAAAACATATGTTGATATTTTTTCATCAAATACTATTACATTACTAATATTATTTTGCATATCGTTTATATAACTCAATTCGTATGTTTCTCCTTTCTGGCTAACTATTTATTCAACTGATATATTGTAAGTATGTTTTTATAATATCACACATTTCTTTTTAATAGGATTTCGATATTTAGAACTATGTCTTTCGATATATCGAGTTAGTAGACGATTTTTATCTTTTTAAATACATTGGGACTCTTATGCAATCCAAAACATTAACACGAACAATTCAATTTTCTATATATTCATCAGTATTTCTGATCCAGTGCAAGCCTATATCAACCGTGACTATATCAGTATCTCTAAATCTTTGACAAGCCATGCATCACAGTAAATAGTCTAATAAAATGATTTCATCAATCACTTTTATTCTATAGCCCTAAAAATTGAACTTTTGATTCGTAACTACATGCTTCGTTTTATCAAAGTCAATTTTACTGCTAAAAAGCAGGTATAATCAGTTTTCACTAATTATACCTGCTTTATCCTACCTTTATAGAGTTGGAATATATTTACGACGGCAACCAAATTATTAGGTAATTACTCTTCTACAACACTTCATCTGTCCATCCGATATCCTCACCGTCTCCGCTATCTGAGGAGTCACCGGAGTCATCGCCCGAACTTCCGCTATCGGAGCTTCCGCTATCCGAGCTTCCACTATCGGAAGAATCATCATCGTCATCATCGTCGTCTGAATTATCATTGATTACCGGCTGTTGCGTTGGAGCAGGGGTTGCTGCCGGAGTCGTTACCGCCGGAGGATTATTGCCGGTTGTCTGCGGTTTTGCTGTCTGAGCAGCTGTCTTATTGACAGCACTCTGTACCTGGGACGCAGATGCCAGCGTTGCCCCTGCCAATATACCCTGCTTTGCCATCAAAGGTGAAATCTGCTCTGCGCCAGCGGTTCCATTCTGTACTGCCTCACGATTCTGTGTGATCAGTTCCTGCATCTTATTTCTTCCTGCCAATACCGGATCTGCCTGCTGCAGATCCGCTACAGGTGCCACATCCACCCACTTTTCGTTTTCATCCTGTTGCTGAAGTATGCCGTTCATAACACGAACCGCCTGCATATTGTGTGCACCTGCAAGTTGTTGCCGGCTCTGATTCGTTTCTGCGGTTATCGTATTGGTCTGTCCCTCTGCAAGCTGTACCCGCACAGCTTCCAGAGTACTGTGGGAACGATACAATGCCATTGCCAACACTACTGTTGTCAATGCAAAAATGCATGTGAATACTATCCACACTGTGTTTTTCTTATTTTTACTTTTCATCCAGAATAGCTCCTATCTTTACTTTTCCACGCTGTCTACAATATTTTTCAAAAATTTATATCCGGATGTTCCCGGTTTAAAATCTCCGCGGTTCAGGATCTGTTTGCAGACAGTATACATACTACGGGACATCTCCGGTCCATAGATCACCACACTGCTGCCATCCTTTTCCATCACCGCATAGGCCCGGAAGATGTACGACGTATTATAGCGTTCCGGAGGAAGTTTTGTCAGAACGTTTGCGAACTGGTCTCTCCCATTCACTCTCCGGATCACTTTATCACTGAACTTGCCGTTTATTACACCGTATGTTTTTCCGCCTCCCAATTTGTTGCTTCCATAGACCATCGGATATTGTGCATGAAGATCCGGTCGCATGATCAGCGTTCCCATCTCCGTGATACGATACCCTGCCAAGCCGGAGCCGCTGATCAATTGTGACTTTTTCGCCGTATCAATACCGAAGGTACACCGCAAACCGGTATTTCCCGTATAGCGCACGGAAAAACCATGATAGGAAAACAGATTCTCGAACTCCGGGACTGCTGTTGCAGTATAATAGCTTCCGTTATAGGAAAGTCTCCAGACATACATGCCTGTAGGGATACCGGATGCATTATATTGATACGCGGCTGCAGTTTTCGCCGTTGTTCCCAACTGGGCAATGCTGCTTATTGCCACCAGCCGCCTGGCTTCGTCATTCTGCCACGCTGTGCTGGAAGCCTCCACTCCATCAATATAAATCTTAGCACTACTGTCATAACCTGCCGGAAGAGCCAGGACAACATTACCATTTCCCACTTCAGGCTCTGTCACAGGCGGATCCGGGATTCCTTCCACCGTCTTCATTGTCTTCACAGAAGCAATACCATTGGTTGTAGCTCCGACAGCATACAACGTATTGTCTCCGCAAAAGATGTCAAAGCCATCGATATCTGTCCCTATAGTGGACGCAAGCTTCTGCCAGCTGTCATCCTTCAGATATGCTGCCTGCAGTATCTTCTCATTTCCTGACGTCCAGAAGACATATGGTATCCGGTCCTTTACCACAAGTCTTACAACATCCCTGCTCTGAATATCCGTCAGTATGTTTTCATCCCATTGCTGTCCATCATATGTAAGCATTGCTGTCGTCGCATTGCTATTGTTCACTGCTGCCAGATATAATTTGCCACCTGCTACACATGCATCGACATAGCTGGCTTTTCCGAGTTGATCCATCGTATAAAGCTTCTGCCAGTATCCATCCTGCAACACTGCAATACAACCATTACCATCTGTTCCCTGTGCAAAATAATCACAATAAACCGCATACCACTTATTGTCATAAAAGAAATGTTTAGTTCCGGAGATGTAGTTCCCCGACACTGTCAATGGCGGAAGTGAACCATCATCCGGCTGCCATACATTTATCAGCTCTAACGTATTTCCTACTGCATAGCTTATCCACAGGATGTCCTGCTCATACAGCAATTCCATTCTCGGAGGATCGATCGCTGTCTGAGAGCGGTATATCGGCTGCACATTTTCTGCAGAGACCTGCAGCACACACAGATAACCCGAAGCATCCGTATAAGCCACATAGACCTTGCCAGCCACACTCAGAATATCCACCTGGGATCCCCTGCCAACATCTGCTGCAGCCTGCATTACTTTCCAGCTGCTGTCGGAAGCCCCCAAAGAATATATTTTCAACTGATTTTTTCCATTTTCATTCACAATGCCAGCCAGATACAGGCTGTTTCCTGTCGTATCCCCGGTAATAGCCGGAGAAGAGAGCCCATTGATGCTCTCCCCCTTCGGCAGCCAGTAACTGTCGGCCGAAAGTACCGGAAACTCTACATCAAAGGATACGCTGCCGTCTTCCTTAGTAACAACATTGTCAATCACAATTCCACTGTTGCTGCCATCAGAATAAAAAATAGTATCCGATGTATAATGAGCATTCAGATCACTGCTTCCCAGTGAACTGCGATACTGTCCGCCCACTGTAGCCTTAAATGCATTCTCTTGTGCCTTAGCCGGATCCGTTGTGTCCTTACGGAACACATAAATATAGTTATTTCCTTCTTTATTTGTATGATAATCAACCGCATTGTTCACCCGATAGACGATCAATCCGCTCTCCGGAATGTAGTAATCATAGTCCTGCTTGTTTTCCGGCTTTTTCCGGTATTCCACTACAAAAAACTCTGAATCGCTGCGGGATGTCTTCAGAATATACGCACGGTTACCGGATACTCCTTCCGCCGGCCACAAGGTATATGTCCCACTTTCTTTTAACGTTTCGATATCCATCCACCTAAGCTCACTGCGCGTATAAGCCAATGGATAACTTGCAGTAAGGTTGGGTCCTGCCATCAGGTCCCACCAGCGACCTACCGGATCCCCAGCCTCTCCCGCAGTACGATACAGATCCGGTGCTCCCAGCGTGTGCAGAAATTCGTGCGAAGCCAAGGCATATCCCTGATCATAATTAGTTCCCAATCGAAGCATATTAGTCGGAAGAACATTATAAGCACCCACATGCCAGCCATGCAACAGTGTCTGGTTATCTCCCCAGTCCGCTTTGCGGGAACCAAACGCACCACTGGTATTGTTCTCGTCTACCTGGACAATAATCGTCAGATTATCGATATAACCGTCACCACGCATGCTGTCCAGCTTCGACGGGAAAGACAGTTCACTCATATTTTGTGCCGCTGTAATCACCTGCTGGACAAATTGCTCACCAACGGATGCATCCGGATAGTCCGATGCCGACCCTTGAATGGTGACCGGCAGGAATACATTATTCACCACCTGTGGGAAATAGGTATTTACCGTCACCTGTCCATCCGATATGGTTGAAATATATTGACTCAAGGACCGGTTCGGTTCTGATTCCGGACCGGTGTACATTTCCTGATATCTGCTAAAATTAGTCTGGAAGGTATTAGCACCGTCCTCGCTGAAATTCACCATAAGTACCAGATTATCAACCTGTGTTGCTGCCTCCGCCTGAACAGGCTTCCACAGCAGCAGGCCGCATACAAATAATGCTATACTCAATAAACTTTTTTTCATATGTGTCATAAATAACTCCTGTTGAAAAACATATCCCTGTGCCTATTCCCAGATATTAGAGATTCCCATCCGGACCGGTGCAAATGCATCATTGCCATCTTCTGCAGTCATAGTCAGGTAATAGATATTTTTCCCTTCCTGTCTGGAAGCATATGCCATCTGTCCTTCTTTACTCAGATATTCCGGGGTTGCTGTCTCGGGCCTTCCTTCCGCAGTAAAATCTCCGTCGTAGCTGACTGCCTGAGCGCTACGGTTACGGAAAGCATCTGCTGCTCCGCTACTCAGGTCTGCGGTGCCCATATGTACCGTAAATGCTCCCTCCGGACGGTTATTCGAAGACAAAGTTCCCTCGTATCCTACGTAAGTGCCATCCGTCAGATTCATGCTTTCACTGACAAAAGAGCCTGTCCGCTCTGCCGCGCATACATAATACCGAATTTCGGGATCCGTTACTTGCACATAGAATTGTCTGCCATCTGCCAGCGGATACTCAATCGCTGTGCAATGCTGTCCCAGTTCATCCGCCAGAATCGTCATTCTCCACTCACCGTTGTCCGCTGCTCCTGTATAGTTTCTCTGCCCGATCAGAAGATCTGACAGCATTACTGTATACCAGTCTTCCGTCAGAATACTGTCTACTGCTGTCTCTGCGTCACCTCCAGCCATGGCTTCCAACAGTACCTGCGCCTTACTCTGTACTTCATCTGTATCCTGTGTCAGATCCACCGTGATCTCTGCCAGCTGCGCCTGTCTCTCAGAACTGTAGTCCAGACGCTGCTCCCACTCCAGGGCATCCCGCTGTGCCAAAGGACTTTCAGTGTCTGTCGCAGTCTCAGTATTTGCTTCTGTTTCCTGTGTAGCAGTCTCCTGCATAGATTCCTCTGTTGCTGTCAATAGCTGAGTGTCCTGCGTTCCGCAGGCAGTTAATGACAGAGATAGTAACAGGGCTATTGCAGAAGTTGTCTTTATTATTCTTTTGTTATTCATTTTGTTTTCTCTTTCTGTATTTTTGTAGTAATATATGTATCGGTAAGAACAGGGGAATACACTATATCTCATCTTGTCTAAATTTATTTTATTTTTAGGTTTTATTTTTCACTAAAAAAGAAAAATGGGGGTAGCAGTAATGCTAAAGCAATTTGTAATAGATTACTGTTTGAAGAACTTGAAAAAGTAAAAATTTACTGCATGAGGAATGTCAATATTTTCATACGTTTGAATGTAAGCGTCAAATCCTACACCTTGGCTGCGTGTGTGAATAAAAGTCTTTAAATATTCTTGTGCGGCAGAGCCGCACAAGAATATTCATTCACTCCCATTCATTGTCCCAATCCGGATACTGTTCAACACTATATTGTCGGCAGCCCCTACCTAGATTTCTTCCACAGCATCCATGCTATTGCTCCGGCAATCACTCCACCGCCCAGAACAATCACGACGATGATCCAGCCTGTATTTTCTTCTCCGGCTTCTTCCTTTTCTTCCGTCTGTCCGGGTTCCTTCGGATCATTCGCCATACTCTCCGGAAGTTCTGTCGGCTGAAGTTCTACTGTCTGGTCCGGTGTTTCAGATGTAGTTTGTGATGCATCTGCATCCGACATTACGACTAAGGCCGGTGTCTTTGGCTGCGGAGCAGCTGTGAGAACCGGAGTAGTCACTACTGCCTCCATCGGTTTTTCCGGCGAAGAGGAACCTGTTGTTCCAGTCGGCTCCTTTGTTGATGTTGACGCTAATGAAGATGATGTTGTCGCCGGCTGTTGCGTCGGTGTCGGAACAACAGCCGGAGTGGGCAGCGTCGGAGTAGCTGTCGCAGCCGGGGTAGCCGTAGGGCTGGGCGACGCTGTCGGTGTTGTCTTGCTTATTACAGTAAAATCTGTTTCTGCAGTGCCGGTGGCCGATACTATTCCTATAGTGTGTGTTCCAGGCGTTAATGTTTTGAGGAATTGCGGCGTCAGGCTGATGATCGTGCTTCCTTCTTTCACTGTATAGTCTGTATCCTGGGTTAACTCTTTCCCATCCAATTCCACACGCACAAAATCCACAAGAGCTGCATTGGAGCGAAATACTGCAGATTCATTCGCCGTCACATCAATTCTGGCATCTTTTCCGTCGATTATACTTGGTGTCATTTTCTGGATGACAGTTCCTGTCTGCAATTTCTCTCCGCAGTCCTTACAATATAAATCCCCGGTGTACCCGGTCTCTGTGCTAGTCGCTTCTTTTACACCACGTAATTCAGTATTCTTATGATTTCCCGGATTGTATTCACCATATTCCTGATGACATACAGTGCAAATTGCTTTTGCAGAACATGTGGCTTCTCCTCCCGTATGTACATGTTCTCCCGATATTCCGGTAATACGAAATGTTAATTCATGATTCTCAATTTCCGTGACGGAAATGCTTATCTGGCCCGTAATCCATATTTCTTTATCGACTGTTACTGCTGCATCCGATTTCGTGTCATAGGTTCCTCCCAGCACTTCATAATTCCACTTTGGTCCTGAATAATTCATGTTGCTGGGGAATCTCGTACCAGTATCTACAAGATAGCACACCAGACCTGATTGCAAATTTATACCATCGACTTGCGAGTCATCCGCTTTATACAGTTTTTTGGTCTGTGAATCATATGGATTCCCATTTCCCGTAAAATCTCTGTACTCCAGATAAAGTGTCTTGTTCTTCTCCGGAATATCCATTTTATAACCAACAATTGCCGAGCTATCCCCGCTTCCCAAAGCCGTCAGCGTATACTCTCCATCGGCTCGAAGTGTGGGGATATTTTCATCTCCTAACCAGCCAAGAGCTTCCTGTTCCTTCACAGATATAAGCTGTGGCACCGGAGATAACGGTTTTCCCATAACCGACATAAAATATACCGGTGACTGACTTTTCGGATTATATAAATCCCCTAATCCAAAAATATGAGCTGTCTCATGCACCACTTTTCCCAATGATACAATAGCATTTCCATTGGCATCCTTATACAGATAGCCATTGGAATCTCCGGGAGCCTTCTCATAGCCATTCGTCAACTGTGCGTATTCCCCACTATTCAGCGTCCTCGCACCTGTATTTATAGTTACTAAACCGGTATAGTCCTGATAGTCCCATAATGGATCACCCCACTGTACGGAAATATTCGTCTGCGTTGTGTTCTTATATATGATCGTTATCGCATCAATGATTCCATCACCATTTTTGTCAAGATCTTCATAGCTATATTGTGTTGTTCCATCATAACCGGATATGGGATTACCTGCGTCTATGGCAGCCATAACTGCATTCGACCAATCTTCCTTCAGATCATACATGCGACTATATTTCTCACTTTTATCCGGATATCCTTCCTGATTGGCCTCACTATACTCCGCATAATACCCTCGTGAGTGGGACAGCGTTAAAGAATTTCCTCCATCGAAGAGATACACACTGTTCATTCTCAATTTGCCGGAGGATACTGTCTGAAAATAGTCTGCTACATTGTAGTATGCTGTATTGTAGGAATTGTCGGTAATTTTGCGGACGCTCGTCCCCTCATATTCCTTATCGATAAATTCATCTTCTCCTGCAAATCTGACAAACACAATTAAGTTCGTAAAGTTGCTTTCTTCCGGCACTGCTGCAGCCGCCCGGCATATAAGAGTGTCATTTAGAAAAAATCCAACTATAAAAATAAGCATTGCCAAATAGTAATTTATTCTTTTCATTCTTTTCTCTCAGAACCCCGGTAGAGGCCTGCATTTATCTCTCAACCTTTTCTTTATCCTGTACGCTGATATCTTTCCCGATCTGTACCTCGATCAGTTTCAGTTCGGTCTGTGCCATAACTGTATGGCAGCATCCTGCGGGCATTGTCACTACATCACCCACTTTCACGGACTGCTCTACGCCATCTATAACTGTTCTCCCCTCACCGGAGATCACTATCCACACTTCATTGCGGTGCTTATGATTATGATAATTCATAGAGTGTCCCTCATTGAGCGTCACCTTAATTGTCATGGATCCTGCTTCCACGTCCAACACCCGGAAGCTTCCCCAGCTCTTCTCAGCAAACATGATCTGCTGTTCGAACTTATCTACAAACGGTTTGATATATGAGCTCTGTTCTTTATCTGAAACTAAAATTCCCTCCGGGGATGCAGATATTACTACATCATGAAGTCCCATGGCCAGCACCGGAACATCCATCTCATTCACAATGTGCACGTTGGAGCAGTTATCATTCAATACTCCCTTTCCGATAACCGAATCCTTCATTGCTTCTGTCAGAGTATTCCACGTACCGAGATCCTTCCATTGTCCGGCGAAGCGCTGTACCTGAATCTTATCTTCTTTCTCAACTACCGCATAATCAAAAGAAATCTTTGGTAATGTCGCATATTTAGCAAACAGGTCGTGATAATCCGTAAAATCAATCAATTTGTGGGCGATCTCCATGACATACTTCAATTTGTATGCAAATACTCCACCATTCCACAAAGCTCCCTGTGCAATATACTCCTTCGCCACTTCCATTGTCGGTTTCTCTTTGAAAGTAGCTACCATTGAAGTCTGATCCGAAGATACCGGAATAATGTATCCGTATTTTTCACTGGGATACGTGGGTTCGATTCCCATCAATACCAGATTAGCTTCTCCCTTATCTGCCTGAATCGACAGTTGCTTCAAGGCCTCAAAATAGTCCTCTTCCACGTAAGGGTCTACGGGACATACTACGACCGACTCCTCCGGAGACACTTTCATTATGTCTACCAGGTAGGCCGTCGCCAATGCAATCGCCGGGAACGTATCTCTTCTGCAAGGCTCTACAGAAATTCCTACATCTTCTCCCAACTGATTATGAATTGCAGAGACCTGGGTCTTGCTTGTAGCAATCGTAACCGTTGCCTCGGCATCTACCTTCTTAATCTGATGATAAACTCTCTGCACCATGGATTCATAAGATCCATCTTCCTGTTTAAAAATCTTGATAAACTGCTTGCTTCTAATATCATTGGACAGCGGCCAAAGACGTTTCCCTGATCCGCCGGATAATAACACAATGTTCATACTTATCTCTCCGCTCTCATAGGATTATTCAAAAAATCTTCATAAGCCAACCGGATACCATCCTCCAGTTCTGTCATATAATGCCAGCCCAATTTCTCTGCCTTGCTGACATCTAACAGTTTTCTCGGAGTTCCGTTCGGTTTTGTGGTATCCCATTTGATTTCTCCGGTGTAGCCCACAACTTTTGCAACCAGCTCTGTTAATTCCTTAATAGTCAGTTCCTTGCCTGTACCGGCATTCACCGTCTCATTACCACTGTAGTTATTCATCAAAAAGACGCACAGATTTGCAAGGTCGTCTACATATAAGAATTCACGAAGCGGTGATCCGTCTCCCCAACAGGTTACTTCTGTCTTGCCCTCCACCTTAGCCTCATGGAAACGGCGGATCAGCGCCGGTAACACATGAGAATGCGTCGGATGATAATTATCATTAGGTCCATACAGGTTAGTCGGCATAACAGAGATATAGTCGGTTCCATACTGTTTATTCAAAAATTCACAATATTTCAATCCTGAAATCTTAGCCAGCGCATATGCTTCGTTTGTCTTCTCAAGTTCAGAGGTCAACAGGCAATCTTCTTTCATAGGCTGTGGTGCCATGCGGGGATAGATACAGGAGCTGCCAAGGAATTCCAGCTTTTTGCAACCATTCTTCCATGCTGAGTTGATAACATTCATTTCCAATGTCATATTAAACCACATAAAATCAGCCAGTGCATTCTGGTTTGCAATAATTCCACCTACTTTGGCAGCTGCCAGAAATACATATTCCGGCTTCTCCGCCGCAAAGAACTCTTCCACGTCAGCCTGGCGGGTCAGATCCAGTTCCTGATGTGTGCGGGTAATAATATTCGTATATCCCTGACGATTCAATTCGCGTACAATCGCTGACCCTACCATTCCTCTGTGACCAGCAACATAAATCTTAGCATTTTTTTCCATCATTTTTCTTTTACCTTCTTAATTTACTTTACTACGCCTTTTTCCAAGTATTCTTCCAGATTGGTACGGATATGCTCCTCCGCTCTCTCTACAGCAACCTTTTCCATATCGTGTTTTGTCATAAGCTCTACAAGTTCTTCAAAACTTGTCTTCATAGGATTCCAGCCTAATTCGGTCTTAGCCTTGGTAGGATCTCCCCAAAGATTGACTACGTCTGTCGGACGGTAAAAATCAGGACTTACTTCCACGATAATCCGTCCATTGGCCTTATTTATTCCTTTCTCGTTCAGTCCTTCTCCCTGCCATTCCACTTCGATGCCTGCATAATGGAATGCAAGTGTTGCAAATTCACGAACAGAATGCTGTACTCCGGTGGCGATTACAAAGTCCTCCGGCTTTTCATTCTGAAGGATCAGCCACATACACTCTACATAGTCCTTCGCATATCCCCAGTCACGGAGAGAATCCAGATTGCCCAGGTACAACTTATCCTGCTTACCCTGTGCGATTCTTGCAGCCGCCAGTGTTATCTTTCTCGTAACGAAGGTCTCGCCTCTCCTCTCACTCTCATGATTAAACAAAATACCGGAACAACAGAACATATTATAAGCTTCTCTGTATTCCTTTACAATCCAATAACCATACTGCTTGGCAACTGCATACGGACTGTAAGGATGAAAAGGAGTCGTCTCTCTCTGCGGAACTTCTTCTACCTTTCCATAAAGTTCTGAAGTAGATGCCTGATAAATACGGCACGTCTTCTCCAGTCCACATACTCTTACTGCTTCCAATACTCTCAATACGCCCGTAGCATCAATATCTGCTGTAAATTCCGGCACATCAAAGCTTACCTGCACATGAGACTGTGCTGCCAGATTATAGATTTCATCCGGTCTTACTTCACCAATTAATTTTACCAGGCTAATCGAGTCTCCCAGATCGCCAAATTTCAAATGGAAATTAGGGGTTCCTTCCAAATGCGCAATACGTTCTCTATAATCCACGGAAGATCGACGGATCATACCATATACTTCATATCCCTTTTCCAACAATAATTCAGCCAGATAAGAACCATCCTGCCCTGTAACTCCTGTAATTAATGCTCTCTTCATTTACGCTACCTCCAAAACTATACTTCACGATTTATGTTCATATAAGAGATTATAATATAATAAAAAAAGAAACCGAAGTCATTTTCTTCGGTTTCTCTTGTACTTTTTTCGGATTTTCACCACATTGCTCTATATTCTGTAGGTGTGACACCTTCCACACGTTTAAACATTCTGCTAAAATATGCTGCGCCGTTTATTCCCACCATTGTTGCAATTTCTTCTGTTGTCTTATCTGTAAACCGCAACAATTTTTTTGCTTCCGTAATTCTCACAGAAACGAGATAATCCTTTAGGTTTACACCATATTGTTCCTTAAACATCTCTGACAGGTATGTTTTGTTAATAAAGAATTGTGCCGACAATCCGTCCAACGTAATGTCCGTTGCATAGTTACTGTCAATGTACTCCCGCACATCCATTACCTGGACACGCTTTCCCTTCACTGTATCATCTTCCGGATTCCAGCTGTCTTCCATCAGTAATACCAGCAGCTGTGACAGCAATGCATTGATTTCCATATCACGAACATAAGAATCCGAAGAGGCAATGGTTTTCAGCTTCCGCAATATCTCCATATATGTTTCCCTATTTTGTGACCGGAATATAGTTCTGCCGCCACGTGCTTTATACTTTTCATAGATGCGTACCATCTCCGGTCCATTAAAATGGCACCAGGACAACGTCCACAAATCCTTGTCTGTTGTATGTGCATATGGCAATGCGCAATCCAGAAAGACAGAGTCTCCTGCTCGTAGTTCGTACTCCATGCCACCGTAGATTAGTCTCCCTCTACCGGATACTACCGTAAAATACAAGTAAGACTCCAGATTTGATCGGGAAGACGTATGAGGCCTTAGTGCAGAAAGAGTTCCTGTTTCCTGTAAAAATAACAACGTGGAACGTGCAAAATTAGATGCAGTGTATATGACACGATCGGATGAAACCGAAGGTGAATCTGTATCTGTAAAATAATTCATAGTATCATTATCTACCAATGTTAATATTGCTGTATAACAGTATAACGTAGCCACCAGTCTAATATATCCATCCGGACTAGTCAGTCATTGTTTCTTCTTAATAAATTTTTATGTAAATATGTATAAATTTCAAATGTAATCGCACAAAAAATAATGCAAACAATATAAATCAATAAAAAAGCTCTCCACGAAAGCAATCCCATTTTTCCAATCACAAAATTTGAAACATTTTCTATAATAATAGGATGCACTAAATATAAACAAAATGTAAATTTGCTCAAATATGTCAAAATCTTTTTTGCTATTGCATTTATATTTATTATCGGAAAAGCCAATGCAAATATTAAACATGCAGTAAAAATCAATTCATATCCAAAAAATTGCATGGAGGTCAGCACGGCTACTACCAAACATGCCATTCCCAATGCGAACCTGTTCTTCTCATCTTTAACAAAATAAACCATACATCCTAACAAGAAAATGTATAGCTGGTTTATTGGCTCCCCGCCTGCCAACATATCGGCTCCACTCACATTTCCTATCTTCGAAAACATATTAAAAGTTATATTAATCATATATGAGTTTACTAACATAAGAAAAATTGTAACGCCAAAAATTTTCCAAAATTTATTAAATATTTTATAAATCAGAGGCGCACATATATAAAAAAAAGCAAATGCACTCATTGACCATAGTGCAAATCTATTATTCCACCATGCAAAATTATCTGATGGTAATACATATTGCAAAAAAAAACATACCTAATATATCTGATTCCACAAGGGCCTTTAAAGAAATTAAAAATTTCGGGTATACTCAATCCTTGACTATGATACATATATATACTGTAAATATAGTCAAGAAATAATGCCCAATAATACATTGGCAAAATACGCTTTGCACGTCCTATATAGTAATCTTTTACGGTGCCATCCATGCTAAAAATTCTATGGCACGATACCATAGCTAAATAACCGCTTAAAATAAAAAATGCTGACTTGAAATTTTAAATTCCAGTGCACAGGTAAATTCCACCGTGTCTTTAAAAATTGCTTGAAATCGAATAATTTTAGAGAAAAAATATTGGATTTCTGTTATAATCATAGTAATTCATGGCGAAATTCTCTGTTTTTCTGTATGGCAAACAAGCCACTGGAAGGTAGTGTGTCAGACTAAATTCCACCGGCCACATTCGAAAAATGTGAAAAGTTTACTTCCAGTCTGACAGCAGGTTTTTCAATGAATTATTGGTTGAAGCGTATCAGCTTGGGCGTCAGATTGACCTCATCAGGGGCAATCCGCCTGAGCTGAAATGCTTTCAGGGTTTCTTCTCCCAGAGTTTCCAGTGCCACATCGTAAGGTGTTCTGCCCTGAAGGCTTTCTCTCGGTGTGGAATTGATATGGCTCACGATCAGGTTGACATCCCACTGGGTAAGGAACTCAAAATTTGTCTTTTTCGGCAGAATCATCCGGAGCATGGTATGCGCCTGCTCCAGACCGCCTTTCTGCCCGCTGCGCATAGGGTCGCAGTAATAGATACTGGTACGCTGGATCCCTGTAAACCCGGTTTCCAGAGATTCGGGATTACCAAACTCCGAGCCCCTGTCGGTAAGAATGTATTCAAACAATGTCTGAAAATCATAAGTACCAAAGCGCTTTTCCAACCGGTCAAAGACAAGCCTTACAGCACCCTCTGTGTTACGGTTCATCAGGAAAGCAAGAAACAGCTTTTCCCTTGTAAAAAAGAAAGTAAGCAGTGTTTTTGACGATCCGGAGGCGGAATGCACGGTATCCATTTCCACAAAGGAAGACAGTCCCAACTGCTGGAAATCGGTGTAAGTCCTGCCCTGGAAAACACGGCGGTCAGAGATCTGTGTTTTGTGTATCTTGCGTGGTTTGAACTTCACTTTACGCTTCAGGTCAATGTTTCTTGCGGTCAGGATTCCCATGTCGAGATAGGTGTAAACGCTGCGGACAGACAGCTCCAGTTCCGGATGGTTTGTAATGATCTGGTAAGGAGACTGTCCCTGCTCGATCAGAGGACTGATGATCCTGTCTTTCCGGTGAAGTTCATGCTTGGTCATACTGATACCGGAACGGGACTCTTTAAGGCATTCCCGATATTTGCGGTCAGCAAATCTGGCATTGTAAGTGTACTTATGTGCGATGGTACAGTGGGAAATCTGCTTGTCACAGCCATTGCAGACATAAGGAGCTTTATCGAGCCTGCTGCAGCGTTCCTTTTCAAAATCGGGACAGGTCTGGTTGCAGGTAGGACAGGAAGTACACTTGATACCACAAAGAAGGATCTTCCCACAGGCGTTTGTCTTTTTGCAATGGTAACGGTGCACACAAAAGTTTTTGGCATTGTAAAAAGTGCCTTTGTGATACCAGTCGGACAGGCGGTGTGCCTTCACCTCTTTGGAGATGGTAGTGGGATCCTTACAGAGGAAGCGTGCGATATCCTTAAAAGAAGTACCTTTGGAAAGCTCATTCTGGATGTAAATACGATCATCCAGAGTTAAGTGTTTCTGATTACCGGGTATATATTTACTCATAGTCTTATTCCTCCAACTGCTGTCAGAAGGAAAGATAAGTCTATCACTTTTATATGAAAGAGTAAATATCAACTGTGCGGGAGTAAATTCCACCGCCTAAGCGGGCGGTGGAATTTAAATAAAAAAGTTAGGTAAAATAAAAAATAATGGAACCCCTTTAGCTCCAACATCCGTCCATTTATTCAGCCCCGTCCATTGACCTACATGCACCATTAAGACCATTAGTGCAGCAATAATTCTTAATATATCTAAAGACATATTTTTACTTGCTATACATGCTTTTTCATTTGTCATTTATCAAATCTCTCGCTTTATTTCTATCCACTGGTGAATATTATGGTGCAACGAATCAATACTTAAAATATCAACCTTATAGAAACCGTATGGTATATACTTCATAATAACTTATTACTCTGTCATTTTTCTTCATTGTAGCTAGGGAACCATTATACTAATTTTTGATATATCTTTCCTCTATTTGCAATGTACCATTACTTTTACCAAATTATCTGGTTTGTCTCTCATAAGATAAAGCGCATCTTCAACTCTCTCTAATCCATACATATGATGCGTAATTAATGGAGATGGATCAACTCTTCCATTCTCTATCATAGACATAATTCGTTCTATTCGAGTTCTTCCACCCTTTGCTAATTCCATATGCAAAGTTTTCCCACACATTCCTCTTCCTCCGGAAAATATAGGTAATGGCAAATATCCCTTACCACCAAAATAATTAATATTTGAAATAGTCCCAATGCCATATCTGGTCATGTCATATGCCTGTTCCAACACTTCAACTGTGCCTCCTGCAATTATAGTGGAATCTACACCTACTCCATGCGTAATTTCCTTTATCTGTTCAACGATATCTCCTTCCTTATAGCTTAATACTTGATTTGCTCCATATTGCTTTGCAAGTTCTACGCAAACCGGCCGTGTTCCTATTGCAATAATCTTTCCTGCTCCACGTAACCTAGCCCCAGCTACAGCCATAAGACCAATCGGTCCGATTCCTATAACACATACTGTATCACCAAATTTTATATCCGCATACTCTGCTCCTGTAAATCCTGTTGTAACAACATCCACACTCATTAATGCCTGTTCATCTGTTATTCCCTCAGGAATATGTGCCAATGTAGTGTCTGCATCTTTAATTAAATACCGTTCTGAAAAAACTCCTGGTTGAGTTCGCCCTAATTGATGTCCAGAAAACGGTGCTGATGCATGTCTATCATTTCCCTCCTGAATGCTTTTCTCTCTCCAATCTGGTGTTATTGCCGGTACCGCAACTTTATCTCCTATTTTGAAGTCTTTAACGTATTCTCCGACTGCAACAATGCGTCCAATTGATTCATGTCCCAAAACCAAATTAGGTTGTTTGGGTGAGCCCCCTCCAAACACTGTATGTACGTCCGATGAACAAGGAGTCACCGCAATAGGTTCTAGTATTGCTCCATACGGTGTTAACTCTGGCTCCGGAGCATTATACCATTGAACTTTTCCTGGTTCTGCCAAAACAAACGCCTTCATAATCCTGCCTCCCTAGATATCCTACTCATTGTTTCTATAATCCCATCTCCAAATTCTGTAAAGTGCATCTCGCCTATTATTTTCAACACTTT
This sequence comes from Waltera sp., assembly GCF_046969025.1. NCBI lineage: Bacteria > Bacillati > Bacillota > Clostridia > Lachnospirales > Lachnospiraceae > Waltera > Waltera sp. The sequence goes on along the minus strand of NZ_JBKVQF010000004.1, from coordinate 50,201 downwards.
ATCTATATTGGGTACCAAATTGGGAGATCCTTCTGGGTTTGTTGCCACTTCACCAAATACATATTTTCCTTTTTTGCCAGAACATTCATATATTTCTTCCACAAACTCACGAAGTACACGTGTATCCTTACTTGCTATATTATAGGTTCCCGTAATACAGTTCTTTTCTAGTAACTTTAGGACTATCTCCACAAAATCATTAATATATAAATAATTCCATTGCTGCGTGCACGGTCCCAGATGAATTATCCCGCCCTGATTCATTTTATGAACACAGCTATCAATCAGTGTTCCCTCTCTATCTCCATATCCATATACACTAAAAATCCGAAGGTGAATAAATTGCAATTGTCTTTTTGCAGCTTCCACTATTGCCCATCTTGAAAAATCCAATTTTGCTTTTCCATATGGAGACAATGGCATACATTGATCATCCTCATGTATTTCATCAAATTTAGGGCCATACTCTGCTTGTGATCCTGGAAAAATAAACATCTTACATTTTAAGTATTGAGCAATATCCATAGCTTTCTTGGCATATTCAACATTTCTTTGCTGTATCTCCGTATTAGCTCTTCCTTCATTGCCTGAGCCATCCCATGCAAAGTGTATAAAAATATCTGCCTTGTCAACCGTATCTTTTATAATATCCAAGTTTTGTAATGTTCCATATATTTTGATAAAGCTTTTCTCATTCGGAAGCTTATTTATATTGGCTGAGTCTTCTCGTACTAGCGCATATACTCTATATCCGCTCTCTAACAACTTTTTCACTAAATTTCTTCCCAGAAAACTAGTCGCCCCTGTAAATATTACTACTGGCATTTTTTAATATCCTCATACATTTGTAAATCTTTTGCCATCATTACTGCTATTTCTATATTTTTTCCAAATTTTTCATATATAATAGATGCTATCTCTTCTGTATATCCAGGGGCCATTATAATAATGGCATCTACCGGATTATTCACTGCGTATGCAGGCGATACAATTGGTATATGTGATGCTGGTGCGTATTTCCCCTGCTTAAAAGGAGCCGAATCAATTATATAACTAATTTTCTCTTCTAAATGGGCCGTGGAAGCGAGCGTAAATCCCTGATGGCTCGCCCCCCATATGGCAACTGTTTTTCCTTGCATTTTTAAATTATCAATATATCCATTTATCTCTTTACAAATTTTTCTATAACTTTCTGCTATTTGAGAAACATTTATTTTCTTCGTTTTACGAACAATAACAGATAAGGTATCCCTATTTACAATTTCCTTTTCCAACACTTCAAATCCATTTTTATTTAAAACAAATTCTAATGTTTCAAAAGTATAATAGACTAAATGATCTCGAATAAATTCATAATAACCGTTATTTTCCAAAATGTATTCTAAGCTGGGAACAGTTATTAATCCCATTCCATCCTCTGACAGGTTATTATAAATCCCCTGTAGCATTCCGTTCGGATCCGGTTGATGTTCAAAAAAATTAAAAGACAAAAAGACATCAAAAGGTCCCTCTTCTATTATATTATCCGCTGTCCCTAAAAACTCTTCCCGTACATTTATTCCCTCTTTCTGAGCACTCTCTACCAAATCATGCTTATGTTCTATTCCAAATGCTTGAACAGGGAACTCTTTGAGTACACCAAGAAATTCTCCTCTACCGCATCCAACTTCTATAAATTTCTTTCCTGTTAGGTTATACTTCTCTATAAGATGAGCATATTGTCTTTTTCGAAGATTAATCATCGTTGTAGAAAAGCCTCCTGAGCGGATCACATCTTTGTAATATTTAACAGGACTACAGTCAAATTGAACCAATCCACATCTAGGACATTGAAACAATTCAAGCGTGATTCCTCGATCCTGCTCTACCTGCGTACCATCAGGAATATCTTGTGCAGATGCCGGCATATCATCAAATTTCAACAACGGATTAATATCTAATTGTCTCCCACAAACTAAGCATTTTTTCATAATAGTAATCCTTTCCGTCTTTATGTTTCCAAATTATTTAATTTTCCGACATTAATGGAATAAACATATTTTTCTCTAATTCTTCTCTGGGTAAGAACGGTGCTAGATCCTCCAACGGAGGGCTTACCAAAGTACCATCAGAAAGTCGTTTTGTGCTACTTTTGGGTTCCCAAACCTGTGTCGTATCTGTAAATATTTCACAAAATACCGGTCCATTTTCTGCCAATACCTTGTCAACAACTTCTTTCATTTCCTTATTGCTGGAAGCACAATAATATGAATATCCAAAAGCTTCCGCAATTTTCTTAAATTCCGGGAAAGAAAGATCTCCTGACTCAGGTCCGATTCCAATCTTGCTGTGCTCCTTGAACAAATTATTTTGGGTAATTCGAATGGAATGATAGCCATTGTTATTAATCAGGAACAGCTTAATTGGTAATCGATTCGTCAATACCGTCTGCAATTCCTGAAGGTTCATCATAATACTCCCATCACCTTCCAAGCAAATAGTTGTACGTCTTCCTCCTCCGATACAAGTGCCAATTGCTGCTGGCAAGCCATATCCCATACTAGCAACTGCACTATTATTAGCCATACGACTGCCCTTTTGAATTACATAAGCCTGATTTCCCACAACACAGCAAGCCCCATTGGAAACTGCAGTCAAACTATTTTCCGGTAATCTGCTGCTTAAATATCTCACAAATGCATATACATTTGCAGTCTCTCCATTCTCTTCCCATTGTCTGGATAGAACTGCCGGATATTCCTTTTTCCATCTCTGGCAGGTAGCGAGCCATTCCTTGCTTCTATTCACAGGATACTCTTGGCCAATGCTTTCATTCATCCTATTTAAAAAGTCTTTTGCATCTGCCCATATTGGCATTTCAACATGAAGTGTTGGCTTTTTCATTTCTGCCTGGTCAATATCTACCATGATTACTTCTGCTGCTCTCGCCCAAGTTTTCCAATTATACCCTACTTGTCGAATAGATATTCTTGTTCCAATTGCAAGGATTAAATCTGCATTCTGAATTGCCCAGTTGCCTGGTCGATCCCCCATATTGCCCGCACGACCACAATATAATTCATTATCATCTTCTATGAGGTCTACTGCATTCCAGTATGTCACAACAGGAATATTTAATTTTTCAGCGACTTTTCGAAACACTTCATAGCCTCCGGATAGTCTAATGCCATACCCCGCATGAAATACCGGGCGTTTTGCCATCCGAATTTTCTCCAATACCGTCTGGATTGTCTGTTCACTCACTTTAGGCGGAAGTAATGCATCATCCTCTGAAGGATCATAGCCTTCCAACTCCTCTGTTTCAATATACCCTCCTTGGAAGTTTACTGGAATATCAATCCATACCGGTCCCGGCCTTCCGGTAGTTGCCAGATGCCATGCTTTCTCCAATGCGTAACGAATTTGCTTGGGATCCTCTATCATTACGGCATACTTTGTCATAGGTGTTACAGATTTAACGATATCATACTCTTGGTCACCCATAGCTCGTAGCGGCATACCATCTGTAAATTTCATTGCATATCTTGCAGTTGTGTCATATCTTACTTGTCCACTGATAATAAACATTGGAATAGAGTCTAGCCATCCACCCACTACTCCAGTCAATGCATTCGTACCTCCCGGCCCCGTAGTCACACAAACAGCTGCAATTCTATTATCTAAACGCGCATAGGCCTCTGCTGCAATAGCACAGGCCTGTTCATGATGATTATATGTTACTTTTAAGCCTTCTTTATGTCCCAATGCATCGTTAAGATGCATTGCGCCTCCTCCGACTACACTAAAACAATCTGTTACACCGTGATTTATAAGAAAATCCGCCACATAATCTGCTAATCTCTGCTTCATTCGTTCCCCCTATGAAAGAATTCACTGTTTTCTTTATTTTGTTACTGCTTCTTTGATAATCTGTGCCATATAATCAATCTTTTCGTCTGTCATTCCAGGATAAACACCTACCCAGAAAGAATTATTCATAATATAATCCGTCTGCTTCAAATCTCCAATAATGCGATAAGCATCCGTTCCACGAATCTGATCAAAGCAAGGGTGCTTGATAATATTACCACTAAATAAAAGACGGGTCTGAATATTATGATCCTCTACATATTTTGTAACCTGATTTCTGGTAAGTCCGGATTCCGGGCGCACACTGACAATAAATCCAAACCAGGAAGGCTCACTATTTTCAGCAGGCTCCGGCAGAATCAGTTTGTCTGCTATCGATTCCAGTTCTTTGTGCAATCTGTCCCAGTTATGACGTCTGGCTTCAATAAAAGCCGGGAACTTCTTTAACTGTTCGACACCGACAGCCGCCTGCATATCCGTTACTTTCAAGTTATAACCAAAATGACTATATACATACTTATGGTCATAGCCTTGAGGAAGTTCTCCAAACTGACCATCAAAACGATGACCACATAAGTTGTCACGTCCGGAAGGGCAAACACAGTCCCGTCCCCAATCACGGAAACTCTTGATAAGACGATTTAACGACGGGTTGTTGGTATATACACAGCCGCCTTCCCCCATTGTCATATGATGAGGCGGATAAAAGCTAGATGTTCCTATATCTCCCCATGTGCCGGAGAATCTCGTCTCGCCATCAATCGTATATTTTGTTCCTAAAGCATCACAATTGTCCTCTACCAACCAGAGATTATGCTTATCACAAAATTCTTTTACATGCTTTAAGTCAAACGGATTTCCCAAAGTATGTGCAATCATTACTGCTTTTGTTTTAGGGCTCAATGCCGCCTCTAACTGTGTGACATCAATGTTGTACTGTGGGACCGTTACATCTACAAATACCGGTATAGCACCATACTGAAGTGCCGGTGTAATCGTAGTCGGGAATCCAGCTGCAACCGTAATAATTTCATCACCCTTCTTAATCTGACGATCTCCCAATTCGGGTGCAGTCAGTGTCATGAAGGCAATCAGATTTGCAGAAGATCCGCTGTTAACAAGATTAGCAAATTTTACGCCAATCCATTCTGCAAATTTCTTTTCAAATTCATCAGAGAAGCGTCCTGTAGTCAGCCAGAAATCCAGCGCTGCATCTACAAGTGAACACATTTCCTTCTCATCATACACCCTGCTTGCATAGGAAAGTCTGTCTCCCGGATGAAAGGGCTTGTCCTGCTCCGGTTTTTTAAAATCATTATAATATTCCGCAACCAAAGATTTAATCTGTTCTCTGGCTTCTGCTTCATTCTTCCATTTTGTCATTGTTTTTCCTCTCTTATTTTGAATTTAAAAATTCTTCTATCTCTCTATTCATGCAAGCTTTGACATCTTCACCCTGCATCCAGCATTTACTCCATTCTACTACTTTTTCAATAGCAGTATCCAGATTCCAATGTGGTTTCCATCCAAAAGTTGCCTTCAGTTTAGAGCAATCCAGTTTTAAGAAATTGGCCTCGTGCGGTCCTCCATCATACCGGTTAATCCATTTAAGCCCTTCTCCCCACTTACTTACAAATAGATCCACCAACGCTCCCGTCTGAAAACAATCCACATCATCCGGTCCAACATTATAATACCCAGCATACTTACCATCTTCATATTGTTTCGCTGCAATCATAAGGTATGCATATAAAGGTTCCAATACATGTTGGTATGGTCTGGTAGAAAAAGGATTTCTTACAATGATGTCTTCCTGCTTCTGTGCTGCACGAATACAATCCGGTATAATTCTATCGTTGGCAAAATCTCCGCCACCAATTACATTACCCGCTCTTGCCGTAGAAATAGCAACATTTCCATCTGAAAAGAAACTATTTTTATAGGAATGTGTCACCAGTTCTGAACAGGATTTAGAATTCGAATATGGATCATATCCATCCAGTTCCTCATTTTCCCGGTAGCCCCATGTCCATTCCTTATTCAGATACACTTTATCTGTCGTAACATTTAGGAAAGATCGAACCGTATTGCTGTTCCTTACACACTCCAAAATATTAACAGTTCCCATGACATTAGTCTCATAAGTATACCTTGGATCCTTATAACTGTCTCTGACAATTGGTTGTGCTGCCAAATGAAGCACAATTTCAGGGTTCGCCTGCGTAAATGCCTCCTTTAATCGTTCATAATCACGTATATCTCCAATTATCGAATGAATATCTTTTTCAATCTCCGCAATCTTAAACAAAGACGGTTCTGTAGGTGGCATCAGTGAATAACCGGTTACTTCTGCTCCGGCATTCACCAGCATGTGGCAAAGCCATGATCCCTTAAAGCCTGTGTGCCCAGTCACAAATACTCTTTTTCCTTTATAGAATGATAAATCAAATGTATCAGGCATATTTAGTCCTCCCACTTTTTCCAAGGAGCATTCCCTTTTGCAAGCATTTTCTCCAGAATATCCATTTCTCGCTTATTATCCATGCACTGCCAAAAACCCTTGTGCGTATAGGACATCAACTGCCCCTGCTCTGCGAGTCTTTGTAAAGGAGACTGTTCCAATACACAACTATCTCCATCCAGATAATCAAAGATTTCCGGATTTAGTACCATGTAACCCGCATTGATCATAGCTCCATCGGTAGCCTTCTTCTCACGAAAGGAACGAACTGCATTGTCTCCTCCAATGTCTAGAACACCTTTCTGCTGCTCCTGGATGACCGCAGTAAGGGTAGCAATCTTACCATGTGTCTGATGAAATTTCAACAGATCCCGAATGTTAACATCACAAACCCCATCACCATATGTCATCATAAATGGCTCATTCCCAATATACGGTTGAATCCTCTTAATACGACCGCCTGTCATAGTATTCAGCCCTGTATCCACTACCGTTACTCTCCATGGTTCGCAATGCTGGCTGTGGATTATAACCTTTTTGGTTCCATCCTTGAAATCAAATGTAACATCGCTATTATGTAAAAAATAATCATCAAACCATTCTTTGATAACATATTGCTTGTATCCGGCACATATCACAAAATCATTAAATCCATAATACGAATATTCTTTCATTATATGCCAGAGGATAGGTTTTCCTCCTATTTCTATCATTGGTTTGGGTTTAAATTGTGACTCTTCTGAAATACGAGTTCCCAGTCCTCCTGCTAATAATACTACTTTCATTTTTCTCTCTGCCTTCCTATATTTATACTTTAAATCGTTCATTGCTTATACTTTTTGACTATATTGTACCAATATGAGAAAATTCTTGGCATTTTTTCTTGTAGCTTAATCAATCTAATCATCATAATACAATATGCTTTAGACCCATTTATTTCTTTTTTCATTGTTAGCATATATTCACTAGCCATTTGTGGCGTAATTTTTTTAGAAGCAATTCTTGCCAATAGCCTTCTTGAATACCAATGATAATATTTTTTTGTTTCCCTACTCATATTTTTTAGAAGTTCAGAATAATAGTTGTCCTTATTCAAAAAAGAAATAAGTGAAATTAGCATTTTTTCTAAGTTACTCGAGCTATCTTGGTTTGCATATATTCTATAATTTATTAGCGGATATTGGATTTCAGCAATTTTCCCTCCCATTTTTTCTATATCCATGTATAGGACTACATCTGCGCATGGTCCCGCTTCCACTCTTAAATATAAATTGTTATCTTTTATAAAATCAGTTCTATACATAGTTGCCGGAAATACAATATTTTTTTGTTTTCCAATATAATACGCAAAGAACTCCGTGTTTCTCCAAGTTTTTATCTCACCTGTCTTATGATTATTTTCTTTTGTCACCTCATCTTTCTCGTTTATTATGTTTGCCAAACATGAAACAGCCATACAATTCCTGTCATATTCCATATACTCAATTTCTTTTTCTATAAGATTTTCGTGTAAAATATCGTCATCATGAAAAACACAAAAATATTTTGCTTCACAGTTTTTGAAACCATAATTAATATTGGCACCTCCGCCAATATTTTGTGTATGTCTTATATATTTTATTCTAGAATCATTCAATGATAATACATACTTCTCTGTATCATCTGAAGAGCAATTATCAAGCACTATCAAAGTAAAATCACTATATGATTGCCTTATAATGCTGTCAATTGCACGTTTCAAATATTGAACCCTATTATAGGTCGTTATATATATACACAAATCATTCATCTTTCATCAATCCCATATCAATATATTATTTCTACCTATATATTCCATTTTCATAGCATAAAAAATGTTCAAAACCTGCACTCATTATAAATGCCGCCTCACTTCCTGAGTTTTCAGAACAAATGAAGCAATTGCATTTAGATAATAAATAAATTTCTGTAATATAATCTTTTTCATTAGCGAAGGCCTTTTCATACGGCAGTTTACTTATTCTTTCTTCTCCATCTAGCATGTCTTTATAATCCACTCTATCTCTATCTAAGCAACATGCCTTTTCACCAAAACTATCAAAAAAAGCCTTTACTGTTTCATTCGTTTGGCATGTAAAAAAAACTGTATTTACATCCCACTCCTCCATATATTTTTTCACATCATTTATTAACTGCGTGACAGGTGTCTGGATAGAGTGTCCCCAGATACCTTGCGGCTTTATTTCTGCAAGTTTTTGATATCCTTCTCTAATTGATACCCCCAACACCTTTTTTTGAGCTAGTAATTCTTTGTATTTTTCTTCCACATATTTTTTCATGTTTTCATTTAAACGAATGTACTCTCTAGCTATTCCCCTCCAATAGGAAATTACTTTTTCATCGTTGCACCTCATAATACTTACGGGATACATTCCTCCACCATTGTTGCAAACCGATACGTTCATTGATGTATAATCAATATCATCTAGGCCATACCCTTTCGGTTGTTCAAAAAAGAGTTCCCAAGTATTTATATTTTCTGGTGCTGGCATAAAATCATTTTTTATTGTCATCCTGTCTATAATTGGAAGTTTTCCTGTTTCTATCGCATATTCAATGGATTTAAGAAAAACAATATAATCCGAAAAGGTACCTACTTTTTTATTTAATCTTCGTAATATAAGAATATCCTCTTTAGCCTTTCCCTGTATATCATTCAATTTTTCAATTGTGCTTTCCCTTTGTATTCTATCTAATTCATCTCTGTATGATTTTTTTACAATATATTTAATATAATTTTTTATTTTATAGAAATTACTTTTTCTCACCTTGTTTCAAAACCTTTCTAATTGTGGTGTCCTTCAATATAATTAATACCACAAAATATATTATTATGCCAACAATCACTTGTCCTATTATGGTCATCCAGTGATCATGCAGATTTATTTTAAAAATACTAATATACATTACCACTGATGCCACAAAATAGCGCCACGATATGTTTACTATTTCTTTTAAATTAATTAGGTCTTTCGAATAATTTGCAACCATGAGTAATATTGCCAAGCTGGCTATCACCGATGCTAGTGCCACCCCTACTGATTTCATATTTCTAACCAATATTAGGTTTAGTGCCACATTTAATATTGCACTAGTACTTATAGCAATATTATATTCTTTTTGTTTTGCCCTTGCAATCAAACATTGTTGTGCAATAAAATTGCTTAATACAACAAAAAGAACATTTAAGCATAAAATCTTTAGCAATTCCGCGCTTTTATCATAACCTCTTCCAAAAAAAGCTGGTACAAAATCATTTGCTATAGCGCTTACTCCAAATGTCATTGGAAAAGCAATGAGTGCCGCTCCACTTATTGATACCATCAAAAAATCTTTTGTTTTTCTGTTATCACTATTCGAATATAAATATGCTACTCTTGGAAGTATTGCATTGCTTACAGCATTTAACATACTCATACTTAACTGGCATATCTTATTAGCCTGTTCATATACTCCTATTTCATATGCATTTTTCCCAACTGCTCCTAAAATCGTTTTATCTGTTGATGCAAATATTGTATTAATCAATCCAGGCACAAAATACACCATAGATGGTTTTAAATGTCTTTTAAGATTAAGCTCACTAAATTTAATCCATTGTATCCTTTTTAATACCGCAGGGTATACTACTACATAACCAATTAAAGTAGATAATTGCATGATTATCGCATATAAAACTAAATCCTTCTCGCTTTTAATAAGAGCAAGAATCATAATAATATTTATCAAGCGAACTAGTATTGTCCTTATTGCATTAACCTTAAACTCCTCTATACCATTGAGGAACCATGACACATCCACCCCACCACTAATAACATTGAGTAGCATAGCATAATACAAATTTTTTAACGTGCCTGCTTCATATGTGCTAATCCATATCATATATGCCCCGGAACAAATTATCATTAAGATGAACTTTAGCCAAAATATTTCCCAAAAAAACTTGCTTAACTCTCTTTTGTCATCCCGAATCATAGCTATCTTAATAGTTCCATATAATGATAACCCCAAGCATTCTATCAGTACAAAATACGAACTATTTGCCAATGTATAACTATAGTTCCCTATCAATTCAGCCGAAAGAACTCTTGCTATATAAGGTGAAATAATCAAAGGAGCTATTACACTTGCCGTCTGCATCAAGACACTGTAAATAATATTATATGATATTTTCTTTTCTTTCATTTTTCCTCATTTTATTAAATCAGTTATTCTTTTAATGTAAGCATTAATTGAAAATTCTTTCTGAAATGTTTCAGATGTAATAAATTCGTCTGCCGCCTTCAAATATTCTTCATATCTTTCTTCCGTTATTTCATCTACATATTGACATAGTTCTTTGATAGTCTGAAATTTTCTTCTATCTATAAAGGCTTCTTTGGGAACATAATCAGTAATATTTTCCGCTCCCCAATAAATCGGGACTACTCCTGCAAAGAAGCAATCAAATATTTTCTCTGTAATATATCCTTTTTTACCACACATATTTTCATAGCATATAGAGTATTTATATTGAGATAATATTCCTAATTTATCATCTATCGGTCCTCTATATGATTTAAAATTTTCCTTTTCCCACCCATAACCATACAAATCTAAATTATACTTATTTTGCTCTAGATACTTAATCATTTCATAGCGTTTTGAATATAATTCATTTTTTCCAACACCTTTTTTATTACCAGCAATAATAGTATATAATTTTTTTTCTTTAAAAGGTACATTATAAGATATCTTTGCTGGTATCTGTGGGTATTGAAATTTGTAATATTTTTTATTATCTACCAAATCATCATCCCAGGTAAGAATGTCATCAAAATATTGGTGATAGCGAATATCATAAGACTGAGGGCATACTGTCTCAGGCTCTTGCATTATTAATATTTTTTTTAATGGTTTTGAACTTTTTATTGCTTTTTCAAGATAGTCTTTTTTCCATTTTCTCTTCAAATAATATTTGATATAATCAATAGGTGACGACAATAACCGTATAGAATTCTTGTTTAAGTCTTGGAAAATAATCACATCAATCTCTTCAAAGTCGTACATATCTGCAGTATGCAAAAAATGACCTTCTTCTTCTAATTTTTTCTTCAATAATATCCCAGGGAGCAATAAATTTTGTCCAATCTTACAAGCAGCAGGATCAAATAATCTATCTTTACTATATACATCTCCATATATATTTACTATTGCAATATTCATCATTTTGCCTTTCCAATGCTATATGCATATTATTATAAAGTATAAAGCGCTCTCTTATCCCTTGCTTCGCCAATATTTAAAGTATATATATAATTAAAAGCAAGCATCATTCCACTCTGTCCATAAAATAATACATGCCCTGCTCCAAAGCTCAAAGCTATTGACCATATTATAATTAACGCTCCCCATAAACTTTTTTTAGATACATCACAAAATTTTCTCACATAAAACATACAAACTATGCAGAAACCCACTAACCCTGTTCTAAAAAGCAGGTCGAGAAAATCCATTTCCATATTGGGAAATCCATTCGCTTCTCCTGCGAATCCCCATCCCAATAGCAAATAAAATCCATTAACAAAAATAGATATAGCATCCTCCAATCTTCTTAATCTCATGCTGAACAAGAAATCCACAGTAGAATGGCTCAACCCTTTTTGATACTGCCATCTTTCAAATATACTAGCTGTCACATTTTGTATCTTAGTATATCCCAATGCGCACATAAATATCACAAGGATAATTAACATGCACACTCTTATCTTTTTAGTGTATTTTTTTTCAAATATACTATCTATAAAAAATATCCCTGCAAATAAAATAATTGTAGCATATCCTGTTTTTGTTCCCATCAAAGCAATGCATATACAATTAATAGCCAAAAGAACTAATGTCCCAATATTGATTTCTTTATGAAGCTTCCAAAATAGATACATAACCAATCCAGACATTATAAATGAAATTTCATTTACAGCATAAAAAAAGCCTTTCCATCCTACATTTCCGTCATAAGCATTTATTCCATATCCAAATAATCCAGGAGTTATAATAAGTATGGGGTATATCACAGACCATGCATCCATTATTCTAAATATATAAGCATCTTTTATTTTTTTTTCTATTATTAATAGTTCCATTAAAACTATCATAATTATCGGTGTAAATAATTTTATAATGTCTTTCACACCATTAAATATATCTACACCACTTACCACTGTTTGCAAGATTGTAAAAAGAAGTAGCATAGTACTCACTATTGCAAATTTTTTTTGAGAATTTTGCGCCAAAATAACCAACATTAATATTAACAAAAAAAATCTATATACCTGCCCAACAGGTACCATGTCATGTAATGCTCCACTTATAGTATCTACTATTGGCATTATCAGTAATAAGGCCAATAAAATTGTATATACATTAAACCTCAATCTCTTTACTACAATTTTTTTCACTTTTTTTCACCAAACATTTTTTATATAGATTAGTAATATTTTGTGTCATAGAAGTTGTGGAAAAATTATCTTCACATTTTTTTCTCCCTGAAAATGCTTTTTCTTCCAATTCCGTTCTATTTGTGTAACACCTATATAATTGTTCTGCCAACTTACCAGGGTTATTACAATCTGTCAAATATCCACCGTCATCCTTTACTATTTCAATCATTCCGCCTACAGGATTAACAATAACACAACATCCTGCATTCATTGCTTCAAGAACAGCAATTCCGAAAGATTCATATTGGGACGGCTGAACATACACCGCATAACAATTTAAGACTTCTCTAACCTTATTGCTATACCCTTTTAGTGTTATATTTTTCAAGTTTCTTTCATCTATATAACTTTTTAACTTTTCTCTTTCCGGTCCTTCTCCATATATATCACAATGTACTTTTACTTCCGGATGCTCTTGCTTCAATATATTTAAAGCCTCCAAGAGTTTCATATGATTTTTAACAGGTCTAAGATAACCTATTGAACATATTTTCAATGTATCAGAATAATAATCCGGAAGCACATCATATTTTTTTAATTCAATTCCTGTATATACAACTTCCAATTTGTTATTATCTACCCCACGCTCCACAAGGATGTGCCTAATAGACTCAGATACGGCAATACAACAACTGCAATGCCTATTTATTAACCATTTTTCCAATTTACAATAGCTGTTGGCTATAAATTTTCCCTTAGACATCTGATCTACAAGTACGTCACCATGGATAACGCCTATTTTTTTACAACTGTTATTTTCTTTAACCAGCAAACTTACAAATAGACCATTATTACTATTGCAATGTACTATAGATATATTACACTCATTGACATATTTTTTCAGAGCAATCATATCCGAAATGATATGTCTACCCATATAAACACGTAATTTCTTATCAGTGTTTATTTTCGTGTCTAACCAACTATTTGCTCTTAATACATAGTGTACTTCATAACCTTTATTTTCTAATAATTTTCCCAGTGTAAGTGTATAACTTTCAACACCTCCAGAGAGCTTTCCCACACTTACAATAAGTATTTTTAACATTTTTTACTATCCTTTTTATACTTTATTGCCAATGATAAAATCTTTCTGTCATCAATCAAATACCTTTTTGCCAGCCTTTTGGGATCTTGTGTAATCCTATAAAGCCATTCAAATCCATGATTTGCCATCCATTTAGGTGCCCTCTTAATATTTCCAGCTTCAAAATCAAGGCTTGCTCCTAGCCCTAAGCTAATGGGCACCCCCAGTCGCTCTCGGTTATGCAAGATAAAAAGCTCTTGTTTCGGACATCCCAAAGCTACAATTAATATATGTGGACTTGCCTGCTTAATCGTTTTTTCAATTTTTTCCATCTCTGCCAAATCGCTTTCAAAGCCTTTGGCTGGAGAATAAGTTCCTACTATTTTCAAACCTTTATATTTTCCAATAAGGTTTTCTGCTGCCTTCGCAGCCACACCTTCTCCTGCTCCCAAAAAGAACATTCGATATCCTCTTTCTGCAGCTCTCTCACACAAAAGAGGGAACAAATCGGATCCTGAAATCTTTTCCTTTATAGGAGTCCCATACCATTTAGCAATCCACAGAAGAGGCTTCCCGTCACAGAGAATCAAATCGGCATTCTTGTACGCCTCTTTCAGTTCTCCCCCTCGCTCAAGTTGAATAATATGATCCACATTTGGCGTAACAACATATGAATTTTTATTTTCAGCTATTAACTTGTCTATAGCATCTAAGGTCTCTCCCATAGTCAAATTGTCTATCTCTGTATTCATAAACTGCATTCTTGCCATATTTTTACCTTGATCCTCTTCCAAGCAATACTACTCCTACTGTTTGTAGTAATATCTTTACATCCTGTTTTAGTGACCACTCATCTATGTATTTTAGATCAAGCTTCACTACATCATCAAAATCCTTGATATCGCTTCTTCCGCTAACCTGCCACATTCCTGTTAGTCCCGGAGTAATACTCAGTCTTCTGCGATAATAAATGTTATATTGCTCAAATTCATCCACTGTCGGCGGTCTGGTTCCTACGAGGCTCATATCGCCCTTCAGGACATTAAAAAACTGAGGTAATTCATCAATACTGGTTTTCCGGATAAATTGCCCCACCTTCGTAATTCTCGGATCATTATCCATTTTGAACATCAATCCTTTTACCTCGTTTTGAGACATTAGTTCTTTCTTGCGTTCTTCCGCATCAATATACATAGATCGGAACTTGTACATCTTGAATCTTCTTCCGTTTTTTCCAATTCTGACTTGAGAGAAGAATACAGGCCCCTTGGATTCCAACTTGATTGCCAATGCAACAAAAGGAGTCAGTAACAAAGTAATTAATGCCCCCACACTTCCTCCTACAATATCCATTAACCGTTTGATCAGCATACGGCGATAATCCATTTCCGTCATGACATAGGTCATTACAGGCATACCGGCAAATTTTCCAACACTGCTGCAAGGTATTTCAAACCCAAACTGTTCCACACAATTATGACATACTACACCCATAGCCAGAAAAGATTGTACCAGAAGTTCTAATTCCTGATTGTTCATATGAGGACAATATAATAGTACAACATCCACAGCGCTTTGTCTGGCTACATCAATAACATTTTCTTCTGTTGCCACCACAGGAACTCCATGAATCTTCTCCCCTATATGATTTACATCCATCATCGCCATAGCACCGACTTCATAACTCCATGCAGCATCTTTCTCAATCTGCTGCATGACATGCTCTGCCTCTGCCTCTGAAGTCACCACCATGACCTTATCACTGCTACGGCTCTTGCTATAATAACGGCGCATATAACTCTTAAACGCAATACGAACCACATAAGTTATAATAGTGTTGAGTACGACAAAATAGCCTAACAACAGTCTGGAGAATTCCAGTTCCAACCGAAAAGCGTAAATGTAAGCACTTGTTGCCAGAAAAAGAATAATATTATAACGCACTACTCTTAACAGTTCATAATAATATCCTCTTTGGAAAAAATGTTTATATTCATTTGTGAAAAAATTATTCAGCATACAGATCAGTAAAAATGGAACATAAATCTGGGCTATCTCCCTGTTTCCCAACGGTGATTCCGTCCCATGGAAACGAATCAGATAGGCCAAAGCATACGACACTGTAATGCAGATAATATCTAATAGAAACAAACCATAACTTTCTATAATCTGATATTTTTTATTATAATTATTCATGTACTACCGTTCTCTCCTTAAACAAAATCTGAGCCAGATATAGCATCGGCAGATTCCATAACACACTGAGAGGTAACAGCTCCACATATCCATACACAGCCATAACACCCAAAGCAATTGTTATATAATATTGTCCTTTCACATTACAATACCACATTCCGGCAGTATACGCAACCAAACACAGAATCAATATTATCCACCCATAATTGAATAAGGTATGGAAATATATACTATCGTATGACTCTTGAGGCATATGCCCCAATACTAAAGTCCATACTTCATCGTACACAAAATTTACAAGGGTAATTCTTCCCGTCAGCAATCTGTTGATCCATATTGAAAACTCTTCATTTTTTTGAGCTATGACAGGAATTATCATAGTTACAACAGCAAGTACCGCGGGAATTGGGATAAAAAACATTGCGTATAATTTTTGCCATTGAAAACGTTTTGCTATCCGATATACCAGAATTGCAACGCATAATACTCCCCATAGCAGAAATCCCGTTCTACATATTAGAATTTTATAAGCACCATACAAAACAATTGTTGCCACCACGTATACATACCATTTAATTTTCTCCCTATATACAACAATTGCCAACAGAAGTATTACAAAAATATTAGCATATGCCATATTGGGAGTATGATACCCATAGCTTTTAATTTCAAGATAATCATCTCCCTTAATCAGCCATATTCCTACATTTTCTATCACTCCCGCCATGACCAGCGTCAGCGTCCCCACCGTCAGCACTGCCTTTTCCCACAGTGCATATTTCATGACCTTATCGAGATTCACATTCTTAGCGCCGAAGATTCCCATAGCCGTGAGGATCAGGGTCTTCTCCCCATTTCTGAGGAAATTTGCGCCTAACAATAGTGTGAATATCCCCATGATCACGATTTCCCGCCAGGTAAAATCCGTCACTGCCATTTTCAGGAGCAGGAACAGTGTTGCCACAGCGAACACGTAGAGGTAGATTCTGTCTTCGGAGTTCAGTCCCATAGAGGTCATGCCCGTCATAGGGAGCAGGAACAACATATAGAAGATTTCCTGATAGTTTGCTAATTTTTTACGTAATTCCAGCATGTTTATTTTCCTCATCAATATCCATATATTCTCTGCAGCATCCGTATGGTTTCCTGCATTTGATTAGTCTCTTCGTATTCCGAATAATCTGTGTTATCGGCAATCCGTTTCATTTCCCGGAACATTCTCTTCTGCTCATTTCGCAGGTCATGTGACTGTGCATAGAACAGTCCGGATACCAGCAGTCCAAAATATCCTTCCGGGAATTCTATATCCTCCGGATACAGCTCTGCCCACTCTTTGGCACGGCGCATCACGGCATCCGGTATTTTCCGGTAGTCTGCACTCTGTGCATAAAAAGCATTACTTACACTGATATAGGACATGCGGATACTTTTCGACTGTGGGAAAGCCTTCAGATATTGCTGTATCGTCTCATAGGGTTGTATTTCCACTCTTTTACGGCTTGCCGCAGTGTTTGCGATGCATAGGCTTTCCACTTCCGCTGCCTCGCAGATAGTTCTCTTCTGGCAGATGATATGTGCCAGGCTCTCCAATTGTTGTAATCCGGAGATATCATTTTTCCTTGTCAGATACCGGATTGCTTCCCCTGCTGCTTCCATGGATATCCTACACATATTCACCGGATAGTCCCACTGTGCGAGGAGTTTCTCTATCTTGTCCCATTCCGGTTGCAGGTCTGCTTTCCGGTCTTTGTACAGCTTCAGATGTTGCAATCTGGCATAATTGTTACAGTAGAACTCACCCAGTTCCGGAAGTTCTCGCATTCCTTTTGTCATATCGCAGCACTTTTCCAGAAATGCACCATAGTTTTGCGCATCTTCTGCATTATGCAGTCCCACACAATATGCCTCCAGTACATCTACGGTTTCCTTTCGTAAGGGCATTTTTTCCGCAGACTTCTGTAAGTAGGTTAAAAAGCGTTCGCCACTCTCGAATAAATATCTGCTGTCCCCACGTTCTGTCTGTGTGATAGCGATTCTTCTCCATAATTCCAGTTCATACTTCAGAAAAATCGGTTCACTCCGCAGCAAAACGTCCTCCACTGCCCGGAGATCCTCCACTGCCCGCAGATTCGGTAGTAGTCCCACGTAATATTCAAAATAATTTAACGCCTCGGCAGGTGGTGTGACTGCCAGCTTCTGGAGCTTCCTGTTATCCGGCCAGTCTTCTAATGCCAGTGCAATGAAATGAGACAATTCCATGACTGAATTTGCCCTTGCCAGTCTGGCAAAACGCTCGATATCTCTTTCATTAATAGCATAAGATACAATGTATTCTTTGATGATATCCGGAAAGACCGGTTCTATGATCCAGGCTGTCTGAGGCATTGCTGCATATCTTTTTTCTTCGGCTTCATGAAGCTCCCAGGCTCTTTTCTCTTCTTCGGGAGTCGCAATACCGGCATTGACACGCATCCAGAGGTACATTTCCTCCGGATTGACATCCAGTTTAGCATAGCTTACCATATAGCCGAACCGGTCATCATCATCCAGACTGCGAAGCAGTTCCGCTGCTTCCCCGTGGCCGTTTTGTTCCAGCCTGTCGGGATTACTTAAAAGTTCCAGCACCGAGTCTTCTTTTTCTGTTTCTACCAGGGTGTCCATCTGCGCATACAGGTCGAGGAACAGATTCTCTGCTCCGGGGCGTGCACTTTTTTCATTAAAGTATTGTATCATATTTTCGCAATCTTCGCACAGATAATTATCACCGCGCCTGTCCGTAAGATTGAATCTGCCGATAGCGCAGGCCACCGCCAGCACACGCAGATAGGAATCCACCAGATCCTCCCGTCCCAGCAGGAGACTCCAGCGGTTCTTTTCTTTGTTCAAATATTCTGACAGCAGTTCTTCCGTGGAATTCAGCTTCATATGTCCTTCTTTGCTGAGCCATACTTCGATATACATGCTCAGATACAGTGGACGGTCACAGTCTGCTGCCACGGAATTGTGATAGCTTTTTTGTATCTCTTCTGCCGTTTTCTTTCTGTGTCCGATGCAGTTAAGGATAAATTCCGTTTTTTCCAAGAGGGGAAGATATCCTTCCAGATAGTTCTCTGTATAGACCAGTTCATCCTCTTCCCCCAGTTTTTCCAGATTCAATGCCTGTTCCCTGTAGCTCCCTGCTTCGAATTCCAGTCTCGCTTCAGAACCCATCCCCCGTTTCATGCCAAGCATCCAGTCATCGTCCGTAGTACGTCTGTGGCGCTCCAACAGGAGAATCCTGAGCTTATAAGGGGAATCATAAAACCGTTCCAGATATGCGGTAATGGTCTCCGCGCAGAGCTGTTCCTGTCCCAGTACATAATCAAAGATTACAACAGTATCTGTAAAAGGGGAAAATTCACGTACTGCATCAGCATTTTTCCTGGCAAAATACCCAAACCAGTGTGTCGGCATTTTCTTCAGCCATTCCAAAGCCAGACGGCTTTTGCCCATGCCGCCTTCTCCCAGGATCATCCACCAGGAAAATTTCTCATCCTCTTCCAGAAACTGCGTAAGGGTCTCCTGTTCCTCCTCTCTTCCGGTGAATTTCAGGAATCCATTGGCGAAGTGCATTCTTCCGAAAGCAGAGGTGGCAGTTCTGCGCTCCTGATACGGATTCACAGAGATCAGTGCAGGCAGTCCCACTCTTCGCTGCAGCCGAAGCAAGGAGAGTTCTTTCAGAAATTGCGGAAGATCCCCATAGTCTTCTCCGTAATAGATCATCACTGCATTTCCCGGCAGCTGTGGTGCAGTATCCCCCTTTTTCATCAGGTAAAAGTAGGGAATGTCCGAAGTTCCCAGTTTTTCCATTGCAAATGACAGAAACCCTGCCAGATTGGGGTCTTCTACGGTCCCTCCACAGCCTACGATGACGATGGGGTAGGTACTGAGAAGATTCTGTATAAATTGTGCGCCACTATTGTCCAGAATGCTCTGGTACTGGGGTCCGTCCGCAATGATGTCATCTATCCCGTTTTCTCTGTCATATCTTCCATGGAGATGGATCACTTTATTTCCGGTTTTCCCGCGGATCACAGACAGGATATCTGCCGGTGTCGTATAGGAGATGCCGGTACTTCCCACGGTCTCTTCTAACTGCAGGTCGTAATTTGTCGTGGCGATCAGGTCTCCTGCCCGCCAGATTTTTTGCAATGCATCCTGAAAGGTTCTGTCCACAGGATGCAGGGCTCCCATGGTCTGATCCATAAATTCTGTGTAACATCCTGCGGCTTTCAGTCCTGCCAACAGATATGTGGCTGCATCGATCAGTTCACCGGTGCTCCATGCGCCTATCTTTTGCTCCAGCTGCGTCTGCTCCAGTACTGTCAGGTACTTTTTCCCCTCCAGGATCCACCTCGTCCAGCTCAACTGATGTGCTCCAAGGGACATGGATGCCCCGGCACCACATAAATATACGATTTTCGGGCTTTCTGTCACCGCGGACATCAACTGCGGATAATTTATTACAGATATTGCGGACATCCCATGCACCCTCTTGTCTCATTATTCTCTCACTTTATTTTTCACCAGCATCCAATAATATTTCATTTCCTCACTTCTGCCATACAACAGGAAAAATATCGCATGAAACAGGATCACAGCCACGGTTCCCGAGGCCAGCAAATTTGGAATCGAGCTCCATCCGACCATCGGGCGGATGCAAAGTTCCGTCATCCCAAGGCTTCCCAGCAGTACCAGCAGGTGTTCCACGGTTTTCCCCACATACTGTCCATACGACATATCAAACAGTGGTTTACACACGTATTTCGGGTAACTGTACAGGTAGACGATTCCCATGCTGATGATCGTTCCGAGGAAGACACCTGCTGCCCCCATCAGCTTCGCCAGCACAATGGATACCACCAGATTGATCCCCGCCTCCAGCAGGGGAATTCTCCGGTCTTCATGGAAGATGCCGGCCGCCTCCTTGAAAGTATTCACGGAGGCCCGCATGCCATCCAGATAGAAGCTCACGGTCAGTACAAATAATACGTTTTTATCGAAGAGGAACTCCTCACCCAGCCACAGTACGATCAGTGGCTGCATCACGGCATACATTCCGACGGTCACGCATCCGAAGCACCAGAAATTGATAAAATCAATTTTGCGGTAAATATCTCTGTTTTTCTCCGGATTGCTGTCTAACAGGAAGTTACCCACACTGTTGGTCAGGATCTCGAAGATCCGCACCAGAAGTGCCCGTACTCCGGATATCACCAGATAATAGTTCGTGTAGAGGTTCATCACCTGCAACCCAAGGACACCGGTGATCACGATACTGTCACTGCCGGTGACCAGCATTTTTCCGATCTTATGACAGAACAGTCCCTTTACCTTGACAATGATATCCTGCCGGACCTCTTTTTCCACCGGTTTCACATTTTTTTCTTTCGTGAAAGGATATTTCTGCCGGATATACAGGGAAGTCAGCAGATTGGGAATGATCTTACCTAGTGTCTTAATGATCAGGAACAGAATATAGCTGTTGCAGAATAACAATGCTCCGATCTGCAGGGCGTTCTGTATCACATATGTCACAAAATAAATAGCATCCGGTATGTAATTTTTCAGGTCTGCATAGAGCAGGGACTTTTTGTATGCCAGAAAATAGGAGCTGATACAATCCGCCAGAAATAAAGCATAAATCAGGTAAATGCTGTCAGGGATCTGTGTATCTCCCACTAGCCGGGGAAGCAGCAGTCCCACCGGAATACCAATGAGCAGTACCACACCGGAGATCACCAGATAGCAGCGTTTGTAGAACATTAACAGGGAATTGATCTTCTCCTCATCCCGTTCCGCTACCGGACGATACATATGGTAGATAATGGCCGTACCGATTCCCAGGTCTGCCAGTGACATCATGGAAATGATACTGCTGAACAGTCCGTTGATGCTGTTATATTCCGCCCCTTTGGTGGCGATCAATGTCTTCTGTACCACAAATGCAGTGATCAGAAATACGGCATTTGTCAGAAAGGAAGTCATGACATTGATAAATGATTTCTGTGTTCTCTTCATCGGTTACCCTTCTTTACAGGCTTTCCATAATGCAATGTATTGTCTTGTAATATTTCCCAGAGAATATTCCGGGAATTCTTCCATCGTCTCCGGTTGTGTCAGGGCATAATTCATCTGTTTTACCCAATCCACTACCGAATAGGGATCCTGTACATAGACAGCCTTCCCCTGCGTCACTTCCTCCAGGCAGGATTCCCGGGTCATTACGACCCGCTTGCCCTTCCGCATGGCTTCGATAGGTGGCATGCCAAAGCCCTCAAATACACTGGGGAACAGGAACAGGCGACAGTTCTCATACAGGCTGTCTCGCTCGGCATCGGATACGAATCCCGTCAATACTACACGGTCCTCTATCCCGTATTTTTGCAGGATCGTGTTCATTTCCCCACTGTTCTGTCCCACACCGCTGAGCACCAGTTTTTCATTGCCTGCCCATACACTGAGGACCTTCAGCACCGTTTCTATATTTTTATGAGGGAGTAGGGAACTCACACAGTAAAAATATTCATCCGTCCGGATGCCATACTTTTCCGCCAAAGGGGCGAAATCGCAGGTCTTTCCTTCCGTAATGATCGGATTATATATGGTCTTCACTTTTTCTCTGACCTTCGGATAATGCCGGATCAGATCTTCTTTGCAATAATCGGAGATCGTTACAACTTTCCGGGCACTCCGGCAGGTGTACTTCCAGGCATAGTGCAGGAACATGCGTCTCGCCTTGGAGAAATACTGCGGATAGTGCAATGCCTGCAGATCATGGATTACAGCCGCATAGGGAATACTTCCACGAGTTCTCGGCTTACTGTATACCGGAATAAACATGACATCTACTCCTGCCTTTTTCGCATAGGTATCCAGATGGAGATTCTCCCACAGAATGCGCTTCGGCTGTCTGGCGCAGTTTACCGGGCATCTCTCCAGATGCATGTGTGAACATTTCTCATAATGTTGAAACGTATCTGCGTTGTCCTGCGCCACAAATAATATATAATGGTTTTCCGTATCATATTTTGCCAGACCGTTTAACAGATTGCGGATAAATGATTCCGTGCCACCGCAGATACCGGGTCTGACCCATAAAAGATCCACTCCTATATACATGCCTGTCCGCTTTGCCTCCCGAAATTTTCTTTTTTGCGATTCCGCAGGTTCCTCACTTTTATACCGGCATGACCGGCCTGGTATTCTATCCCAGGATCAGCTTCGCCGCCTCGATCACTACGCATTCGATCAGATACCATCTGCTGTATCCATTGATTCGATAGCAGTACAGATATCTGTCCCGGATCCGCTTCCTCGCCGCCTTCAGGTCTTTATGGTTGCTGGCACCTCCCATGTGGAAATTCGCCAATACTTTATCTACGGTGACGATCTGTTTTCCCAGTTTCCGCATCTGGAGGAAGAATCCATAGTCATCATGAATGCCCAGCTGGCGGAAGGGATATTTTTTGTAACATTCCGCCCGTACAAAGGTCGTAGGATGATTCCAGTCTCTGGAGGTCTGGAACTTTCTGGTTCTTGCTCTCTTGACAAAGGTACTGCCGTCTGCCTTATGCATTCGTATATCGGCATACATAAGATCACATCCCGTCTTCCGGAATGTCTCTACCGCTGTCTGGACCGCCTCCGGCTCGTACCAGTCATCACTGTTGATAATGCCGATAATGTCTCCGGTAGCATTGCGGATTCCTTTATTCATGGCATCGTAGATCCCGCCGTCCGGTTCGCTGAGAACGTGATAACGGATACCCTTCGCCTCTAGCCTGGAACGGTAGGATTCTGCGATTTCCACGGTCCGGTCCCTGCTGGCACCGTCTATGATCCAGTATTCGATGTTCGTATAGGTCTGTGCCAGTACGGATTCTATCGTATGAGCCAGCGTCTGCTCACTGTTGTAGGACACGGTAATAATGCTGACCAGTGGCTCTTTTTTCTCTTTCTTACCGGCATTCCGGGCAATGGTTAATGTTCCGAAAGCCTTCCTTGCCAGTTTTCCCAGCTTTCCCGGAAGATAAAACGCCATTTTAACGAAAGGATTCATCCATCCTGCGTGAAGCATATGGTGACCGGAAGTCTGTGCCAGTTCAAAGACCATATCCGGGGTACTGCGGTAAGTATCCTCCTGTGGCCAAAAGAGTCCTCCCTCTCCGGATTCCGCAAGAGTTCTCAGATACTCGCATAAATGGTCGATTCGAAGCACGCTGCGTTCATTGTGATAAGTAGGAAACAGAGGCAGTTTCTGTGCCATTTTGACCAGTGTCTTATAATTTCCCTTGCAGCCGGAGCCGTAGATCATGGGAAGTCGCAGAATTGCCAGGCGGGTACCTGCAGACTTTTCCCCCACAAACAGCCCCTGAAGTTTCTTCTCCGCCTGCCACTTGCTGTCTCCGTAGAAGTTCGAAGGTGCCGGTTTCGTATCCGCGGCGATCCGTACCGGCTTCCGGCTGTTACTGCTGTCTCCGTAGACAATGATACTGCTGAAGTAGATATACTGTGCAACCCCGTCTGCAATAGCTTTCCTGGCTGCTTCCACGGCCAGATCACAGTTGACAGCATAGTATTCCTTTTTCTGCTCCTCTGTGAGACTACTGATATCCGCATGAGCTTTTCCGGTGACATTCAGCACACTGTCGTACCCGGACCAGTCCCTGTTTTTCCAGTCGGTTCCCTTCAGACTGACAATATCTGTCTGATATTGTCCGGGATATTTTGTTGTAAGGTAATTATGAAAAGAAGTGCCAATATAGCTATTGGCACCCAGAATCAGTATTTTTTTCATTTTTTATCGGAATTCTCCTTATGCATTTTCATGCTCCCGGTGCCACCTTCCACGACACCATCCTGCCTGAGTACACTTACAAAGGTACCGAAAAAGCAGCGAAGATCCATACCCGGACCATATTTTTTCACATAATCACCGTCGAGTTTTGCCTTGACGGGAATCTCCAGTTCATCTCTGCCATTGATCTGCGCCCATCCGGTGAGTCCGGGAAGCACATCATTGGCACCGTATTTATCCCGTTCCGCGATCAGATCATACTGGTTCCAGAGCGCCGGTCTCGGTCCCACGATGCTCATGTCCCCTTTGAAGATATTGAAGATCTGCGGGAGCTCATCCAGACTGGTGCGACGCAGAAATTTTCCGGTTCTGGTAATATACTGCTCCGGGTTGCTCAGCATATGGGTCGGCATGTCCTTCGGTGTGTCTGTCCGCATGGTGCGAAACTTATAAATCTGAAAATAGCTTTTATGGATGCCTACCCGTTTCTGTGTGAAAAGGATTGGTCCCGGAGAGTCCAGCTTGATGGCAACACACAGGATCAGGAGAATCGGTGACAACACAAGAATACCAATGCCGCTTAACAGGACGTCAATGGTTCTCTTTATCGGTGTATAAGTACGGATCCGCTTCTGCGTTGCTGTCGTCATGTATCTTCTCCCTTCGTGTTGCTCTTGCCCTGTTTCCCTGCCCGGAAACCATTCGTACTACTCTTATCAGGATGGGGCCATCGGCTACTCTTCTGCCGGATGATAGGTGGTTACAATTTTTTCCACTGCTGCCCGGATGTCACTGGTCTCATCCATAGCCTCCCGTTCCAGTTCCACCAGCTGGCTGCGGAACACTTCCTCATCGAATTCAATGGGTTTGCCGATGAAGATCATCTTATTGGCTGTTTCCTTCAGTCCTTCTTCATTCATCAGCAGTTCCTCATACATTTTTTCACCGGGACGTAAGCCCGTAAATACGATCTGAATATCCTCCCCGACACGATAGCCGGACAGTTTGATCAGATTCGTGGCCAGATCCAGAATTTTCACCGGTTCTCCCATATCCAACACGAAGATCTCTCCGCCCCTCGCATAGGCTCCCGCCTGAAGTACCAGAGATACTGCTTCCGGAATCGTCATAAAATACCGGATAATATCCGGGTGGGTCACAGTCACGGGACCACCCTCGACGATCTGTTTCTTGAACAGCGGGATCACGCTGCCGTTGCTCCCCAGTACATTACCGAACCGGACCGCCACATAATTGGTCCGGGAGTTGCGGTTCATGGACTGGATCAGCATCTCACAGAGCCGTTTGGAAGCACCCATGATATTCGTGGGGTTTACCGCCTTATCCGTGGAGATAAGTACGAATTTATCCACTCCGTACCGGTCTGCTGCCTGTGCTACCTTATAGGTACCGAATACATTATTTTTAATAGCCTCGTGTGGGCTGTCCTCCATGAGCGGCACATGTTTATGTGCAGCTGCATGATACACGATATTCGGTCGATATGTCTCGAAAATGCTGTCAATACGCTCTTTGTTACGCACAGATGCGATCAGTACCACCAGATCCAGCTCCGGATACTTGCGGATCAGCTCCTGTTGGATGTCATAAGCATTATTTTCATAGATATCCAGGATGATCAGCTGCTTCGGATGATGGGCTGCCAGCTGTCTGCATAGCTCGCTTCCGATAGAACCGCCGCCTCCGGTCACCAGTACGACCTTACCGCCGACATGTCCCAGCACTTCCTCCGTATTGATACGAATCGGCTCTCTGCCCAGCAGATCCTCGATCTCCACTTCTTTCAGGCTGGATACGGAGACATCCCCATTGATCAGCTGATAAGTTCCGGGAATGGTCCGCAGTTTACAGCCGGACTCCTTGCAGATATCCAGAATCTCTTTTCTCGTCTGCACGCTGGCAGAAGGAATTGCGAAGATGATCTCATCAATACTGTATCGTCCCACAGCATCCAGAATACTCTCTCTGCCGCCAACGATCGGCACGCCACGCATCAGTTTGCCGTGGCATCCGGGCTGATCATCGATAATACATTTGGCCCGCATACTTAAGTAACGGCTGTTCTCGATCTCCTTGAGGATCATATCGCCGCCGGCTCCGGCGCCGATGATCATGACATTGACACAATGTTCCTTGCCCAATAGATTCATACGTTTGTTATTGATCAGACGTAAGATACGATAGCCGAAACGGATACAGCAGATGGCCAGTGTCAGCAGGAAAAAGTACAATACTGAATAGCTTCTGGGCATCCGGTTGTCTGTAAATTTGCAATAGACGAACTGCGCCAGTGACGCGCAGGCAGTTGCCCCCACGATATTGACCAGTTCATTGGCACTGGCATAACGCCATACGCTGCGGTACAGTTTCCATATTACGAAAAATATCAGAGTTCCTATAATATTCGGGATCAGGAGGTTTTCACAATGTTTAAAAAATAGAGGATCAATATCCTGAAAAGAAAAATCATACCGGATATACAATGCTGCAAAGGATACCAGCAATATGGACATAATATCCATGATCACCAATGCAATGATCCTTTGAAGAGGAACTTTTGAATTGTATTTATTCTCCATCACAGATTGCCTTTCTCCAAGCGATGAACAACAGGGTGATCGTCAGACTGGATACTCCCCAGGAATACTCCAGTAGGCCGAATGCCACCGGAATCAGCACGAATAACTGTGCCGCTGCTGCCGCAGGATCTTTCTTTTCCGCGTAGGTCTTGCCCAGCCTTATCAGAGACCACAGCGCCAGAACTGCAAATACGATCATCATCGGAACGCCGAAGTCCGTACCGTATTGCAGGAAAATGTTGTGTGCATGTCCCACCCAGTAGTGCTCGTGCAATTGGAATCCCTGTTCGGAATAGGGATGTCCCGTCAGATTCAACTGGCTGATATAATATTTGTAAATGGTGCTTCGCACCAACAGAGTATCCGTATCCTGATCCGACCGCAATACCGGAATCTTGTTCGCCGGAATCTCGGTCTGTGCTTCTGCAGCTTCTGCCTTCATGGCAAACGGAGAATGCTCCAATGCATTCTCAAAAGTTTCGAAAATTCTGCCCAGAGCGGCATCCAGATATTCATCGATATCTACGAATTTTTCCGAGTTCCAGGGATCCCAGGAATGAACCTTTCCCTCGCTCCACTCTCCCCAGAACCATACCGGATGATGGAACACCGGCGGCAGATATCTGGTAGCGCTGAAGCAGATGGGGAATGTCAAAATCACGCACAATGACAGTGCCATCAGATTCTTGAACCATTTTTTATAACTTTTCAGTTTACAGATCATCCACAGGAAGCCACCGATCATCAGAACCGCCACCACCCATCCGGTGCGCCCTATGGTCAGCAGTTCGAACGTTAACACCACACCGGCCCCCAGCCAGTAGTACAGGCAGATCCATTTGCTGCACCGGTTTTTCGTCACATACAGGATTTTGGCAAAGACTGCTGCCAGTACTTCCAGGTAAAACAGGGCATTCAGGTTCGGGTTGTTATACATTCCCTGATATCTTACGCTGTCATAAGGCCGGAACACACAACAGAATCCCTGAAACACGAAAAATCCCAGTATGATACCGTTCAGGCATCCCTGAAACAGATCTTCTCTTTCCTCGGCGGTATAATCTGTCAGATAGAAACAGCCGAACATCACCAGATAGCAGAGCGGCCAGATGTAATCGCTTCTGGAGAAGATCATCAGAAACATCATCACTCCCCACACTGCCAGAAATTTCTTCTCAAGGACAGGATATTTTTTCTCAACGGCCACACGGATCACCGTATGGATCAGGGCATAACCGGTCAGGAACACTGCCAGCGCTGCCGACACTCGACCGTTCACAAAAGGATCAAACGAAGTTACTCCCACTACATAGGCAATCCCCACAGCTCCACCCAGAATCGTCCAGAGCAGATAAGGAAGCTTATGTGCCCTGATCTCTCCCCATTTGCAGTGGGACAGCAGTATCACTGCCATAATGCTGCCGGTCATATTGCGGAAAGTCTCAATATAGCCCTCTCTGCCGGAACCGGTCTTGGTTCGCTGATCGATCAGGCAGAACATGAAAAAGCAGAGGGTATATACTATCCTCTTCCATGACCATATATGAAACGTCTTGCCCTTTATTGTAAAGTCCATTTTGCTATCCTCATTTTCTTTGCTGTCATTGCATACTCTTCTATATTTTAAACAATTTACGGTATAAGTACAAGCTTTTCTTTATCGGTCCATAAATTCTCATTTTCATTAAAGTATTTCCAAATCTGAAAGGCACCGATATTCCACCGATGCCTTCCCTACAACGCAATATGTATCTTCTTCTCCACTATTTTCCGGGCCGCCTCTGCACAGTCCAATGTAATCTCCCGATTGTCTATATCGTAGATTTCAGCTCCAAGGATTTTGATGATTCCATTGTTGCCGGCATGCAATATTGGCAGTAATTCCTCTGCTTCTGCTGCGATCCCTTCATTGTATAATGCCTGCACCGGTTTAGGGGTGCTGAACAGAATAACGCATTTTCCCCGGTATCTCCGGTTCACCCGTCTGAAAGAGGCATCTATTTTACCTGCGGCGCCTTTATCATCTGTAATTACGCAAAATTTTTCCTCTTCTTCCGGCAATTTCACAAGAACATGCAGGCATACCGCAAGCATTTCTTCCCCAAGGTTGTCTCCGGATTCCTTATTTTTTCGCACCCCGGAGAAAAAACGCGTGTAAAAGTCCTGAGTGTTTTTGCTTTTCTCTTCTACTATATTTCGAAGTCCCTCATCTTCAAGAAGTGTCTTTGCTATTGTACTTACCGGACTGTTGATCATCCGGATTGCCCAGATCAGATAATTATTCACCTGTTGTCTGGAAGCGAAGCAGCTTTCCATAATATCCTGTAATTATTCTCCCGTCATCCCGGCTACCACCGTCACAGATTCCTTCCCATAATACTCCGCGCAGGCCGTATTTACCCACACATAGCCATTCTCGGGCTGCAGATCGGTATACATGAGCAGTTCCACATAATTCAGCGGTCGGAACACCGGATTTTTCACGGAATCATCCTTCAGCACCGTGATCCGCTCTTCCCAGCCGGCGCCGTAGGCCTGTGCCCAGCCGTTTCTCCACATGCGGTAGGCACGGTAACTGGTGGTGCTCTGGACATTGCCGAACAGAACGACTGCTGCCAGAAGTGCCCCCGTCACTGCAAAATAACGCAGGAGGTATTTCTGTGCCAACAGGTCTGCCTTTTCGCTCTTTTCCGCTTTCAGAACCCGCTTTGCGATCCAGCCACACCAGTACAGTACATTGGCCACCATCCACAACACATAGAAATACCACAGGATAGCTCCCTGCCTGCCGCCGCCCATGGTGCCGTCCACGTAGATCGTTGCAGTAGCCTGGGAGGCATATACTCCGAAGGTCAGCGCAGTAAACAGGCCGGGGAAGCGAAACTCATAGTTCATTTTTCTGACCGCTTTCCAGAAGAAAGGGATCAGCAGAACCAGTAGCAGCAGGACCTTCAGATTCGTCCAGCTGATAATATTCAGAAAAGTTCTCTCCAGGGACAGCCAGATGGCCATCAGCGGGGAAGTGGCTGTGCTGCCGCCAAAATTGCCGTTGAGTCTGGTGGCTGTCAGCGGAGAAGTCACACACATCAATACGCTGAGTGTCTCTAACAGAGTCACGATCCAGGTCCGGCGAAATGCATCTTTACGGCAGATCAGGAATAAGATCTGCAGACAGATCAACAGGCACATGGTGGATACGCTGGTGGAAAAATTGTTACCACCCACCAGAATCGCCAGCAGGCAGGCCAGCACGGTAAGCACAACCCGCTTTGCCTTGCCGGTCTCGCGAAGCGCAATTTCCAGATACAGTGTCAGCAGGACCAGTGACAAGCTATACACAAAAGTGTAATTCACCGAACCGTTATACCAATAAAAGCTTTCCTCCGGATAGGGGCAGTAAAGCACCTGGAGAATTGCCATGGGAATACCGATGGGCAGGATCAGCCAGCGGTTCTCCTTTGCCTGGCCCGCAATGCATTCTCTGAGCAGCAGGAACTGGGACAGGATCACGGAACCGATCATCAGATAGGGGGTGATCCGGTAAAAATGTTCTCCAAATGCCGCAGGCTGCAAAGCCGACAGAATCAGTATGGAAAATCTGGCTTCCCACACATTTTGTGCCAATGTCTGGTATATCGCATGAAATACACCGGTGATTCCTTCTCCGGCCTGCATTGCCCGGTACATATATTTTCCGAAAGACCAGTCATCCGCAGAGGGATAATCGTATTTTGCGATCGTAAACAGCGGCCACAGGATCACCGCCAGTGCCAGGATCCACGCGATGTGGATCAATACCATTTTCTTTCGTTCTGTCAGTTTCATTGGTATAAAATATCCTTTCTTACAATAGATCCGGTGTCCAGTCCATATCTACATCACTTCCGCCGCTGTCTCCACCGGAACTGCCGCTGTCACTGCTTCCGCTATCGTTGCTGCCGGAATCACTACTGCCGGAATCACTGCTGCCGCCGTCATCATCGTCGTCATCGTCGTCATCGTCATCATCCTGTGCAGGTTCCGGGGTCGGAGCCGGTGTGGGCGCAGGGGTCGGAGTGACTGCAGGCTTTGTCGCAGCAGGTTTGGTCGTGGGCTTTGGCGTGGTGCCGGGATTCTGGGTGGCTGCAGGTTTCTGAATACTTCCACCGGTCTTGTCTCCCGACACGGTTCCGCTGCCGGTGATCGTCTGCCCATCGTTACCGGCTGTACTGTTGCCATCTGCACTGCCGGTGATTTTGCCGGTAATGCTTCCCGTGACGCTTCCGGATGCAGTGGTATCATGGTTTTCTTCATAAGCCGCAAAAGGATCCTGTTTTGCCATTTCTCTGACCGCACCGGCGCTGACCCAGTATTTTCCGTCAAACCATTGTACTTCTCCGTCAAAAATACGGATCTGCGGGGTATCACTGTCTATGGCACCCGTGGTGTTGTCCGCTGCGTTGCCGTTCTCTCCGCCATCAGTGGCGGCACCGGTTCCCTCTGCTGTATTTGCATTGTTCTCTGCTGTCATATCCTCTGTCACCTCATAGGACGTGTATTCCGGACGGGTCTCCAGTCCGATCATTTCCCCGCCAAAACGATACTCCTCTGCGGTAATATCCCCGCCGATTCCCTGCCACAGGCAGTTCTCACCGGTAGCATCATAGGCATAGAGAACCAGATCCGTATAATCTGTTCCCTCCAGCAGTTTTTTCTTGATTTCTTCGGAAGGCTGCTCTGTCAGAATCTTTCCTTCGGAATCAAAGCTTCCCGTGTAAGTGATATACTCCATGCCCTCCCGGTTGCTCCAGAGGGAATAGACATCCAACGCACCTTCTCCGGTATGGACATCGCAGGTATAGTCTCCGGCGAGCACACCGCCCTGCATGGTTCCCTGTTCATGGGTAATGCTTCCGGTAGCGCTGTCCACGCTCCAGGCTTCGAAGGTACCGTTCCAGTCCTTCATGGTTTCCGGTGTATCTGCCAGAGGCGCTGTTGTATCCGAAATCTCTGTCGTTGTATTTTCCCGGGCTCTGGCTTCTGTGGTTCCCGTTTCCTGTGTGGCATCGGGATTCTCAGTTTCTGCCGGATCCGCGATGTTCTCGTCCGCACCGGCCGCTGTCACTGTTACCAGCCGGATCGTTGCACCCTCCTGGCTCAGGAATCGTTTCGTGTCGTTTCCGGTATACCACACCCTGGAGAAGCATTGTCCCTCTTCCGTATAGCCGGTCTGTACATAGAGCAGAGGCTGACTGTCTCTTTCCAGATAGTAGTTTCGCTGTCCTTCTTTCAGTTTGGGCATCATGGTGGTGAACCAGTCCTCGCTGTCGATGAGATTCACGCTCTCACTCAGATACTCGGTCAGCTCCAGATCATTTTGCATTTCCTGTGCACGGCTGCGGATCCCCTCTGTCTCTTCCTCCAGATTCACGCTGATCTCCTGTAGAGCAGCAAATGCTTCCTCATCCGCATAGAGCCGGTAATCCTGTTCCAGCATATCCCGCTGTTTGCGGATGTATCCCGCTCTGTTGTAGGCATCGGCCAATGACAGATAATCCTCCTGGGTAAACTCTCCTTTATTATATTTTGTCTCCAGATTGAGAATCTCCAGCTCCAGCTCTGAGAGCATCGGCTGTGCCTCTACGGGAGTCACGGCATCCTTCGCATTTTCATCACTGCCATCTCCGCAGGCCGTCAGGGATGTTACCAGAACAGTGCTCATGGCCAGTGCCAGAAATCTTGTTGCTTTTCTTTTCATCTTTTTGTCCTATCTGTTTTTCATTCTTAACTATTGTGCATCACTGATCAGTTTTCGCAGGAAAGTATCCGCCTCCGATCCCTGTGCATAGGTTCCCATATTCAGTACCTGTTGTGCCAGAGCATAGATGCTGCGGGCCTGCACCGGACCGTAAATGGTAATGTCCTTGCCATCCTTGTTCAGGATGATGTATCCGCGGAATGCATATTCCACCTTATACTGGTTTGCCGGAAGGCCGACCAGTACGGAAGTGAACCGGTATCTGCCACTCACGGTCTCATAAATACTATCCTGATGGGTGCCGTTGGCATTCGTACCGTAAGCCAGTCCGCTGATGACTTTTTCGCCGCCTTTGATCATGGGATAGCTTGTCCGGTTGGCATTGTTCATGACCAGTGTTCCGTATTCCTTGAGATGATAGCCGTTCACACCATTTCCCAGCAGTTGTGCTCTGAGGTCCGTACTGATACCGGTCTTAAAGCGGATTCCCGCTTTTCCGGTAATCCGGATGGAAAATCCATGGTAGGTCAGCAGATCCGTAAGTCCCGGCTGTTCTGTGGCCACATAGGCATTGTTACGATATTCCAGGGTCCAGACATACATGCCGATAGGCGCTCCGTTCTCATTATACCGGTACACGACCGCCGACTGGGCATTTCCGTTCGGCAGTTTGACGATACGGCGGTTATTCCGCACCTGTGGTGTATAGGCAATACCGTCCACGTAGATCGTGGAAGCATCGTAACCCGACGGTACCTGCAATACCACATTGGTAG
The DNA here is from genome assembly GCF_046969025.1 of Waltera sp. NCBI lineage: Bacteria > Bacillati > Bacillota > Clostridia > Lachnospirales > Lachnospiraceae > Waltera > Waltera sp. The sequence continues at coordinate 16,198 of NZ_JBKVQF010000004.1, read as the reverse complement.
AGGAAGTCGGCATCGGGCAGGGGCTGGCCGGCATATTTTCATAGACCGGAATCTTGAAGACAAAGGTATTCTCCAGCGCTCCCGCACTTTCATACAGTTTCTTCATGCTCAGTGCCTCACTGGTGGGTGCTGAGATGTTCTGCATATACTGATGGGTATATACCGGATTGCTGGCAGTGGGGGATACATTGAATTTCTGTAAATACAGGGTATCCTGGCCCTTACGTATGTAGCTTGCGGAGATTACTTCCGCTCCTCCAAGGATCGAGTAGTAGGCTCCATGCCAGTCATGATCTTTGGCATAATTCAATCCATTGCGGATCACTTCTTCATTGGTACTGCCGGAAGCTCCCACATTGAAATAATTGTAATAATGTTCATAACCGGGATAGGTGCCGGAGATCAGCGGGGATGTCCCCTCTCCCTGCTCCTGCAGTACTCTGGCTGCCAGATGGAACGGGCTGACCTGCCGGTTCTCCTCCGCACCGATGGACCAGAAAATATGGTAGAATTTCATTGAGGTCTCCGGTGCGTTCTGACTGCTGTTCATGAAGGTTCCCTCGAGGAAATTCTTTACCGCTTCTTCCGTATGATAGCTTGCGTTGTAGGTCAGCTGTTCAAACTGGAAAATAGCATTCTCCTGCAGGGAATTTCTGGGGTCCATGTATAATTTCAGTACATCTTCCGAAGCGAAATACCAGTTGGGGCTGTGCTGTCCTTCCTTGCAATAATCCCCGTAACTCTTATAGACCAGACTTTTTCCACCCTGCAGTTCGTTGTTGACTGCGGTCTGGAAATCCAGTCCGGTATTCTGTCGTACAAAGGTCCAGTTGGGATGTTTCTGTTTCAAAGCCTGCAATGCCGGCCGGTAGCTCTCCGGGAACTGCTCGATGTCCGCATAGACACCGGTGGCATTTTCCTCTGCCAGCATAACCGCCGCTCCGGGATTCATGCCGTACAGTTCTTCCCATTCCAGAAACCGTTCGTCGGAACATGCCAGATACTTCCGGGGGATATATCCCTCGTAGACCTTACCGCTTACCTCCGCGGACACCTTTTCCCAGACCTGATAGTCTTCAGCCACTGTCACATCCAGGATCTCCACCATCTGTCCGCTGGGTACGGTGACTGTTTTTGCACTGTTATCGTCCGCTTCCTCACGGATCGAAAGTTCATCGCACAGATACACCAGTGCCATGACTTCCCGCTCTTCTGCGATATCCTGCAAAGCCCCTCGTGCTTCTTCGATCCATGCCTGATCTTCTTCATCCAATGCATGCGTCTGATAGGTATTGCCCTCGTAGGTGAATATAAATGCCGCCAGGAGAATTGCTCCCAGAAATGCCAATTTTCTCTTCATATAACGTGACTCATTCCTTATTTTATGGTTGCTGTGTTGCCCGTTCTATCCTGCTTCTACGTCGGGCATCACTCTATGTGCTTCAGTTTCTTATGCAGTACCCGGATTCCCTTCGGTGCAATGGCAAACAGTGTATGATAACACTTGTTCTTTTTGGTAAGCCAGGGATTTTTCATGGCTCTCCACCAGCCGTGACGCAAGTCACGCACCACCCTGCGGTAGAATGCGTTGTCCCCGGTCATCTGGGCGATAGGGATGTGCAGCAGATAATCCAGCCGCTGGAAGATCCCGAACCGGAATGCAATTTCCGACAGCTCCGGATATTTTTTATCCACCAGTGCAAGCACCATGTCCGCATTGTCGATATTGTCGGCGAATACTCTGGAGAACCGGTTCTTGTCTCTGGTATTGCTGTCCGGACGATAAAATACATGATACGCCTGTCCGGGAATGCATGCAATCCCCGGAACTGCACTTTCCTCCCGGGTCAGCATTTTTACTAATAAATGAAAATCTTCATTCAGTGCCCCCACCGGAAATTGTTCTATGGTAAACAGGTCCTTCCGCAAAAGCTTGGTACAGAAGGAGCAGTCTCCGCGGTGCATCAGAAGTTCCTTCAGAAAACCTTCTGCCGGGATCACCTGTTCCGTTGCCACCGGCTCGCAGATATTCGGTAAAATATTGCCGTCTTTGTCGATTTCATCTCTGCCGACCTGCGCTACGGGCATTCCGGTCTTTTCGATTGCCCCGTACAGCCGCTCATACATATCCGCATCCACGTAGTCATCGCTGTCCACAAAGCCCACATATTCTCCCCCGGCCTGCTGTAATCCGAAATTCCGGGCGGAAGAAGGCCCGCCGTTCTTTTTATGGAAGACGCGGATTCTCTCATCCTCCGTTGCCAGCCGGTCACATAATGCCGGTGTCTCATCCGTGGAACCGTCATCGATCAGCAGGATCTCCAGATTTTCGTAAGTCTGTGTCCGCAGGCTTTCCACGCAGCGGGGCAGATACGGTATGATATTGTACACCGGCACGATCACGCTGATCAGCGGTTGCTTGGTTACACTACTGTTCACTGTTTATTCTCCTATACATAGACCGCTCCGGGATTACAGGGGCCGGAGAGCAGGGGCCGTCATTCCATAATTGTGGAATCACCGGGGCAGGTGTTGTGATGTCCTGCATCACATTCTGGCCGGCATCCGGCATTTCCTGTTCTTCTGACATTTCTGGCAAGAACTTCATTTTCCGGCACAGTTCGATCAATCTTTCCGCAGCCGTCCGGGCATTCCATTCCCCGACAATGGTCTGCTGTGCGTTTTCTCCCAGTCTGCGGCACTCTCCGGGATCCCTGAGAAGCCGTTCCACGGTCCGAAATAATTCCTGTTCCTCACCGTCCCGGTACATCCTGCCGTTTTCTCCCTGACGGATCAGCCAGGGAGCCGCTCCGATCATATGATCTGCCACCACAGCACAGCCGCTGTTCATGGCTTCATTCACCACTGCCCCCCAGCCTTCTTTGCGGTCACTGGTGACCAGATAGATTTCTGACTTTTCCATGGCCGCCCGGACTTCTTCCGGGCCTTGAAAACCGGGAAAGGTGATCACGTCGGTCACTTCGAGTTCCTCTGCCAGGCGATGCGTCTCTTCCTCCAGTTCCCCTCCGCCGATCATGGTAATATGAAACGTATTTTCTTCCAGATGTTCTTTTAAATAAGATGCTGTTTTCACCACCAGCTCCGGATGCTTCCAGTCGATCATCCGGGCCGCCCACAGAATACTGCCCGGTTCTTTGTGATCGAAGGGCTGCCCTGCCTCGTAATGCCTGGTCTCCGGGAAATAGCCGAAGCGCAGCATTTTGCCGGGGTAGGCATTGATCAGGTGATAATCGCAAGGCACATAGGCTCCTGCGCACAGGAAATACACCGGTGCCTTACGGTATCTGGTGTGATCCTTGTATTTCTGCAACAGGCCTCTCGGAGAAACAGCCTTCCATTGCCCTTCCTTATATAAGCGTTCATTATAACGGAAGATCGGTTTTCCGGCAGTCAGTCTCTCCTGAATATAGCTTTCGTCATCGCATCCGCCGAAGATCACCACATCCGCGGTAAACAATAGTTTCTCAAAATCTTCCGCATCTGTGACGGCGTTGCTGTTCGACTCAGAGCCGGGCGTTTTCTCCCCCCCAGACTTATGTGCACACGAATTCTTCGCAGCGTAGCGCACGTAGGGACGTTCCTCGGCCTGCCAGCCCATCTTCACCCGCTCTTCTTCCATGGGCTGTGTCTGCAGGAAACAGAAATCTCCCTCCAGCAATTCATACAGAGCATCACAGAAGGACAACTGATGATGATTAAAATAGTTTGAGACAAATATCAGCTTCATTCCTTCCTCCCTGCTATGTTTGCATAGATTTCCTGCAATTTTGCGAAATTCTGCTCTTTATCATGGTTTTTTCTTGCATGTTCTCTTGCATTTTTTGAGTATTCCAGTATTTTCTCCGGAGAACTCCACATTTCGATAATAGAATTTGCCATGGAATTTACAATATTTTCCAATTCTTCTGTTTTTGTCGTTTTATAATTTCGCGTGTTATTTTTGCTTTCAGAAGCATCTGACGCATATTTGTCATTTTCAGCCACTTCCGACAGCTGATGTCCCCGGCACCACAGACCGTCCCTTCCGCCATCAAACAGGCTGGGGATTCCCCCTACCTCCGTGCTGATGCAGGGAACTCCCAGAAGCATGGCCTCTCCCAGGGAATTCGGTGAATTTTCCAGAGAGGAACAACACAGGAACAGATGACTTTTCAGAAATCTTTCCTTCATTTCTTCTCCGGTCAGTTTTCCGAGGAAGTGTACCCTGTCCTCCAGCTGTCCTTCCCGGATCAGTCTGCGCAGGTAACGGCCATATGCCGATATTTTCAGCTTTTCCTTCGGCGTCCGGTATGCCGTCAGATCATTTCCTGCCACATACACCTGTACCCGGGGATATTTCTCCCGGATCTGTGGCAAGGCCTGCAGCAGATAGTGCAGTCCTTTCAGAGGATAATCCGCCTGACTGACGAAAATGGAATAGGGTTCACAGTGCTCCGGCTGCCATTGTCCTTCATAAAAGGAAGCCCGCAGGGTCTCATTCATCGTATAATAATGTGCCTTGGGATTCCACGCGGTAGTCACTGCCCTGTCCCAGGCGGTTCTTCCGGTGATATTGCCGGCAAGTCCTATTGCTTCCCTCTCCATTACACCTCTGCGGGCAAATTTTTCCTGCTGGCTGCGCAGGGTATCCTTCTTCACCAGATCCCGGAAAGTGGTCTTGTGGATCTCCGATTCCGGCATATCGGCAAAATATGCCTCCGCACACAACGTACAGATTCCCTGAATTCCCACCAGTATCTTCTCCTTGTGGGGAAACACCCGGCATACTGCCAGTGTGTGTGGATATTCCGTGCCGAAACAGTGGATCACATCCGGTGAAAAGTCTTCCGTGATCCGATGCAGTTCTTCTTCCAGCAACGGCTGATATCTGTCGGGGTGTACGGTGTCTTCGTGGAATCCATAACATGTGATATTATATATTTCAGCATCTGTATTTGTCTGTAAATGCTCCCGGTCTTCTTTTTCCCATGGCATTGCTATCTGCAGTCTCCAGGGCACCTCCGTATCTGCCGGCACCGGGAATGCCACAGCCAGCTCCAGGTCACTGGAATTCTCCGCGGCTACCTGCTCCAACAGACCGGACAGCCAGCCCTCTTTATTCGAAGCTTCTTTATGCAATGCTTCGGCTATGACCGGAAGCATGATATTGCAGACCCACAGCACTTTCATAAATTAAATCCTCTTTTAATTAAAGATCCAGTTTAGATACGGAAGCAGCCGTATCTCCACATCATACATTCCCCGCAGCAGCATTACGAAATACAATAGATATGCTGCAACAACACCAATAATACACAGGGTTCGGAACCATCCTTTTCTGGCATCCTTCAGCACACCCGGAATCAGGAAAATCTGGCTTTGGATCAGGTAATATGCCACTCGGGATACTTCCGGGATAAAGGAGCCGCAGGAATAGAGCACCAGTCCCGCCAGATTCAGGTAGAAGTAATAACGGTTTCTGCGATTTTCCTGAGCGCTGTCCTTCCAATAGATCAGGCACAGTATCAGCACTGCCAGGCATTTGGCGATGTTGACATAGGATAACTGTCCGTTGTCGAACATGGAATCCTTGTAATAGGGATAGAACCGGAAGATAATATTCCGGTACACATCCTGTCCGAAGATCAGAGATAAGATCAGTAATACGCCAACCGCATAGTGCCACTTTTTCAGCCGGATCCGGGACAAGAGATCTATCACAATATATGCCGGGATGACCAGCAGTACCGATTTGTGGATCGTACAGCCCATCAGCACCCAGAGAAGAAACTTCCCATATTCTCCCCGCAGCACATATTTCTGCGCATACATGGCCAGTGCCAGTGCGAAATAGTAACGTACCGAATTCATACTATTAAAGTAAAAACCCTGTGTCAATAACAGGAACAGGGAAAATACATACCAGTCCGCCTGATCATGCAGTGCCTTCAGGAAAAAGAAGACCGTAATCAGGGAAAAGAAGCCAAAGATCGGAAGATAAGATCCCTCTCCGAAAATCAGATGGAAAAATTTCACCAGATACACAAAACCGGTTTCGTAGGAGACATGCCTTCCTTGATCGATCAGCTGAAATTTCAGCCAGTAGACCCAGTAATCACCGCCCACAGCAATGCGGCAGGCAGAAACCCCGGCCAGGAGACAGAAGATGGCGAATTCCGCCACAGCATTGCACGCCTGCTGTCTGTCCGGCCCGGCCGCCATCAGATCCCCGGAGGTATTCCCACGAAAGGAGCGTCTGCCGGACAGATATTCTATCGTATAGTCACGATTTTTTACCAGAAAACCGAATGCTACGGTAACAGCTGTCAATATGATATACACCAGTGCGCTCTTCTCCATGTGGAACCTCCTTTCTTTATGGCCTTTTTTCCAAAAAGCAAGCTATCGTCCTCCTGCCTCCCGGATGCCGTCACGCATCCACTGTCTGGCCTGCTGCAGGCTTACCTCTGTGCACAACATGCCCTTATGCGCATATAAAAACCTCAGCGCCAGCGGCCATTCCAACCATCCATACAGATAATGATACAATACTCCTCTGTCATGGAAAAATTTTTCATTATAGCCATGAAACCAGGTGGATTCCCCGGCTTCCTCTCTGCCGATGGTCACCGGTGCAGTATATACCCGGCAGCCTTTTTTAATAAACTCCGTTAAAAACAGGCTGTCTTCTCCATTGCTGTATTTTGCTCCACCGCCAAACAGCAGGGAGAACGTAATACCAGATTGCAGCAAGCTTTCTCTGCGTACAGCAAAGCTGACTGCTCCATACCGCCCGCAATTATACCAGCGTACCGGTTTCCGTTCCGTAATATGGTAGGTGCGGCGTTCTTCCTCCACCTCGATATTGAAAATGATCATATCGGCCCGGGGATTCCGTTCAAACTCCGCAAGAACAGCCGCCTCATAACCATCTTCATACACAATATCTGCATCCGAAAAAAGGCAGATGTCCCCTTCCGCCCGAAGAATGGCCTCATTGCGGCTTCTGCCGATGCCACGGTCGGGAAAACTGCAGAAACGGATTCTTCCGTTCCCCGGAGATATCTGCATTTCCTCCTGCCCCAGCCGGTCGCACTGATTGATGATCACCGCGTCCGATTGCAGGTTCATATGTTGTACGGTCTCCGGAAGAGAAGCATTCATTACCGATGCCAGAACTTCTACCTTCATGCCTGCTCTCCTCCGTGTTCTGTATTCTGTGTCTGTATGGCTCCCGGCAGAAAATAATAGCTGCGAATCAGCTGTTCATCCGCATTCCACAGGAAGGCTCCGTCCACAGAGCAGTCCTGGGTATGCAGATACTCTAATACCGCTTCCAGTCTCTTTCCTACCCGTTCTCCGGCCGGCACCGCCAGCAGAAATGCATCTGCCTTACGAAGTGTCTCTCCACTCTCCGGGCATAACAACGGACTGGGAACCGCTACATATTCCACCGGTATTCCCTTCCGGATCTTACCTGTCTTAGCCAGCTTCTGCAAATCCTCCACGACTTCCTTCGGATCCGCTTCCGGCAGTGCCACACATACTGCCACACGGCAGATTTCCGCATTTTCGGACTCCTTTGCCTGCTTTTTATCGTACACTTTCTCCAGCGTATACATCAGATTTTCCGCAAATCCCACACTGCGCACCGTTCCCAGACTGTTCAGTCCGTAGCGTCTGCGAAGTGTTGCCGGCAGCCAGATGCTGTCCTGCGAGATCTCCACCAGCAAAAAGAGGACTACTGCAAAAAACAGAGACAATACCGCCGCCAGAATGACTGCCCGCACCGGGCGCACATCCGGTACCACGACTTCTGCAAAATCTCCGTGATCCAGCACTTTGATCCGGTCGATCTCCACGATACTCTCTGCAAATTCGTCACACATGGTATCCTCCACTGCATGGGCCAGAGCAATACTCATCTCCGGATCCTGAGTTGCCGCCTGTGTCACCGGAACACTGAAATCCGAGGGAAGTGTTGCCGAGAGGTCTGCGATCCACTGATCTCTGCCCAGAGACAGTGCTTCCGAAGCTCCATTGTCTCCCCGTTCCACAGCCTCCTGCAGATGCTTCTCCACACCATCCAGGAATTCTCCCGTATGGATCATGGTGTTCCATGTAGCCTCGTTAATGTAGTACGCACCCGCCGCATTGGGGTTCTCTTTATATTCTACCTTATAAGTGGAAGAAGCCGCATACCCTGGATCGGGCTGCAGCACCACATTTTTTACATAATAACCGCCACCGAACAGTAATGTTCCCACTACTGTCACAGCCAGTATTTTCCACAGATTGCGGCATAGCCGCAGACACATAAGTCTCAGGTCGAAGGGCTCTTTTCCGTAGCTTACTTCCATGCGTCTACCTCCTGCCTTCTCAGTCGTCATCCTTCTCGGCACGACCATCGTAGGTTGCCTTGAAAGCCGTTACCTGTTCGCTCTCCACACCCTCGGTACTGTCCGGCCAGAACAATACCTTCAGTGTCAGAAGCATCAATTTAAGATCCAGCCACACAGAATAATTCTCGATATATGTTAAATCCAGTTTTAATTTATCATACGGAGAAGTATTGTACTTTCCGTATACCTGTGCGAAACCGGCCAGTCCCGCTTTCACCTTCATACGGAATGCGAACTCCGGCATGACTTCCATGTACTGTGCAATAATCTCCGGGCGCTCCGGTCTGGGGCCGATGAAAGACATATCTCCCCGCAGAATATTGATCAGCTGGGGCAGTTCATCCAGTCGGCATTTGCGGATCACCTTACCCACGGGAGTGATACGCTTATCCCCTTTCTGTGCCAGACGTGCCACGCCGTCCTTCTCGGCATCAGTGCGCATACTGCGGAACTTCATAATATAGAATTCCCTCTGTCCTGTGGTGCAGCGCACCTGCTTGTACAATACAGGTCCGCCGTCATAAAGCTTGATGGCAAGCGCTGTCAGAAGCATCAGCGGTGAAGTCACCACCAACAGGATCAACGAGCAGATCACATCGATAGATCGCTTGATGAACCGCTGCTCCATGCTCAGGGAGTACTCTCTGGTCAGCAGGATAGGCGTGTCAAATACATGCAGTTCCTCGGAGCCAACTAAAATAACATCTGATATTTTAGGCATGACATAGACACGGATGGAATGAGCATAGCAGAATTTCAGAATAATATTACGATCCTTTTCATTAATATCCCAGATTACTACCGCATTGATCTCACCGTTCCGGTAATTATCCAGAATCTCACGACACAGCTCTGTTGTACCCTTTTTGATGTGCTCGCATTTTGTGATCTTATATTTGTCCTTACGGCTTTCAAATTTGTTGACAATGTCTTCGATGGGACGATCGCCGTGGATCAGCAGAAGCTCTCTGGGCGGGAATGCTGTACGATAGATCTTGTTGGCAATATTGGCATAGATGGTCACCGCTATGATCTGTAAAAATACCATCAACAGGAACATATCCGCCGGAAAAATGCTACGGGCCATCATACACAGTTCCGCATAGATCAGCACATCCGCCATCAGGGTTGCAAACACCTGGGAGAAAATAATCTCCGTGTTTTTCATGTATCCCAGACGCATGCCGCCGTAGGTCACGGAGAAAAATATCAGGATTGCACTGTAGATACCGTTTTCCAGCAGAAAGCCACGATACCAGATCTTCTGCAGGGGATCTACCAGCTGGAACTGGAAATGGAACTGCCACATGTAGGCAAACAGGCTGATCTCCAGCAACAGACAGATCATCGACAACCCTATATTGATCAGACGCTTAAAGGATTCCCTTTTCCGCAGTCGGTTTTCATAATAATTACCGTTTGTATTCAAAACAAACTCCTCCTATACTCTGCGTTTTACGGCGCGTACCGCCCAGAAGCAGAAATGCCAGGCACTGTTCGGCACTGACATGCCTTCCGCCTTACGGTACAGATTCCAGATCCTCCGCAAAGCTTCCAGCTTATTCGATGACAGGGATTTCCCTGCTCTCCGATATTTTACCAAATTTTGGTCCAAACCACAAGCTACATAACCCTCCCGCAGTATTCTCCACCACAGGGCAGTGTCCTCACTCTTGATCTGGGGCATCTGCAGTTGTTCTTTCGACAGCTGTTCCATATCGAACATCACGGTACTGGTAAAGATTGTGGTATTTTTCAAAGCTTCTTTATAAGTAATCGTGGCCGGCACACGGACAATCTTTCCGATACCCTTGCCATTCTCATCGGCGAATTCATAGCCGGTAAACACAAAGGCTGCCTGTTTCTCTTTCAGAAAAGCCAGCTCTTTTTCCAGCTTGTCCGGTGTCCACAGGTCATCTGCATCCAGATAGGCCAGATACCGGCCTTTTGCTTCGTTGACTCCCAGATTACGTGCTCTCGCCGCCCCCAGATTCGTAGAGTGAGTCAGCAGACGGATTCTCGTGTCTCCGGTTCTCTGAATATATTGTTCTATGATCTCCCTGCTGCGATCCGGGCCGCAATCCTCCACCAGCAGCAGTTCCCAGTGTGGATACGTCTGTGCCCGGACGCAGTCCATCGTTTCTTCTATATAACGTTCTGCCCGGTACACCGGCACCACAATACTGATCAGTTCCTGTTCCATTTTGCTTTCCTGTTCCTAATTCTTACAAATCGTTATAATTTTCCCTATCTTTCCGCAAGATGCTTACTTACATCACGATCAGGAAATATCCGCCAAAGGACCGCAGTCTGCCGTCCGCAGCCTCTTGCAATTCCTTCTGTACATCCTCCGACAAGTCCTCCGGCAATAAAATGTAGTCTATACCGGCCTTCCCGGCGCTGTCAAGGCACGCAGCAAAATCTATTTTCCTGCCACCGGCTTCTGTCGTGGTATTTTCATCTGTCCGCAGATATTCCGTCTCCCCGGTAGTCTCCAGGTGGCTCATCCACAGATACATATCTTCCTGCCAGGTCTCATAGGTATCATAGGAGTAGCTGCCCAGCGATGCATCCCAGATGCTTCTGCCGTATACCGGGTGGATCTCAGCGCTGTAGGCTCTGGCAGCCTCCATGACCTCCTTCGGCGCCCACAGACTGTATTCCCGTGAGTTTCCTTTTTCCGCATTGTATACAGAAAGCTGCTCCAGAATTTCCCTGGTGGGAGTTCCCTGTTGCTGTCCGGGCATTCCCGTCAGTGCCGGTATCTGCGTTGTCTGTGCCACGGTCCATTCCGACACCGGGTTTCCACCCAGGAACAGGATGCCCAGCAGGATCAGCACAGCCATCCCGTTTCGCAGGCTTTTCTCTTTTAATAGGTTACACAGAAAGTCCGTTGCTGCCCATGCGATCAATGCTGTCTGGGGTACCGCCGCCCAGATCCATACATAAGAGTAAAAGGCGGTCTGGTATTTTAACAGGATCAGTGCCGTTACGGGACAGATACAGCCAAATGTCACCAGCGCTCCGTAAAGATACAGCCGTTTCCGTGCTTTTTCCGCCCCGGATGCATTGGCTTCCTTTCCGGAACCATAGAGGACAAATCCCAGATACAGGATCGCCAGCAGCAAAAGTGCCGCAAATTTTCCATGTTGTGTATAGTCGGTCCAGCCTGTCAGGGCGGACTGCAGAAGTGTCATCATTCTGTAGCCTCCTCTCCTGACCTGCCATGTGCATCAGTCATTTTCCGTTTTTCCCATCGTTTCCGGAACTGGGAAACCAACGCTCCAAGTATCAGCCATGCCACAGTAACAAGCAGGCAGACTCCCGCGCCATACAGGGTCCAGACTATGCAGGCCTCCGCCAGGATACAAAGGATCACGCCCGTATATTTTCTGTCCATCAGACAGGACAGCAGATACGGAAGCAACACCGCCGCCCGGATCGTCACACCGCGGAATCCTCCGTAAAACACATCAAATCCATCCACTCCGGGCATATAGGCCCCTGTACTGAACAGTATTCCCACGATCAGCAAAAACGTCCGTCTTTTCACAGAATTTTCCGGAAAAAGTGCTTTCCCCAGGCTTCCGTAAGCTACATAAGACAACAGCAGCGTAATGCAGGGGATCAGACGATACACCACGTCTACGGGTGCCATACCCGTAAAACGGCTGATGGCCCCGTACAGAGTGGGCAGGCACAATATTTTCAACCGTAAGGACATCCCCATCGAATATGCCGTCCCCGTGAGAGGATTCACGGTATAAACAGCATTTTCCCTGAGAAATGTGTTCACGGTCTCCACCGTCATATCTCCGGTCAGCCACATGCGGTTCCCCGTCAGTATCCGCAGAATCTGCAGCAGGATCAGAAATGCCAGGATGCCTGTGAGAATCTGTGTGCTTTTTTCCTTTGCCGTGTCTGTCCCGCTGTTTTGATCCGCAACCGGATCATTTTTACCGGCTGTGGCCCGTTTTCGTGTCTGTCTGGATATTACAGACAATAATATTGCCGCCAGAAGAACGATTCCCACCTCTGCCAGCAGTAGATCCGTTACAGTCAAAAAAGACCACCCTAACAGGCAGCCTGCCAAATGGGCGATCTCTGTCAGCCCGATAATGATCAGGCTCCCCCCGATCAAAATATCCGATGTGCGAAAAGTCATTTCATCTCCCATACCCGCCTTTTTCTTACACGGGCTTTTGTACATCTTACCATATTTATATGGACTTGACAAATATAACAGCATTTCCATACAACAAAAAACCGCGTACCGGAAACTTCCCCATTCCGATACGCGGTCTTTCTCAGTCTGCAGAGGAGAATACTGCATCTGCTTAATTAACAAACTCTCCCTGTTCCAAATAATTAAAATTAATATGTTACATAGCCTTATAATCCAGTCGGATGTTGTCGGCGATACGTGCGATGTACTCGCTGTTCGTAGGTCTTGTCCTTCCGGAGGCTACAGAATAGCCAAAAATCTTTTCGAATGTCTCCACATTTCCTCTGGACCAGGACACTTCAATGGCGTTCCTGATCGCGCGTTCCACTTTCTGATCTGTGGTCTTGAAATGTTTCGCGATGGTGGGATATAACAGCTTGGTAACGCTGCTTACTACCTCCATGTCTTTCCCTGACAAAATGATTGCATCACGCAAATAGTGATAACCCTTCAAATGCGCCGGCACCCCTATCTCCAACATGATTTTGGTTACATATCTCTCTAACTCTGAATCTTTTACTGCAACAATATCCAAAACAAGTCCCCCTTTTTACTTGTCGAGTATTGCTCCTCTGCAGTGACTGATAGAGAAATCATATCATAGCTGTCGATATTTGAAAAGACATTTTTCCGTTAAAATATAGTTAAGAAACTAAAAATGTTACATTTTACCCCTATTTTGTAACATTTTTACGTACATAAAAAACGGATATTTATGCGGTTTTTCTTAAATTTCCTCTTTTACCAGGTAAATCGGACGGCGTTTTACTTCCATGTATGCCTTTGCCAGATACTGCCCCAGAATACCCGTACAGAAAAACTGTACGCCGCTGGTCATCAGGATGATGCACACCAGAGAAGGCCAGCCGGACACCGGATCTCCGAAGATCAGCTTCCGCACGATGATAAATATGATCATCAAAAAGGCAATGATGCAGAACAGCACGCCCACAAAGGAAGCGATCAGAAGCGGTGCCGTGGAAAATGCGGTGATACCGTCAAGGGAATATACCAGGAGCTTCCAGAAATTCCACTTGGTCTCGCCCTTGGCGCGCTCTACATTCTCATATTCCAGCCATTTGGTCTTAAAGCCGACCCAGCCGAAGATTCCTTTGGTAAAACGATTATATTCCCGCATGGACAGGATGGCATCCACCATCTGTCTGGTCATCAGGCGATAATCTCTCGCTCCGTCCATCATTTCCGTCTGGGAAATCTTCTTCATCAGATGGTAAAATCTTCTGGCAAAAAAGCTGCGGATCGGCGGTTCGCCCTTGCGGGTCACGCGGCGGGTCGCTACAGAATCATACCCCTGCCAGATCCATTCAAACATCTCCGGCAGCAAGGAAGGCGGATCCTGCAGATCCACATCCATCATAACCACGTAATCGCCCTTCGACTTTTCCAGTCCGGCAAACATCGCCGCTTCCTTCCCGAAATTTCTGGAGAAAGAGACAATATGCACACGGGAATCCTGTTCGATCAGCTTTTTCACTTCTCTCACAGTGCCGTCTTTGGAACCGTCATCAATATAGAGAAGCTCCAGTTCTATTTCCTTTTCCTTGAAAAAGGGATCATTTTTCGTCAATTCCTGATAAAACAGGGCAACGCTTTCTTCTTCATTATAGCAGGGAACGATCACGCTCAATAAGCTCATTTTGTAATCTCCTTATGTTTTCCTGTCGCTTTTTCAGGCTTATCTGCGCCACTGTGCGACAGGTAACAGCTATATTATACTATCCTTCGATGCATCATTTCAAGGTCAACACTGTACTTTTTCCGCTTTTTGGATTATACTGGATTTATATATGTCTGTTCTGCAAACTACAGCATATAGGAAACGAGGTTATTTATGACTTTTTTTGAACAGTTTTTCAGCAATACCATTTTCCTGACTGCAGCCTTCGGCTGGCTGGTGGCACAGGTTCTGAAGACGCTGATCCATTTGATCGTCTCCAAGAAATTCGTTGCGGAGCGTCTGGTCGGCAGCGGCGGTATGCCCAGTTCTCACTCTGCTACCGTATGTGCCCTGGTAACAGCGGTCTGCTACGAATACGGTGCGGGAAGCTTTGAATTTGCCATTTCCCTGATCCTGGCGATCATTGTAATGTATGATGCTATGGGAGTACGCAGAGAGACCGGTATTCAGGCACAGGTATTGAACGAAATGCTGAGGGTCTTCGAAGATATGGGCCGCAGTGAGATTTCCGCCCATGATAAATTAAAGGAATTCGTGGGACATACTCCCCTGCAGGTGTTGATGGGTGCGCTGTTAGGCATTTTATGCGGCGTGGTCATTTACAGCTTCTTACTCTGATAACCGATCGAGGTGTGATTATATGTGTAAATATAAATTTCGACGGCAGTTTCTGCAGACTGCGGTGCCTCTTCTGCTGACTGTCTCCATGATGCTTACCGGATGTGGACAGACGGGTAACTCCGATTCCCCGGTCCGTCCGATCCTCCCGGATAACAGCCCGGATTCCTCCACGGTTTCTTCCGGGGAAAAGCTTCCGGATCCCGTAACGATCGTTGTAGAGGATGATTCCACTCCTCCCGCTGAGGGCATGGTCCGCAGCCGTCTTACGAACGAATGGGTGGATGCCGATGTGGCTGCCACACGCCCCATTGCCGTAATGATTCCTAATGAGGCCTCTGCGATCCCACAATACAGTCTGTCCGATGCTTCTATTATTTATGAGGCGAATGTAGAGAACCGTATGACCCGGATGATGGCAATCTACGAAGACTGGCAGAATCTGGACAAGATCGGCAATATACGCAGTCTTCGTGATTATTATGCTTACTGGGCATTCGAATGGGATGCTTTTATCGTACATTTCGGCGGTCCGTTTTTCATCAATGAGCTGCTGGCGCAGCCGGATACTCAGGATGTAGACGGTACCTCCGGCAGTGATGAGGCTGCCTTTTTCCGTACTACCGACCGTAACAAGCCCCACAATGCTTATGCTTCCGGTGAAGGTCTGCAGAAGGTGATCGAGAAAAAGGGCTACAGCCTGGGATACCGCGGACTCAGCGATGAGAATCATTTCAGGTTTGCCACCAAGGCGGAACCGAACACCCTTGGGCAGTACGGTGCCAAAGCAAAGGATGCCACCTATATCGATATGTCCGGGTGTTATCCGCTGACAAGGTGTTATTTTGAATTTAACGAGGATGACGGCCTCTATTACCGTTCCCAGCATCTGTCCGGCAGCACAGACGGCCCTCATATAGATGCCGCCACCGGAGAGCAGCTGACTTTCAAAAATATTCTGGTACAGAATACGTTTCACGAGGAACTGGGCGAGGGGTATCTGGCTTTTCAGTGTCATGACACCACCCGGGACGGCTGGTTCTTCACCAATGGCAGAGGAATACATGTGAATTGGGAGAAGACTTCCGATTACAGTGCCACCAGATATTACGATGACAACGGGGACGAGATCATCCTCAATACCGGCAAGACCATGATCTGTATTATCGAAGATGGAGATTCCTTTACGTTCCATTAATGTAAATGGAAAGTTAGTAAAGAAATGCTATCAAATCCCCGTAGCCCTTGGCAAGG